>NZ_CP015030.1:976491-1301988 GCF_011455695.1 Mannheimia granulomatis | reverse complement strand
AGCTATACTCAGCAAATTAGTGGATTACAGTTACAGCTACAAAAATTAAATAATACTTCTGGTTCTGATAAAACATTCTGGTTGTTATCTGAAGCTGATTTTCTATTAAATAATGCACTGCGTAAGGTCGTATTGGATAACGATATTGAAACAGCAAAAAATCTTTTATTGGAGGCTGATCAAGTATTAACGCAAGTGCCTACTGCTATTAATGTGCGTGAAGCAATTAAGGCTGATTTAAATACGTTGGCGAATATTAATGTTGTCGATCAAAATGCGTTAATGCAGCGCGTAGCAAATTTAGCTAATAAATTAGATGATTTGCCTATTTTAGAAAATGAGCAAAATCAAGCATCGAATTCAAACAATCAAGTAACGGATTCAATAGAAGATTGGAAAACCAATTTGGAGAAAAATGCGACTTCTTTCTTAGATCATTTTATTCGTGTTTCTAAACGTAATGAAGCTGATGAGAAAGCTTTTGTTGCACCAAATCAAGAAATTTATTTGCGTGAAAATATTCGCTTACGTCTTCAAATTGCGATTTTAGCAATTCCACGTCAACAAAGTGAGTTGTATAAAAAATCGTTACAAACGGTAGGTTCTTGGATAAGAAGTTATTTTGAAACCTCAAATGAAAATGTGCAAAATTTCTTAAAAGAGATGGATGACTTAGCGGAGCAAACTATTTATGTAGATGCACCTGATTCATTACAAAGTTTGAAAGTATTAGCACAGCAAATTAATAAAGTACCTCAACCAGTTGAAAAAGTAGAAATTAAAGCTGAAAAAGAGCTAGAGCAAGTTGAGCCTGTGAAAGAAGATGCAACTTCTGAACAACCACAATCGACAAAGCCTTCAGCACAATAAAAGGAGAATAATATTATGTTTAGAACTCTCTTTTTAATGCTTTTATTATTAGCGGGTTTGATTTCAGGTCCTTATCTCGCAGGTAGTCAAGGCTATGTAAGAATTGAAACTGCATCAACAGTGATTGAAATGAGCATTGTGATGCTAGTAGTTTTCTTTGTTATAGCGATGGCGGTAGTTTATGGCTTGGAATGGATATTTACTAAAATTTGTAGAATGAGTAGTGGTGCTTATAACTGGTTTTCAACCCGTAAACATAAAAAAGCACAGCAAGAGACCCTAGAAGGTCTAATGCGTATGAGCGAAGGTAATTATTCCAAAGCAGAAAAATTATTCAGTAAAAACGCTAAACATGCCGATGAACCCGTGCTTAATTTAATTAAAGCAGCAGAAGCTGCACAACAAAACGGGGATGATTTGGCGGCAAACAAATATTTGATTAAAGCTGCTGAAATTGCCGGGCCAAATAATGTAGCGGTGGAATTATCCCGCACTAAAATTTTGTTACAGCAAGGTAAGATCCCCGCAGCCCGTACAGCGATTGATAGTTTATTAGAACTTGCTCCGCATAACGATGAAGTTTTACGTTTGGCTATTCAAATCTACAAAGATTCTAAAGCCTATGTGGCGTTAGACAGATTACTAACTGAAATCGGGCAACGCAGTTTCTTAACCACAGAAGAGTACGCCGAGTTAGAGCATTTTGTAGATGATGGTTTACAGGATGAGCGTTTACAAGAAGAAGGGCAAGAAGGGCTATTGTATTGGTGGGAAAACCAACCAAACCGCCGCCGTAAATCGGTGTATAGCCGTGTAGGTGTGGTGAAACGTTTAATTGATAGTGATGATCACCAATCAGCGGAAGAAATAGCGTTAGAAACCTTGAAGAAATTTGAGGATGAACAACTAAACGGCTTGTTTGTTCAGCTTACACGCTTACAGGTTGATTCAGACAGTAAATTATTAAAAGTGTTAGCAAAACGTGCAGATAAAGCAAATGTTAAATATACGGATGATTACGCAAGAGCATTAGGTTATATTTATACACGTGATGGCGAATACCAAAAAGCGAAAGTACAATTTGAGTTGTTATTAGAACATGATGAGTGTATTGCAGATGATCGTATTATGGCGTTACATGTAGCAGAGCAAACAAATGATACAGTACTTGCAAATCGCATTCGTGAAGAAAACTTAAAACAGGTCAACATGGATGTTCAAGCTAAAGCGGATGGCGTTCTTGCCTTGCCTGAAAGTCTAAATGAAAGCAAAACATTATAGTATTTAATAAAATAGCAGGGAGTTCCTGCTATTTTTTTATTAATTGATGAGGAATAATGATGAAATTATATGTATATGACCATTGCCCATATTGTGTGCGGGCTAAAATGATATTTGGTTTAAAGAATGTCCCTATTAAAGTGGAAATAATTGCTAACGATGATGAGTTCACTTAGTCGGCAAAAAAGTAGTACCGATTTTGCTCAAAGAGGATGGCACGGCTATGCCGGAAAGTTTGGACATTGTTCGCTATGTGGATGCGAACTATGGTGAGAAAATAATTACAGGGACTATCCGACCGGAAATTGAAGCTTGGACAGCTAAACTGGCAAAAGTCTATAACCACTTATTATTGCCGCGTTTTGTAAAATTAGGCTTGGCAGAATTTGAAAAGCAAAGTGCGATTGATTATTTCGTGCAGAAAAAAACGGAATTTATTGGAGATTTTGCCGAAAATTTTGCTCAATCCGAACATTATATTCAAGCTGTTCAACCATTATTAACGGAATTATCGAGCTTGATTAAATCACAAAATGCACTAAGCGGTGGGTTATCGCTGGAAGATATTATTGTTTTCCCAATGCTTAGAAACTTGACCTGCGTTAAAGGCGTTGAGTTTCCAAAAACTGTGCTAGATTATCTGACTAAAATGTCAGAGTTGAGTAAAGTTGATTTATATCTGGCGAGAGCGATTTAGCAGGAATATTTTTAGGAAAGCGTTGATGATGTCATCAACGCTTTTATTTTAATTAAGCTTTTTTCGAAAACAATTTCATTATAGGTAAGATAATCATGCAACAAATTAAGCCGACAATAATACCTACAACTAAATCAACGAACATTAAATAGTTTGGCGCGATTTGTAACTTCTCTACAAAATGATGGATTGCCGGTAAGTTATGAGAAAAGATGCCACCTCCTACTAAGAACATTGCGATAGTACCAATAACAGAAAGTGTTTTCATAAACCAAGGCATTGTAAATAATAAGCCTTTTCCGACCGCTTGTGAGAATGCACTTTTTTTACGCATTAGCCACAAACCGATGTCATCTAATTTAACGATTAAGCCTACTAAGCCGTAAACAAACACGGTAATGCCGATACCGATAGCAGAAAGAGATAAGATTTTAATGAGAGTAGAGGAGTTTTGTAAAACCCCTAAAGCAATAATAATAATTTCGGCTGATAAAATAAAATCTGTACGGATAGCACCTTTAATTTTATCTTTTTCCGACAGTTCTTCGGATTCGCTATGCTCGTTTTTATGTAAGAATTTGTGCAGTAATTTTTCTACACCTTCAAAGCATAAATAAGCTCCACCGATCATCAACAATGGGATGATAGCTTGAGGCAGAAATACTGATAGAAGTAAGGCAAGTGGAATTAAGATCACTTTATTGATAAATGAACCTTTTGCAACTGCCCAAACAATGGGTAATTCGCGTTCAGGTAAGATATTTTTACCGCTGACTTGATTCGCATTTAAGGCTAAATCATCGCCAATCACACCTGCTGTTTTTTTGGCTGCAACTTTTGTCATAATAGACACATCGTCTAACACGGCTGCAATATCGTCTAACAAAGTAAATAATGACGCAAATGCCATATTTTTTCCTCAATATTGGATTTATAAAAAAGCCGAACTTTTCAGCTCGGCTCTCATATTTAATATTTGAAATTAGCGACGTAAACCTAAACGTGCGATAGTTTCTGAATATTTAGCAAGATCAGTACGTTTTAAGTAGTCTAATAATTTACGACGACGAGAAACCATACGTAATAAACCGCGACGACCGTGGTGATCTTTTTTATGCTCAGCAAAGTGTGCTTGTAAGTGGTTGATTTGAGCTGTTAATAATGCAATTTGCACTTCTGATGAACCAGTATCTTTTGCATCACGACCAAATTCAGCAACGATTTTTGCTTTTGCTTCTACGCTTAGAGACATTTTAATTTCCTTTTTGTTAAGGGTTGATAATACATCAATAGCCGATCTCTAACTCAGCTACGACAGGAATTGCAAATTCTAAAGAGAAAGCGGTTAAATTTCAATAAAAATTTGCAATTTATTTCTAACTCCAGAAAGAGTATAATCAATGCCAATTTTTATCAATAAATTTAGGAATTTTTAAATGATTGAAAATATGCATGAACGGACGAACGGACCGGTATTTAAAATTATTTTTGCATTGATCTCTATTTCATTTGTCATAGGTGGTATTAGTGGTGGCTTGATTTCATCTGATAACTCAATTGCTAAAGTCAATGGGGAAGAAATTAGTCAGCAAGTGTTTAATAATGCAGTAAGCCGTCAGCAAAATATTTTAAATGCAGAAATGGGCAGCCGTTTTTGGGATTTAATGGATAATCCTGAATATGCTGCTCAATTTAATCAATCTGTACTGAACGGCTTGGTGGATGAAGAACTCTTACGTCAATATGCAAAACAGTTAAAGCTTGGTATTAGTGCTGAGCAAATTAAGTCGGAAATTGTAAATAGCCAAATGTTCCAACAAGACGGCAAATTCAGCAATGATTTGTATCAACAAACATTACGTCATAATAACTTAAGCCCTGATGCTTATGCTGCCATTGTTCATGAAGGAATGATGCAATCTCAATTGCAAGAAGGGATTGTGAATAGTGAATTTACCGTACCAGCTCAACAAGAGTTGTTAGCTAAATTATTATTACAACAACGTGAGATACGTTTAGCAGAATATTCAATTGCAAAAGAAATGCCAAATCAGACCGCTTCACAAGAAGAATTAAAAGCTTATTATGATGCCAATAAAGCAAAATTATTAGCGCCTGAAAAATTAGTAGTTGAATATGTGTCTCTTTCGCCAAAAGATATTGAGAAAAAAGTCCAAATTACTGATGAGCAGATTCAAACTTATTACGACCGTAATAAAGCTGAATATATAACAAAAGGCGAAGCTCATTTAGCTCATATTCAATTATCTAATGAAGAGCAAGCAAAAGCGGTTGAGCAAGAGCTAAAAAATGGTGCGGATTTTGCTACGTTAGCAAAAGCGAAGTCTATTGATAGCTTGTCTGCTGCCCATGGCGGCGATTTAGGTTGGGCTAAAGCGGGTACTTTCCCAACAGCATTTGAAGATGCAATAGTAAATTTAAATGCCGGCCAAATTAGTAATGTGGTGAAAGTGGATAATGCTTATCATATTATCAAAGTACTGGAACGCAAGCCGGAACAGGTTATTGAACTAGCTCAAGTAAAAGATCGTATAGTGGATACTATTCGTCAAGAATTAGTGCTAACCGAATATTCAAATACTGCTCGTGAAATGGCAAACAAGGCATTTGAAAATAATAGCTCATTGGAAGAAGTTGCAAAAGCAGGTGGTGTTGAATTACAAAAAACAGCACAATTTACCCGTGCAAATGTACCTGCAGCCTTACAGCATGAAAAAGTATTAAAAGCGTTATTCGATGGAGAGTTACGTCAAAATAAACAAAATTCTGATGCGCTAGAAATTGGTACGGAAACGCAACCGAAAACCTTATTCTTACGAGTGAGTGAATATGATGCTGAGCGTGTGCAAACTTTTGATGAAGCAAAAGCTGCCGTTGAGAATTTCGTAAAAGCTGAGAAAGCGGAAAAAGCATTACAGAGTAAGGCTGATGAGGCTCTTAAAGCATTAAATGAAGGTAAAACAACTGAAGTGAAATTCAATGCACCACAAACTTTAGTTTATATGCAAGCAGAGGTAGATAATCCGACCTTAGCCAAAACGGTGTTTGCAATGAAAAAAGAGGCAGACAAAACAAGCTATCAAATTGCGCGCAACCAACAAGGTGATATTGTGATTGTTGCATTAGATAAAATCAAGGAGGGAGATACTGAAAAATTTAATACTTTAGCTCCACAATTCGCAGAAGCAAATCGTTTGATTTTACGTAATGAATTGTTAAAGGATCTTCGCACAAGAGCTTCTATTGAAGTGAATGAAGAATTTATTAATCAGTCATCTCGTTAATTGTCTAAGTTTTTAAACTAAAAGTGCCCATAATCTGAAATGGTTCTGGGGCTTTTAGTTTAGTCCCTTTTAAATTACGCTATATAATCATGTAGAAATATCGTTATTTGAGATCGTTGTTGTGGATATTATTGTTAATTTTGCTATCTATCTTCAGTTCTTTATCGGGCTTTTTGCTATTGTAAATCCATTTGGTTCTTTGCCTATTTTTTTCAGTATGACTGCCCATCAATATGAAGGGGAGCGAAATCATACAAGTTTGGTTACTGCGGTATCAATTGGCATTATTTTGCTTGTCAGCCTTTATTTTGGAAACCTGATTTTAAATGCCTTTAGTATTTCTTTAAGTTCATTTAGAGTTGCCGGTGGGATTTTGATTGTTAGTATTGCAATGACAATGATCAGCGGTAAACTGGGCGAACATAAACAAAATAAAGAAGAAAAAAATGAAGATATTACTGAATATGAAAATATAGGTGTTGTCCCGCTTGCTATGCCGATTATGGCAGGCCCGGGGGCAATAGGTTCAACGATAGTTTGGGGAACTAGGTACTATAATTGGGAGGATTATGTCGGATTTAGCCTTGCTATTATTATTTTTGCATTGATCTGTTATATTTTATTTCGTTATTCAGCTCCTCTGGTTAAGAAATTAGGTAGAACCGGATCGAATGTTGTGACCCGTATCATGGGGTTGATTTTAATGGCACTTGGCATTGAAATTATTGTAGCGGGGATTACTACACTATTCCCCGGGCTTCTTGTTTAATAACCTTGATTCGTTTTTAGGAGACTTATGTTTAAATCTCTACAAGCGGTTAAATTTGTAAAAAAACTGGCAAAAATAACCGCTTGCATGCTACTCATTACCGCTTGTGACAAACTAAATAGTCCTAAATCAACTCAAATCTCACCAATTGAAAGCCACACTAGTGAGCTATTAAAGCGTGCAATTTATTCAGATATATTTGTACTTGATCCTCATAAGGTGAATGCTTCTGCAGATGCGGCACCCTTAAGAGATCTATTAGTGGGTTTAATGGCATACGATGCTAAAGGTGATATCATTCCTGCAATTGCTCAGAATGGATTTAGCGAAGATGGAAAAGAGTGGTTGTTCATTTTAAATGAAAAGGCAAAATGGTCGAACGGCGATGCAGTTACCGCACACGATTTTGTTGCTAGCTGGCAGCGTTTAATTGAACCACAAAATCGCTCATCTCTTGCAAAATATCTAGTCTATATGGGTGTGGAAAATGCAAAAGCGATTCAAGATAAAGAAAAAGATGCCTCTGAATTAGGTATCGTAGCATTAAATGATCATTCTCTACAAATTCGCTTAAATCATCCTAATTATTTATTGCCGGAAATGTTGGCACATGCCGCATTATTACCTACCTATCACGGTGTAGCTCCAAATTCAGAAAATTTTGTTAGTAATGGTGCTTACCAACTTGAAGAAATAATACCCAATAAAATGGTATTAAAAGCAGTAGATACAAATATTCCCTTTCAAACAGTAGAATATCAGTTAATTAAACCGGTTGATAATTACACTCGCTTTGATATTGTGGAAAATCCACTTTATAGCCAAAAAACGAATATCGTGAAATTTCCACGTCTATGCTCTTATTATTATGAATTTAACTTTAGTGACCCAATACTAAGTAAAAAAGAGATTCGAGAAGCATTAAGAACAATGGTTGCGTCTGCAAAGATTGGTCAAGAGCATGGCATTCCAAGCCAATCTGTTATGCCACATAATCTGATCAAAGATAGAGAAAAAACTTGGAATCCGATAGTTGTTGAGCAGCTATTAACAAAAGCAGGGATTCATCAAGATAATCCGTTGAAACTGAAGCTGTTGTATGATGAAAGTCATATCAATATTAAGATTGCAAACCAAATTACTCGAACGCTTTCACAATCTGAGTTATTTCAAATTACACCTAAAATGGTTGATTGGGAAACCTTAAGTAAATTAAGATATCATAAGGAGTTCCAGTTAATAAGATCAGGTTGGTGTGCAGATTATCCTGATCCTGTAATGTTTTTACAGAAATTTCACTCCAGGAGTCCAGATAATCACTCAAATTATAAAAATGAATTAGTTGATCAAAAACTTGAACGACTACAATTAGAAAACTTAAGTTTAGAAGAGCGTAATCAACTGATTTTAGATATTAATGAACTGCTTTATCATGATGTAGCAGTGCTACCGCTATTTCAATACCAGCATCGGGTTGGGATGGTTTCCTCCCTTTTAGGTATTGATCTTAATAATGATAGCGAAGTAATTTATAGCAAGGATCTACGACGTGTTTCAGCACAAAAGGATTAATATGATGAACCAATTAACAGAGCAGCAACTTGTTGAAATTAAAAGTGTTTTACAACAATTTTCGCACCCGACATTACAAAAAGATCTTATCGTATTAAATGCTTTTAAAAAGGCAGAGTTAGGTGGAAGTATTTTACGAATTGAAATAACTATGCCCTTTGCTTGGAATGGTGGTTTTCAGGCACTAAAATCAGAGACTGAAGAAAAATTGAAGCAAGTTGCAGCAGCAAGCGGTGTAAAATGGGTACTAAATTACCAAATTTCTACCTTAAAACGTGCGAATAAGCATCCGGCTGTGAATGGTGTGAAAAATATTATTGCGGTTACTTCTGGTAAAGGTGGCGTGGGGAAATCGACTACATCAGTAAACTTAGCATTAGCGTTGCAAGCCCAAGGAGCAAGAGTGGGGATTTTGGATGCGGATATTTATGGTCCATCAATTCCACATATGCTGGGAGCAAAAGACCAACGTCCGACTTCACCGGATAATAAGCACATTACACCGATTGTCGCACATGGACTGCAATCTAACTCAATTGGTTATTTAATGGATGAAGATAACGCAACCATTTGGCGTGGTCCTATGGCAAGTAGTGCGTTGAGCCAACTGCTGAATGAAACTTGGTGGAATGAATTGGATTATTTAGTGATTGATATGCCGCCAGGTACGGGGGATATTCAATTAACGCTTTCTCAGCAAATTCCAGTAACAGGTGCGATTGTAGTGACTACCCCACAAGATATTGCACTATTAGACGCTATTAAAGGAATTTCAATGTTTGAGAAAGTTTCTGTACCGGTGCTTGGTGTGGTGGAAAATATGTCGATGCATATTTGCTCAAACTGTGGTCACCATGAAGCCATTTTTGGGACCGGTGGAGCAGATAAAATAGCACAAAAATATGGAACTCAAGTGTTAGCACAACTGCCGCTACATATCCGTTTACGTGAAGATTTAGATGCCGGTGTGCCAACGGTTGCTGCGGCACCGGATCATGAGATTAGTCAGGCCTATTTTGCCTTAGCGGAAAAAGTAGCTGCTGAGCTCTACTGGCAGGGAAGTGTGATTCCCTCCGAGATTATGATTAGAGAAGTAAAATAGGATCAGAGATTTTTTAGGGACGCACTTTAGTGCGTCCTTATAGTTTTAGCTATTGCCTAACCATTTCTCAACTAATTCTTTCGTGGTTTCTTTATGCACCCACATACTGCCAAGTTCCGGGTGAGGGAATTTGCTGTGGTTATAGCCAACAAATTGACGGAAATCAAATACCGCGTGCGGGTAGCTGTTGATCAGCAAGAAGGCTTGATAACCGCTTTCGTCCCAACAAATTTCTACACGGCGTGGTTCGTGTAGTGAATTTTGCTCAATATCACTAATGCTAAAAACAAATAAACTATCGACTACCGGCTGTTCGGTTTGGTGTAAATCCATTGCGTAAAAATAGCCGGTTTCTTCATCAATTTCAAACATTACTACTAAGTGTTCGTGCTGAGTAGAGTGAGCACCATTCCGATAAGGTTCGTTTAACAAAATATGGTCGGTGAGAACAGAATAGAGCATTTTATCCCTTTTTTGAGTTCAATATAAAAATGCCACTGATTTCTCAGTGGCATTTCGGAAGTTAAATCAGCAATTATGCTTGACCTTTAATCTCTTTACGACCGTTGAACGGAGCCGGTGTGCCAGCACGCTCTAACGCTTCTTCGATACGGATTAACTGGTTGTATTTCGCAACACGGTCAGAACGGCTCATTGAACCTGTTTTGATTTGACCTGCTGCGGTACCAACCGCTAAATCCGCAATCGTTGCATCTTCAGTTTCGCCTGAACGGTGAGAGATAACCGCTGTGTAACCTGCATCTTTTGCCATCTTAATTGCTGCTAACGTTTCAGTTAATGAACCGATTTGGTTGAATTTGATTAAGATAGAGTTTGCGATGCCGTTTTCGATACCACGAGCCAAGATTTTGGTGTTGGTTACGAATAAGTCATCACCTACTAATTGAACTTTGTCGCCTAATACTTTAGTTTGGTATGCAAAACCTTCCCAGTCTGATTCATCTTGACCATCTTCGATAGAGACGATTGGGTACTCTTTGCATAAGCCTTCTAAGTAGTGAGTGAACTCTTGTGAAGTGAAGGTTTTGCCTTCGCCTTTCATATCATACACATTACGCTCTTTGTCGTAGAACTCAGAAGATGCACAGTCCATCGCTAAAGTTACATCTTTACCTAAAACATAACCTGCTTTTTCTACCGCTTCTTTAATACATGCTAATGCATCAGCATTAGATGCTAAGTTTGGTGCGAAACCACCTTCGTCACCTACCGCAGTATTTAAGCCTTTTGCTTTTAATACTTTTGCAAGATTGTGGAATACTTCTGCACCAATGCGTAATGCTTCTTTTAATGTTGATGCACCAACCGGTTGAATCATAAATTCTTGAATATCAACGTTATTATCTGCGTGTTCACCACCGTTGATGATGTTCATCATTGGTAATGGCATAGAGTAAACACCCGGTGTACCGTTTAATTCAGCAATGTAAGCGTAAAGTGGTAAGCCTTTTGATGCAGCTGCTGCTTTAGCTGTTGCTAAAGAAACGGCTAAGATTGCATTTGCACCGAATTTAGATTTGTTTTCTGTACCATCTAAATCGATCATGATTTGGTCGATTTCTGCTTGAGCAGTACCTTCTTTACCTACAAGTGCATTTGCAATTTCGTTATTTACTGCTGAAACCGCTTTTAATACACCTTTACCTAAGAAACGACCTTTATCGCCATCACGTAATTCTAATGCTTCACGTGAACCGGTAGAAGCACCAGATGGAGCAGCTGCTAAACCAACGAAGCCACCTTCTAAGTGAACTTCTGCTTCAACAGTTGGGTTACCACGAGAGTCGATGATTTCACGACCGATTACTTTAACAATTTTTGCCATTGTTGATATCCTCTAATGTGAGAGTTAATAGAAAAAAAAGAATAGATATATATTAAAGCGATTTTCTGCTTTTGTCTTTTAAAAACCGCAATTGCGACAAATAATTTATCACTAATTTGATCTAAGACGATATTCGCTTAAGATTATAGCAATATTTGCAAAAAACGGCAAAAAATTGCCCCCTTGTAATGCTCATTTTTTGACTAAAAACGTTAATGTTTCGTAATGCGAAGTATGGGGAAACATATCAAAAAGTTGCACTTTGTGTAATTCATAATTGGTCAGTGATTCAAAGTCTTTTGCCATTGAATTAGCATTACAACTTGAATAAATCAAATAAGGTGAGCCGAGCTGATTAAGAAATTCCGCTAATGGTTTGCCAATGCCTCGGCGAGGTGGATTGACAATCACCAAATCAGGCGTTGAGCCGGTTTCATTTAACGCAAATTGAGCTGAATCTAGTGAGGCGAAATTTACTTTATTTAAGCCAAGTTCGTTTGCTGATTTAGTCGCGCTTTCAATAGCTGAAGCGGAAATCTCAATGCCGGTTAATTCCACATTGGGATTTTTACAAGCCAAGCTGTTGGCACAATGTAAGCCAAAGCCACCGACACCGCAGAAAAGATCCCAAAATTTTCCAATAGGCAAATCTTTAATCCATGTTTGTGCTGTATGATAAAGTTTACTGGCAACTTGTGGATTGGTCTGAAAAAAGCCTTGTGGGCGAATAAACAGCGGTACTCCGTTGAAATATTCTTTAATCACTTTCTGTTTAGTAAGAAAAATTTCCTTTTCTCCCTCGAGTAAAGCTGCGTGTTGGGGCTGAATATTAAGGCTTACCACTGAATTTGCAGGCAACTTTTCCAACAGCTTGGGTAGTTCTCGTTCGACTAGTACTCGTTTGGTCTCACTTCTTACGACAAAACGTAACATAAGTGATTGATTATATTGGCTTTCGGTAATCAGAATATATTTCAGCTCACCTTTTTTCTTCGCAATGTTATACGGCACTAAGCCTGCTCGGGCGATAAAGTCTTTCAGAATGGGAAATAGTGTTGTAAATGAAGTAGGGTAGAGCGAGCAGTCGGTTAAATCAATGCCGCTTTGCGCATCATTTTGATCTTTTAAAATACCGAGAATCGGACGTTCCACACTTCCAGAAACTACCATTTTAGCTTTATTGCGAAAATGCGAAAGAGGAGAGGATACAAGCGGTAATATTTCTGTTTTATTTTGCAAAATAAAAGGTGAAATTAACCGCTTGAGATCAGTCTCCTTATCGGATAATTGAGCGCTATAAGGCTTTTCAAGCCATTGGCAAGAAGTACAATTACCACGTTCAAAATGAGAACAATGCAACATATTAGGCATTGGCTTCTTTCCACTCTAACCATTTATTTTGTAAGGTGGTTAGCTCAAGTTGTGCTTGTTGGTAGCGAGAGCTTTTTTCCAGCTCTTGCCAACTGATTGTTTTACGTTTCATTAATGATAAATGACGCTCTTTTTGAGCTTGAGTTGGTTGATATTTCAAGCCATCTAATACTTGAACAACGCCATCTGGTTCATTGCAAAGTAAGAGTAAATCACAACCTGCTTGGATAGCTTTTTCCGAACGTTCTACGAAATTCCCCATAAAACCGGCACCTTTCATGCCTAAATCGTCTGAGAAAATTACACCGTTGAAATTTAATTGTTTACGTAGCACCTCTTTTAACCAATAGCTTGAGCCACTTGCAGGCTGGCTATCACATTGGGTATAAACTACGTGTGCAGGCATAATTGCGGAAAGTTTACTTTTAGCAATAAGCTGTTTGAATGGCTGGATATCACGCTCAAAAATCATTTCGCATAGACGGTCATCAAAAGGGGTTTCTAAATGTGAATCGGCCAATACATGACCATGACCAGGAAAGTGTTTACCCGTAGTTGCCATGCCTATTTCAAGCATACCATCTATGAAAGCCTCAGCTATTGGTAAAATTGAACTGGGATCTTGCCCAAATGAACGGTCGCCGATTGCTTTGCATTCATGGCCTAAATCCAATACGGGGGCAAAACTTAAATCGATGTCTAATGCAAACATTTCAGCAGCCATTAGCCAGCCTGACTCTTTTGCCATTTTGATTGCATTGGCTTCCTTTGAAGCAAGCTGCTTGAAAGATTGCATTGCCGGTAATTTGGTAAATCCCTCACGGAAACGTTGTACACGTCCGCCTTCTTGATCGACGGTAATCAAGAGTGGCTTTTTCACCCTTTGGCGAATATCTTTTACTAATGCTTGAATTTGGGCTTTATCATAAAAATTACGGGTAAATAAAATTAGCCCTGAAACCAGTGGATGCTCTAACATTTCCACTTCTTCTTGGGTAAGTTCTTTATCTTTAATATCAATCAGTAACATATTTTTGAGTTAGAGTAATTTGTAAAAAAATTGAGTAAATTAACCGCTTGTAGGGTTATTGTACAATAAAAAGCCCCTGATTTTCATCAAGGGCTAAGTAATTATACTTGTTCAAGCTTTTCTTGATTGTTGCGCATCTTTATGTTGAGCATTTCTACAATCACAGAGAAGCCCATTGCGGTGTAAACCGCTGCTTTTGGTATGTGAATATCAAAGCCTTCGGCAATTAATACGATACCGATTAAAATTAAGAAGGCGAGTGCTAAATTTTTGATAGTTGGATTATTATCCACGAAATCGCCAATACTTTTTGCTGCTAACATCATCACTGCCACTGCAATAACAATCGCGATTACCATAACCGGAATATCTTTTGCCATTGCCACAGCTGTAATCACAGAATCAAGTGAGAATACAACATCAAAAATGGCAATTTGAGTTAAAATCATGAAAAAGCTTGCTGTTTTACTAGCTGCTTGTTTTTCTTCATGGGATTGTGCGGCGATGGACTCTTTTAATTCCATTGCACTTTTTACGATAAGGAAAATACCGCCGAGTAATAAAATCAGATCACGGCCTGAAATTTCATGGCCCGCAAAGTTAAAGAGAGGATCGACTAAGCGCATCATCCAAGCAAGTGAGAGTAATAGCAGGATACGGGTTCCCATCGCAAGAGCCAAACCGATAATTCGGGCTGATTGGCGTTGATGTACTGGTAGGCGAGAAACCAAAATACTAATTACAATAATATTATCAATACCTAACACGATTTCAAGCCCGGTTAGAGTTAAAAGTGCAATCCAGGCTTCGGGGTTTGCAATCCAGTCAAACATAAAATATCCTTCAAAAAATAGGGGGATTAATTGTTTTTTTCTATCCAAAAAACGAGGACATCATATAGAGAGTTGAACAAAATTTAAAGAGGGTAATGCAAAAAGTTTTGTAAAATTTCAGTCGTAAATTGTTTGCGTAAATAAAAGCCTAAAGGTAGGGATTGCACTAGCTCGCCTTTATTATTGATAGCAGGGGCAAGTGAGTGACTATTCCTACCTTTCGGGCGAAGCTGCAATACTTCTCCAAGTGTGGCGTTAATTTCATTAAGCTTACCTAAGACAATCATTTCCATAAGCTCTTCCCAATCCTGTTGCAGGCGATATTCTTGCTCAACGGAAGGCGACCATAAAATCGGCTGCCCGATATGACGTTGAGAGAGCGGGATTGTGCGTTTACCTTCAACTGGAATCCATAAAACACGAGAGAGTTTATGTCGAACATGGCAGCTTTGCCAAGTAATACCATTATTTTGTGTCAGTGGTGCAAGGCTGACAAAGGTTGTTTCTAAAGGCAAGCCTTTTTCATTGACGGGAATTGTTTTAAGTTCAATACCAAGGTGTGCAAAATCTTGTTCTGCTTTACTACCGGCTTTTGCGCCTAATGCCGTTTCAATTAACATACCCACCCAGCCTTTATCTCGTTTTAAATCCATGGGTATAGGCATATTCAGCATTTCGGCAATTTCACCTAAGGTAAAGCCTGCCAACCATTGTGCTTTGGTTAGCAATTCCTGTTCAGTATGAGAAAAGCTGGCAAGCTGAGGAGAATTTTTCATAGAGAAGAAAGGATACAAGCGGTCAAATTCTATTATTTTTTTGCAATTTGTAGAGGCGAATCAATATTCGCCTTTTTCGATATATCGGCTGTAGTAGGGAGAGTTCATTCTCACCCCCAATAATATTCTACATCCAAGCATTGCTACGAATAACACCTACTGCAATGCCTTCAATCTCAATATATTCTTGAGTTGGGTTGATCACAATTGGCTTTAACTCATCGTTTTCGGGATGCAAATAGATCAATTCGCCTTTTTTCTCTAAGCGTTTAACGGTGACTTCATCATTAACACGGGCGACAACCACTTGACCGTTACGGGCCGAGTTGGTTTTATGAACGGCTAATAAATCGCCATCTAAAATGCCGATTTTTTCCATGGAATTGCCGTTTACTTTTAGTAAATAGTCAGCAGCTGGGTTAAACATCGCGCCGTTTATTGGATAATGATTTTCTACGTGTTCAACTGCTAAGATAGGTGTGCCAGCAGCCACTTTACCGATAAGTGGTAAACCTTCATCTTCGTCATTGGCAGCTTCAGCTTCATCATTAACCAAAATACGAATACCTCGAGATGTGCCTGAAAGCATCTCAATATAGCCTTTACGGGCAAGTGCTTTTAGGTGTTCTTCTGCTGCATTAGGTGATTTAAAACCAATTTCGCGGGCAATTTCTACTCGCGTTGGTGGCATACCTGTATTTTCAATATGGGTTTTTACAAAATCAAAAATTTCTTGTTGGCGAGCAGTTAAATGTTTACGCATTTGAATATCCTTACTGGCTTTATATACAGAAAATGTTGATAGTATATACAGTATTTTTGGTTTTGTAACTAATAATTTCACAAAATTATGTAAAAAATTATGGTAGAATGGTGTGTCTTAGAGGTTAGACCTCCAAAAATAACTATTCTAAAGGGATATTAATATGTCTGGCTTATTAAATTGTTATCGAACCCTATTAAATTTACCTCTTTCACTTTTAGTGAAGTCTCGTGCTATTCCTAATGACCCTATAAGAGAATTGGCACTCAACCTTGAGCAACCTATTGTCTATGTGTTGCCATATACCTCACAAACCGATTTATTGATTCTACAAAAAAACTGTTTGGCATTAAATTTACCTGACCCATTGCAAGATAATGTGATTGATGGTCAGACTTTGCCCCGTTTCGTCTTTTTAGACGAAGGTCGCCGTTTCTTTAAATCAAAAGGTGCAAAAAGCGAAACAGAATCACTTTTTTATCGTTATTTAGATTTACATCGTGAAAATCAAGAGTTAGATGTTCAAATAGTGCCTGTCTCTGTGTTATGGGGGCGCGCTCCAGGTAAAGAAGATGCTCGTCATTTGCAGGTTTTAACCTCATTCCAACGCTTTATTTCGATGGTTTGGTCAGGGCGTGATAATTTTGTCCGTTTTTCTCAGGCGGTATCTTTGCGTTATATGGTTACCGAACATGGAGCAGATGAGAAAATTGCTCAAAAAGTGGCAAGGGTGGCTAAAATTCATTTTGCTAAATTACGTTATTCTGCAATGGGACCTCGTTTGCCTAATCGTGAGGCAATGTTTAATAAAATCCTTAATTCTGAAGTGATTCAAGCCGCTATTGCGGAAGAAGCGAAAAAATCTTCTCCAGAAAAAGCGCGTAAAGAAGCTGAAAAAATTATTAATGAAATTGCCGCAGATGTAAAACATGAGAGCTTAAGAGTGGCAGATCGTGTGTTAAGTTGGCTTTGGAATAAATTATATCAAGGCATTAATGTAAAAAATGCTGACCGTGTACGTAAATTAGCATTGGAAGGACATGAGATTGTTTATGTGCCATGTCACCGTAGTCACATGGACTATTTGCTTTTATCTTATTTACTTTATCATCAAGGTTTAGTTCCACCACATATTGCTGCCGGTATTAATCTGAATTTCTGGCCGGCAGGTCCTATTTTCCGTAGCTGGGGGGCATTCTTTATTCGCCGTACTTTTAAAGGAAATCGCCTGTATTCTACAATTTTCCGTGAATATTTAGCAGAGTTATTTTATCGTGGTTATTCAGTGGAGTATTTCATTGAAGGCGGTCGTTCTCGTACAGGCCGTTTGTTAGAACCCAAAACAGGTATGATGTCGATGACCTTACAAGCTCTTCAGCGTGGTTTAAATCGTCCGCTTAGCATTGTGCCGGTGTACATCGGTTATGAGCATGTGCTTGAAGTGGATACTTATGCTAAAGAATTACGCGGTGCAGCCAAAGAGAAAGAGAATGCGGGTTTGGTGTTGCGTGTGATTAAAAAACTGAAAAACTTAGGTCAGGGCTATGTTAATTTTGGTGAGCCGATTCAAGTAAATAATTACCTTAATCAACATTTCCCTGAGTGGAAAGAGCAGTCGGAGGATAATCGTCCTAAATGGTTAAATGAGGCAGTAGATAACATCGCAAACCAAGTGATGGTCAATATTAATAAAGCGGCAGCGGTAAATGCGAAAAACTTGGTCGGTTCTGCTTTATTAGCGTCCCGTCAGCGTGCGTTATCACGTGAGCAGGTAATTGAACAACTTGAAAGTTATGTTCAGTTATTTAGAAATGTGCCTTATTCAAAAGAGGTTACTTTACCCGAAGAGTCTGTGGAGGAGATGTTAAATCATGTTATCCAATTACCTCGCTCAGGCGTTTGTATTGAAAAAGATAATTTTGGTGAGTTGATTCGTTTAGATAGAGAATCAGCAGTGCTGATGACCTATTATCGCAACAATGTTCAGCATCTATTTGTATTGCCAGCTTTAGTGGCAAGTATGGTGTTACACTACGAGGCGATTTCAAAAGATTTAGTGATTCAAGCGGTAAATCGAATTTATCCGTTTTTACAAGCTGAATTATTCCTACATTTTAAACAAGAGAAAGTTAGCAAGCATATTGAAGCTATTATTGCAGAATTTGTTCGCCAAGGTGTAATTAAAAACGAAAGCGATATGTTGATGATTAGCCGTCCGCATATCCGTACACTACAATTGCACTCTGCGGGCGTGCGTGAGATTTTACAACGCTACTATATCAGCTTGAGTGTGTTGCTCGAGCAGCCGGAAATCAGCCGAGGTGCTTTGGAAAAAGAGAGTAGTTCGATTGCTCAGCGTTTATCCGTATTACACGGCATTAATGCACCAGAGTTCTTTGATAAAGCAATTTTCTCAACCTTTAGTGCAAGCTTAAAAGAGCAAGGGTATTTCGATGTTTCATCAGATAGTTTGGTTGTTGAAAAAGTTAAAGAAACAGAAAGTTTGCTACGTAGCTTAATTTCAATTGAAATTCAACAAACTATTCAAGGTTCGATGTCTAAAATTGAAGTGGAAAAAACAGAGCAAATTGAAGTTGAGAAAAAAACTCAGAAAGAGGCGTAAGCAGAGCTAACAAGCGGTTATTTTTACGTTAAAATTTGCAAATTAGATGTGAAATAAAAAAGCTGAATGAACAACATTCAGCTTTTTTGATTTTTTAATACAGAAAGATTATTTCGGTTCGCCAATTGGTAAAATGGTTCTACCAAAGCTTTCGTTGATAATATCTGCAGCGGCTAAGTAGAATGCACAGAATGCAGTTAATAAACCGAAGTTACCACCAATATTTGTTAACGAGCTGTTGTGTGTAAAGTCACCTGCGGCTAACAAGTAGAATGTAATGGTTAAGAATAAGAAAATCGCTTGTAGTGCACGAGCTTTAGCGAGGGTGCCAATAAACATCATTAATGTAAATGTTCCCCAAGCCACTAAATACCAACCGATAAATTCTGGTGATACCGTTGAAGCGAAAAATACTTTAAATAATGCAAAAGACCACCAGAATGCACCATAGCTAGTAAAAGCAGTAAAACCAAAAGTATTACCTTTAGCGAATTCAAACATACCTGCGATCATCTGTGCTGTACCACCGAATGCAAATCCCATTGCTAATACTAAGCCTACATTTTCACCGCTGAATGTACCATTGTTGATTAAGCTAAGTAAAAAAGTAGTTAATGCAAAACCGCATAAACCGAGCGGAGCCGGGTTAGTTCCTGAATTTGGAGCTGACATTTAAAACCTCTGTGTTGTTATTTTTTTGCGTAAATTAACGCTATCTAATTCCTATGATTTCTCTAAAAAGAGGGACCATTTTTTGACCTAAAATTTAGGGCGATAAAGTATAGCGATTTTGCAATGAATTGACTAGAAATTTCATATTTTATAGCTGTTTTTTGTGAAATTTTTCAGAAAATCGACCGCTTATTATGTTTTAAGTTATTATTGATGAGTTAGAGATTAAAACCCTACAAATGATTGCTGCTTTTTATATTTAAAATTTGCCTCACTATAAATGAGCGATATTATTAAAATCAATGACTTCAACCTTACCGTTATCTACTTTTACTTTGGTAATCGCGGTGTTGCTCACAAAGCAATGTTTTTCTTCATTACGGAAGTCTTGCCAAGGAATACCTTTTAACACTGCGGTTAATAAAGTAAGTGTCATGCCATGAGAGACGATTAATACATGCTGATCATCTTTATGCAATTCAGCAATGTGGTTAAATGCATTGGTAACACGCTGATAAAGCTGCTCAAACACCTCGCCACCGTTGCTTTTGGCTCGGTATTCTGACGGTGTACGTTTCATTACCCAATATTCGTCATGTTCTTGTAAATCAACAGATTTTATGCCCTCCCAAGAGCCAAAATTAAATTCATTGAGTCCCCAGTGGTGGAAATGGGGAATATTAGATAGCTCATTTTCTGCTAAAATATAGTTAGCGGTATCTTGGGCACGTTTTTGCATACTGGAATAGGCAGCACGAAACGGAATATTTTTAAGGGCAACTCCAGCCTTTTTAGCTCCATTGATCCCTTCTTCTACTAAAGCTGAATCGCCTGATCCTTGTAATCTACCTTCAATATTCCAGACGGTTTTACCATGTCTGACCAAATAAATTGTAAGTGCCATTGAATTTCCTTGTTAAAATAATCAAAAAATTAAAAGAGATTATAGCAAAATGAATGCAGAATTGATGATTTGTTATCAACATCATGATTTTATTATTATCAATAAGCCTGATGGGTTAAGTGTGCATAAAGACGAGGAAGCGATTGGCTTAACTGAACAGGTAGCAAAGCAGCTTAATGTTGAACAGGTTTGGCTTGTTCACCGTTTAGATAAAATTACCTCCGGCTTATTGATTTTAGCCTTAAATAAAGAGGCTGCAGTGCGGTTTTATCATTTGTTTGAGCAGCACAAAATTCAGAAAACTTACTGGGCGTTGAGCGATAAAAAGCCGAAGAAAAAGCAAGGCAAGATTGTGGGGGATATGGAAAAATCCCGTAATGGGGCATGGAAGTTGTGCCATAGTAAAGAAAATCCCGCAGTCACACAATTTACTTCTTACTCTATCGAACCACCTTTACGTCATTTTCTTCTACAACCCAAAACCGGCAAAACACATCAGTTAAGGGTTGCGATGAAAAGCTTAGGTAGCCCGATTTTAGGTGATAGGCTCTATTCGGGAACTGTTGCAGATAGAGTTTACCTACATGCTTATCAGCTTGATTTTGAATACAATGGCGAAAGAATCTGCGTAAATGCAGAGCCTACAAGCGGTCAATTTTGGCAAAAAATTTGCCAATAAATCAGCTTATTTTACCAGCCTCGATAGCGCCCAAATCCATGATGATAGCCTACGCTAGGATAAATGACCGGCCTTACAATTTGTGTTGCAGTGCTTTTAGCTCGTTTATCACTTTGGTTTAACGGCTCGTCATTTGGTTTCTCATTTGGATTAACCGTTTGTTTGGTGATAATACGTTGTTGGTAATCTGCAACTGCTTGCATATCCATTGGCACACTACTTTGTTGAACTGGTGTTGAGCAAGCTGTTAGCATTGCTGGTAAGGTAATTAAAATCAGTTTTTTCATATTTCCCTCATTTGCAAAAAATATCAGCTTTTTGACCGCTTATTTGGAATTTAATTCATGAAAATAGTCTATTTTATAATAAAAAAGGACGCCTATTAAGGGCGTCCTCATCTCTATTCTTTAAATTAAAGAGCAGATTTTGCTTTTTCAACAAGTGCTGCGAAAGCAATTTTGTCGAATACAGCGATGTCAGCTAAGATCTTACGGTCAATTTCAACAGACGCTTTTTTCAAGCCGTTGATGAATTTGCTGTAAGATAAACCGTTTTGACGAGCTGCCGCGTTGATACGAGCAATCCATAATTGACGGAATTGACGTTTACGTTGACGGCGGTCACGGTAAGCATATTGACCAGCTTTAATCACTGCTTGGAACGCAACGCGATAAACACGTGAACGCGCACCATAATAACCTTTAGCAGCCTTAAGAACTTTCTTATGGCGTGCTCTTGCAATAACACCACGTTTTACACGAGCCATTATTTAATCTCCTAAATTGTCTTTGGGCATTTGCCCACATTTATAAACTAAAAATTAACTAATCCGTACGTCCGTACTTATCTACGCAACCTTAAAAGGCTTATGCGTATGGTAAGCAAGCTACTACTAATACTTGGTCAGCTTTCGCAACCATTGATTTGTGACGTAAGTGACGTTTACGTTTAGTGGTTTTCTTAGTCAAAATGTGACGTAAGTGAGATTGTTTACGTTTGAAACCGCCTGAAGCTGTTTTTTTGAAACGCTTCGCAGCACCACGTACTGTTTTAATTTTAGGCATTGTTTTAAAAACTCCGCATTGTTTAAGTTTACTTCATTGTCATTAGGCGGATTACACATTCTGAGGTCGAATAATCATTCGTCTATATGGAAATCTCTTGGAAGCACTAATCACATTCCTGTGCAATTGACATTGCTATTTCAAAGCAAATCAGGCTGCTGAGTCTGCCTGTCTGCTTAGATGCTTAAAAAAAGCTTGCGAATTTTAGCGAAAATATGACCGCTATGCAAGTAGAAATGATGGATTATCCTGATAAAAAAGCACATAAAAATTATGTGCTTTATATGAGATCGGATTATTTTTTCTTAGGTGCGATAACCATTACCACTTGACGGCCTTCAAGTTTGCCTGGTGCGGACTCGATCATTGCGACTTCTGCTGTATCGGCTTTTACTCGCTCTAATACGTCCATACCAATTTCTTGGTGGGCCATTTCACGACCACGGAAACGCACGGTAATTTTTACTTTATCGCCGTCTTCCAAGAAACGCATGATACTGCGAAGCTTCACTTGATAATCGCCTTCATCAGTACCTGGACGGAATTTAATTTCCTTCACTTGGATAACTTTTTGTTTTTTCTTTTGCTCTTTTGCAGCTTTTTCTTTTTCGTAGATGAACTTACCATAGTTCATAATACGACAAACCGGTGGTTCAGCATTTGGGCTAATTTCAACTAAGTCTAACTCAGCTTCTTCAGCCTTTGCTAATGCTTCTTGAATTGATACGATACCAACTTGTTCACCATTTTCATCGGTTAGGCGAACTTCTTTCACGCCACGGATTTCATCATTAAGACGGTGGGCACGATTTGTCTGAACACGTTTTACAGGTTTAATAGTATAATTCCTTCTAGGTTGGTTAAAATCGAGTGCATAGCAGACGATATATATTGTTATAGTGCTCGTTTTTATCTGTATAGAAAACAGGTAAACGGGCGAATTTTATAGGATTTTCAAACTATATGCAATAATCAATGCTTAGTTTGCAGCCTATTTTCGGTTATTTTGATGTTCTTTGATTAAGGTCATAAAAGCCTCACCAAAACGCTCAAATTTCCTTTCACCAACACCGTTTATTTCTAGCATTTCTATTTTGCAGGTAGGCAAAAATTCTGCCATTTCTTGTAACGTCGCATCATTGAAAACAATATAGGGTGGAATATTTTCTTTATCCGCAATTTGTTTCCGTAGGAAGCGTAACCGAGCAAAGAGATCTTTATCATAACGTTGGCTGGTTTGTTTTTGAACGAATGCCGTAGCTGAAATACCTAAACGTGGTAATGCCAGTTGTAGAGGTTTCTCTCCACGTAAAAAGGCTCTGGCACTTTCTGTAAGTTGTAGTGCAGAGTGATTAGCAATATTTTGATAAATTAGCCCTAAGTGAATGAGCTGTCGAATCACATTCAACCAGTAATTTTGGCTTTGCTCTTTGCCGATACCGTAAACAGATAGGGTATCGTGATTATGTTCACGAATTTTAAGATTATTCATACCGCGCAATACAGCAATTACATGGTGTTGACCAAAAATTTGACCTGTACGATAGATCACAGACATGACTTTTTGCGCATCGAGTAAGCCATCATATTTCTGCGGAGGGTCTAAACAGATATCGCAGTTTTTACAAGCTTCTTGCTTATGCTCACCGAAATAGTTAAGTAGGACTAATCGGCGACAGGTTTGTGATTCAGCAAATGCTCCTATGGCTTGTAGTTTATGCTGTTTAATATTACGTTGTTCGCTTTCCGGTTCTTCCAGTAGTATTTTTTGTAGCCAAGCATAATCAGTTGGATCGTAGAAAAGAACGGCTTCTGAGGGTAAATCATCTCGCCCTGCTCGCCCTGTTTCTTGATAGTAAGATTCAATGGAGCGAGGTAAGTCAAAGTGCACTACAAAACGAACATTCGATTTATTTATTCCCATTCCAAAGGCAATGGTTGCCACTACAATTTGGATATTATCCCGCTGAAAGGCATTTTGTACTAATTCACGTTGTTCAAAATTCATACCGGCATGATAACCCATAACGCTAATTTTGCGTGCGGAGAGCTTCTCGGTAATCTCTTCGACTTTTTTACGACTATTACAGTAAATAATACCGCTTTTACCTTGCTGTTTATGGATAAACTGCACTAGCTGTTCTAACGGTTTGAATTTTTCTTGCACCGTATAGCGAATATTGGGGCGGTCAAAACTACCTAAATAAATATGTGGCTGTTGTAAGCGTAAATGGTGCAGAATGTCTGCCCGAGTTGTAGGATCTGCCGTGGCGGTTAAGGCCATTAACGGTACATTTGGAAAAGTATTACGTAATCTACCAAGTAAAGTATATTCGGGGCGGAAATCATGTCCCCATTGGGAAACGCAATGAGCTTCATCCACCGCAATAAAACTGATTTTACATAGTGAAATAAACTGAAAGAAGCCTTGCGTCATTACTTTTTCCGGTGAAAGATAAAGGAGTTTTAATTGTCCGGATAAGGCTTTTTGCTCGACTTGCTGCTGTTCTTCAATGCTTTGAGTTGAATTGAGATAAGCAGCTTCAATACCGTTAGTAATGAGCTGATCAACCTGATCTTTCATTAACGAAATCAGTGGTGAGATCACAAGGGTGATGCCTTCCAAGCAGAGGGCAGGCACTTGATAGCAAAGAGATTTTCCACCACCTGTCGTCATAATGACCAAGCAATCGCGCTTGTCCAAAACGGCATTAATGACTTCTTCTTGCCCATCTCGGAATTTTTGGTAACCAAAAACATTATTTAAAACAGAAATTGCAGTGGTATTCATTTGCTATATTGTTTGTGTAAAAAAACTCCCCTCTTTAAGTAAAGAGGGGTAGATGAGATCTAAGGGTGCTTAATATTAAAAAGAGATGTTTTCTCCATGTCTTTTAAAAGCTTCTTCTAAATGTTGCCAAAAACTATTGCCCTCTGCGGTTACCCATTCGCCATCAATATTTTTAAAGTGCAACCCGCCTAATTTGCTGGCAAGCCATAACTCCAACATTGCTTCTTGCTTATTGATGATAATTTGTGATTCGTCATCAAAGGTCAAAGTACAGACCGCTCCTTGAATTTCAGTATCAACTGATAAACCTTCTTCATCGATTTTTTCTTCAATTTGTTGCCATACTTGCTCTACGGCTTGGTGAAATTGTGCTGTGTTCATTTTATTCTCCAAAATATTTAGGGAACAAGCGGTTAGATTTGCAAAATATTTTACAAATTTGACCGCTTGCGATTATTTGATTGAGGGAAGTTCCGTCATTGTCCAGCGTGGTTTTACGCTTACGCTTAAGTCGGTTTGTTCGCCATTTTTTAAGCGTAAAAAGCCGGTATAGGCAATCATGGCTCCGTTATCGGTGCAAAATTGTGGGCGAGGGTAGAAAACTTCGCCTTTCAATTTTTTCATCATATCGGCAACATCTGCTCTTAATTGCTTATTTGCACTTACTCCACCTGCCATTACTAGCCGTTTATAACCGGTTTGCTCTAAAGCGCGCTTGCATTTGATTAAAATAGTATCGACAACAGCTTGTTGGAATGCATGAGCAATATCACAACGAGTTTGTTCATCTAGATCGCCATTTTCATTCAGATTCGCTTTAATGGTATTTGCAGCAAAGGTTTTCAAGCCGGAGAAGCTAAAATCTAAACCCGGGCGGTCAGTCATTGGACGTGGAAATTTAAAACGCTCAGGGGTACCTGATTCGGCAAGTTTTGACATTGCTACTCCTGCCGGATAGTCTAAACCCAATAGTTTTCCGGTTTTATCAAATGCTTCACCGGCAGCATCATCAATAGATTCCCCAAGCAATTCATATTGACCAATCCCATCAACTTTGACTAATTGAGTATGGCCACCGGAGATCAGTAATGCAACGAAAGGGAATTCGGGTGCATTTTCTTCAAGCATTGGGGCGAGTAAATGCCCTTCCATGTGATGAACACCAAGAGCCGGTACTTGCCATGCATAAGCAAGGGAGCGCGCTATGGTTGCTCCAACAAGTAAGGCACCAACTAATCCGGGCCCTGCGGTGTAGGCAATACCGTCAATATCAGTAGGGCTAAGCCCTGCTTCTTTTAAAGCCTCGTGAATTAAAGGTAGTGTTTTTCGGATATGATCACGAGAGGCAAGCTCCGGCACAACACCGCCATAATCTGCGTGCATATCAATTTGGCTATAGAGTTGATTGGCAACTAAGCCTTTTTTTTCATCATAAATTGCAACCCCTGTTTCATCACAAGAGGTTTCAATACCTAAAATTCGCATGATTTCCTTAAGTTAATTTTTAAATTAATGAGACTAAAAGGGGCGAATACTCGCCCCCTGAAATTATCTTATGCCTGATTAAAATTGCTCGCCGTATTTCGGTTTTTCAGGATTTGGTAAGGTTTTGTTTTCGTATTCTTGAATTAAAGCATCCGTTTTTTGCTCAGAGTCTTGAATTCCCATTTGCTTAAATGCTTCTTTTAAATATGGAAGTGCTTCTTTAGTAGCCATAGTATTTGGGTAGAAGCGTAACATTTCTTCAACTCGGTTTACGACGGCCACGTAGGCGTTACGTTTATCGTAGAATTTTACTGTTGATAATTCATGTTCAGCTAGGCGGTTGAATAAGTAGTTCATCCAGTTCTGGGCATCTTGAGCATATTGACTTTGAGGGTAGTGTTGCACGATAGTTTGGAAGTTACCGTAAGCATTACGGACGTTGTCAACAGCTCGAGAAGCTCGGTTTACGCCAAAGAAATCTTGAATAAAGTTATCACCTAAACGTGCGTTAGAAAGACCTGCTAAGTAGAATACATAATCCATGTTTGCTGAATTCGGGTAGGAGCGAGCAAAACGCTCTGCAGCATCTAAGGCTTTATAATATTCACCCACTTTATATTGTGCATAAATTAAACTTAATTGAGTCTGCTCCCCAATACCTGTATATTGACCACCTTTAGCACCCACAGCTTCTAAATAGCGAATGGCAGAGTTATAATCACCATCTTGTAAATAATTTTGGCCTTTGCTATAAAGATCTTGAACAGGGGATGTTTCAAGTTCTTTATTAGAACTCGAACAACCGGCGACCATAAGCCCTGCTAATACTAAAGCGGCAAGAGATTTAAATTTACGCATATGTTTTACCTATAAAAAGTGTCTGGAACAGAAAGTTCATGTACAATGTCCTCAGACTAAGAATAACTTATGAAGTTCATCTCTATTTTATATAACATCAAGCAAGTAAGCAAATGACTAATTAGGATTTATTATTTAATGACTCAACAAATGATTTTAAAAGCGGAAGTTACTGCAGATTTATTAGGGGCTCGTTTAGATCAGGCTCTCGCTCAGCTTTTTCCGGATTATTCCCGCTCACGCATTAAAGTTTGGATTGAAAGTGATTTAGTGAAAGTAAACGGTAATATTGTCAACAAAGCAAGAGAAAAAGTCTTTGGTGGAGAAAGTGTTGAAATTGCAGCTGAAATTGAGGAAGAAATCCGTTTTGAACCACAAGATATTCCATTAAATATTGTTTATGAAGACGATGATATTTTAGTGATTAACAAGCCAAAAGATTTAGTTGTTCATCCGGGAGCCGGCAATCCGGACGGCACAGTATTAAATGCGTTATTGCATTATTACCCACCGATTGCAGAAGTGCCGCGTGCGGGCATTGTTCATCGTTTAGATAAAGATACCACAGGCTTAATGGTGGTAGCGAAAAATATTCCTGCTCAAACCCATTTAGTTACAGCCTTGCAAAAACGTAGAATCACCCGTGAATATGAAGCGGTAGCAAGTGGCATTATGACCCAAGGTGGAAAGGTGGATGAACCGATGGCTCGTCATCCAACTAAACGCACTGCAATGGCAGTTCATCCGATGGGTAAACCTGCTGTAACACATTATCGTATTATGGAACGTTTCCGTAACTATACACGTTTACGTTTACGTTTAGAAACCGGACGTACTCATCAAATTCGTGTACACATGGCTCATATCGCTCATCCGTTGTTGGGGGATCAGCTTTATGGTGGCAGACCTCGTCCACCGAAAGGGGCAAGTGAAGAATTTTTAGCGGTATTACGTGGATTTCAACGTCAGGCATTGCATGCAACAATGCTCAGATTAGAACACCCAATTACAGGCGAGTTGATGGAATGGCACGCTCCGTTACCGGAAGATTTCGTCGAACTGATTCAAGCTTTAAAAGCAGATTATGAACTTTATAAAGATGAGTTAGATTATTAAAATTTAAAGTTGCATTTGATTTTCAAAGTTGTTATAGTCGAATCGTTTTCATAACTAACCAGAAAAAGAAGGAGTCTATTATGAAAAAATTAGTATTAGCAATTTTAGCAACAGCAACATTCTTAACTGCTTGCAATACTGTTGATGGTGTGGGTAAAGATGTTGAGAAAGCAGGTGAGAAAATCCAAAAAACTGCTCAGTAATTATTTAAAAAAGCCTCTGAATTTTCAGAGGCTTTTTTTCTTACCAAATTAAACTAATTAAAAAAATTAACACAATCGGAAATTCTAACATTCCAATCTGTTTTACATTCCACCCCAAGCCAGGCACAACAATTGCTCTGAATAATGCAATTAAATAAGCAAAAAAGACTGCTTGCATGGAGCATATAATATAAAGTATTGCCAATAATAAATGCGAGAGAATACTTATTTCCATATAAATTGGGTTGCGGCGTTCCCTCACCATACTTTTAACATAAAATGTGGTCGCGATAAAAAATAAGGTTGGATGGAGTAAAATTTCAAAATTATAGCTTTCGCTTACTAAATAGAAACTTGCCATGCCTATTACGCCAAAAATTAAAATACCGGCAATATCGTTGAATAAATTACGTTCATCTTTTTGTTTTGCATAATAAATTTGAGTCAGTCCAAGCGGTAGAATTATAACTAAAAATTGCAAAATAGTCGGTTTGGTATAAATCACTGGCAAGGCAAAAAGAAGGCTAAGCCCAAAATAGATTTTTGCCCATTTTTTATTACGCTCGGTGGGCTTTTTGCTAAATAGTGCCAGAAATGGGTAGGAGAACAGGTAAAGTGATAACCACGAAAGAACGAAAAAAATGTGCAAAGGGATAAACTGACTTTCTATGATGGCATAAATAAAGGGTAAAATTGCCATTGCTAATGCACCATGTTGGTTGGAAATTACAGGTTTATCTTGTAGCATCATACTTTCCTTCTGATTCGGATATCAATAAAAAAGGCGACTAAAACAGTCGCCTTTCAATTCTAAGAAAAGTTAGAATAATTTTCTAGAGGCTTCATACAATTCTTCTTTAAACGGACGACGCATATTATTAATTGCATCAATAATATCGTGGTGAACTAATTGTTCGTTTTGAATCCCTACACAGTGCCCGCCAAAACCTTGCAGTAATAATTCTACTGCATAAACACCCATACGAGAGGCTAGAATACGGTCGAACGCACAAGGCGAACCACCACGTTGAATGTGACCTAATACCGTTGCACGGGTTTCATTACCAAAGCGAGCTTCGATTTCTTTAGCAAGTGCATGTACATCGGTCATTAATTCGGTAATGGCAATGATTGAGTGACGTTTACCTTTATGGAAGCCTTCTTCGATACTTCTCATCAATGATTCTTTATCTAAGCCTTTTTCCGGCACGATAACGTATTCACAACCACCTGCTAAGGCAGCACTTAAGGTTAAATCACCACAATGGCGGCCCATAATTTCCACAATCGAAATACGTTGGTGAGAGCTTGAGGTATCACGTAAGCGGTCAATTGCATCTAATGCGGTTTCTAATGCCGTTTGATAACCGATGGTGTAGTCGGTTCCGACAATATCATTATCAATCGTGCCAGGAATACCAATGCACGGGTAGCCAAATTCTTCGGTTAATAATTTTGCGCCCATATAAGAGCCATCCCCACCGATAACAACTAGCGCGTCAATATGATATTTCTTCAATGTTTCAACACATTTTTTACGGACTTCAGGTCTTTTAAAATCAGGAAAGCGTGCAGAGCCTAAGAAAGTACCGCCACGATTGATGGTTTCTGACACAGAACGTCTATCAAGTGGGATGACTTTATCGTGATAAAGTCCGTAATAACCATCTTGGATACCGCAAACTTCTAAACCTTCATTTAATGCCGTACGCACAACGCCACGAATAGCCGCATTCATACCCGGAGCATCACCACCACTGGTTAATACTGCGATTTTTTTAATTTGTTTACTCATCTAAAAACACCTTGTTGATAAATTAAAGTTAAATTGAAAACTGGTGCAAAGGTTACAATATTCAGCCTTTTCGTTCTACTAAAAAATGCGTATTTTTTGATTTAATTCTAGCTATTCCCGTAAAATGGCTAAAGCAAAATCTAAAGCGTTGAAAAACTGTTCAATATCTTCTTGAGTATTATAATGAGCCAATGAGATTCGAAGTGTTCCGACCTCATCCAAGTAACGTAAATAAGGTTTGGCACAATGCTCACCGTAGCGAATGGCAATTTTACTTTGGGTTAAAAAGGCAGCAATATCAGCAGGGTGCTGATCTTTTATAATAAAGCTGATTGTCGGGGTGTTTTGCTGCCCGATAATTTGCAAATTTTGATAAGAATTTAACCGCTTGCGAGTCTGTTCTGCCAATTTATAAAGTTGTTGATTGAGTGCTTGAAAGTCTAATGTTTCCAACCATTCCAATACTTGGCTAAAGCCTATAATACCGGCTATATTCGGTGTGCCTGCTTCTAATCTATACGGGAGCTCTGCAAGGGTTAAACCTGTTTCTTCTGTGATGTTTTGTAACATTTTCCCGCCAAACACAAGCGGTTGAATTTGTTCTAAACTTTGCAATTTGCCCGTCAGTACCCCAACACCATTCGGACCATACATTTTATGGGCTGAAAATGCGTAGAAATCGGCATCTAGTTTCTGCACGTCCACTTGCTCCGAACAGACTGCTTGAGCAATATCCAACAGGATTTTCGCTGAAGAATGCTGGCGGATTATTGGAATTAAGGTTTCTACAGGCTGACGTACACCGCTCACATTTGAAACTAAATTTAATGCCACAATCTTGGTTTTGGGCGATAACACTTGCTTTAACGTTTCAGGTTCAATTTGATAATCTGCATTTAACGGCAAAACAATCAATTTGGCCTGCCTGCGTTCTGCCAACTGCTGCCAAGGAATAAAATTAGCATGGTGTTCTGCCACTGAAATCACGATTTCATCGTCTTTCTCAATTTGATGTTCTAATCCGTAGGCAACCAAGTTAATACTTTGAGTTGTACCACTTGTCCAAACCACAGCTTCACGCGCTTCCACATTAAAGCGTTTCATTACCAAATCACGAGCCAGTTCATATTGCTGAGTTTGCGGCAAATCATATTGACTGCGATGCACCGAACCGGCAGAAGCGTAAAATTCAGAGGTTGCTTGGATGAGCGCATTTGGTTTCAATGTTGTAGCCGCAGAGTCTAAATAAGTCCAGCCTTCAGCTTGGGTAAAAAAGGGAAAATGGGTACGAAATTGGGTGTTAGGCATAAGTTAATTCCTAAGATTTTTTTGAAAATTTAGTTACCAAGAAAGCACTTATTATAAAGAAATGTTTTGAGATAAGAAGCATTTCAAGAAACAAATAGACTTACTTTATTTTGTTGACTTTTTGTTAAATTGGTGTTAACTAATAAAATTATTTTTCATAAAGTCCATATAAAAAATACGGTCTATTTGGGTGTGAAAAATGAACTTACTAACGTATGAGAAGAATAAGATAACCTATATTTTAGAATGCTTTGAAATATATTCTATTCATTTTAACCTAAGGGAGGTTATATAAAATCTTATTTTTAAAAATACGAATAAAATCATAAATATGTTTTTGTTTTATATTTTTATATATTGTACGTCGTTAATAATATCATTATTTTTTAATGTGCATGTTGCTTATTTTTATTTTGGAATGTTGATTTTTATTTGCCGCTTTAATAAGTTGAAAATATTTATCCTTGATAAATAGATGTTTTGTTGAATTAATAATGTTTGTTTTAGGAAAAGTCATGAAAGAATTAGCAATTTTAATGTTAAACCTTTTTATTCACCTAGGGTTGATTATTGCTCCTTCCTATTTTGTTTTTTATTTTTTTCATAAAAAATCATTTTTAAAAGATAAAGGGTTTTTAATGGTGTTTCTATTTGTAATATTGATTTTTTTGTTTTTTTACATTGAGAAATTATTTTTGACTTATTTTAATATTTACCCAGTGATAATTTATTTTTAACGCAAAGGAGAATTAAAATTGAAAGATTTAACTATTAATGATTGTCAGCTTATTTATGGTGGATTTTCTGGATTAATACTAAGAGGAGCTTTAAAAGGAGCAGCAGCTGGCACAGCCTACTATGGAGCAAGTAATATTAGTAATCCAGAAAATATGACTTTTCAAGGAGCTTTGGGAGCCGCTGCTGGAGGAGCAGTAGGTGGGGGTATAGGTGCGAAATTTGGTTCTTGGGGGGCTTCTACGATAGGTGGTGTTGTTTCAGGAATATCTGATAATATAATTAAGAGTATGGGGGATGATATTCGAGGAAACAGTAATAATAAGTCAGGTTCAAACTATGATTGTGGTGATGGTACAGATTATCAAGGCTAGTGGAGATGAAAATGAAGATTCAATTTCCAATTTCTTATCAAGAATTTCGTGAAAATTATTTTGAGAAACAGCCTTTATTAATGAAAGGAGCAATAAAGCAACAAGATTTACTCTCTTGGAATGCTATCAATGAAGTATTACCTCGTTGTGATTTACTTTCTGAAGATGCAATTAAAGTAATGTATAAAGGAAAAAGAGTACATAAGAAAGATTATTTAGAAGAATATAATGATCTAGGTACTATTCGTTATAAATTTCAAGAAGAGCATTTGTATAACTTTTTAAGAGATGGTGCAACGTTAGTTGCTAATGGTATTGTTAATGAACCAAGTATTGATTGTTTCTCTCAAGAGATAGCTCAATTTACTGGCTGCCATATTTTTTCAAGTTTATATATTGCTTTTAATACTGAGCGGTCTTTTAAAAGTCATTGGGATAGTCGTGATATTTTTGCGGTGCAAATGCAAGGTAAAAAACGTTGGATTATTCATGCCCCAACTTTTAAAAATCCGTTATATATGCATCATAGTAAGGATATGCCTGAATATGCTCCTAATCTTGATGATGTTTATATGGACATTGTTCTTGAAGCTGGTGATATTCTTTATCTCCCTCGTGGTTGGTGGCACGATCCTATTCCGGTTGGTGAAGAAACAGTGCATTTAGCTGTAGGCATTTTCCCTGCTTATACTCATAACTATCTGACTTGGGTATCTCAAAATATGGTTGAGAAAGAAATTGCTCGAGCTTCTTTATCGCACTATGAATCAGATAAAGAGTTGATAGCACAGCTGGCAGAACAAACAGCAAAATATATTAAAGATAAAGAGAATTATCGCAAATTTATAGAGAATTTTTATGATCAGAAGCGGGTTGAAAAACCGCTTAATTTGGAAACTTTAGGAAATTATCAATATAATTCTATTTCGGAAAATCAAAAAATTTCATTTAAAACCAAAAATCACTACTTTGGTTATGAAGATAAGATAATTTCAAATGGATATGGTATTTCTCTTGACGAAGAGTTTGGAAATGTTATTAAATTTCTTAAACGGGGGCAGGAAGTTTCATTAAATGATATTTTAGAAAAAGTATCAGAAGATAAACGAGATAAAGTTTCTCAGCTTATTTGGCAGTTATCTTATATTGGCGTGCTAAAATTGAGTTAAGTATATGTTTATCCAGAGATAATTAGTTATTCTCTCATATCTTATTTTAGTCTTTATACGCTGATGATTTATTGTAAAATAGTCCTCTTTTGAGTATAAATGATATCTGTTTTTGTTGCTGGAGATTTTATCTGTTAGAAAATCGGTAAATTTAGATTTGAACCATTGTTTGAAACATTTATTAAAATGCAGAAAAGCAAATGCCTGATACATTGGATAGAATGAATAAGAATGTTAATAAAAATGGATTTGTAGTTTATTATGATTTAAACTAACTAGCCTAGAACATTCTTTTGGTATAGGTTAAGCTATGTATTGAAATTCCTTGTTTTGAATTTGCAATAATATGCTATGATATAGAATACATAAAAATCTTTGACAATTTAATTAGAGTATAATAGTTTGATAGAAAATGGAGATAAGCAAAAAATAGGAGTAACCTAAATATTCTTATATATATGTATATATGGTTTTGTTATGTATATAATTTATGTTGCATTTCTTAATTATTTATCCTATCTTTTAACAAAAAGCATAAATAAAATGTAAAAAGATGTGTTTTTTTTGATCTTTGTCAAGTTTTTTTTTGGTTGGGTTTTGTTACTATGCTCTTGCTGAAGCAATTCAGACTATTAGTTAAAAATAATTCAAAAGGAGTAATTTTATGAAAAATTTGAATCATTTAGAAATACTTGCTGTAAGTGGTGGTAGATTTAATTTCTCTGGTGGAGGGGGAAGAGGAAACTGGGGTACTCATATGAATATTAATGCTGGTTACACATTTAATCCAACAAAAAATATTTCAGTAACACCATCAGTTGATTTCCAAAAAGATAGATTTAGAGGTAACAAAATAACTGGTGGCGGTATTAATGTCAATATTAGATTTTAGATATACCTTATTACTATCGTTATTTCTTACTGCGTGTGCTAATCACTCACAAATGGGTCATAAAGATAGTCAATGCTATCATTCTTCTTATGGAGGGGCAACAACGAAAACAGCACTTCAAAAGGAGATTGAATACAATAGATGTTTAAGAGAAAATAAACCATATCTTATAAACATGTGATCAAAAATGTAGCCTTCTTTAATAGAAGGCTACTTATATTTAAGATATTATAAAATGTGAAAATTATTAAAATAACTTTTTTATAAATTATATTTTATTGTTTGGAATTTTTCAATGTATGGGTTTTATATTTTTTATAATAAAAATATAAATGCTATTTATATAATTTTAAAAAATATATTTAATTGCTATAAATTAATATGTTTAGACAAGAAGCTATTGAATACCAATCAAAGAAGTGGAAAAGCACTGCTGTACTATTTAGTCGAATTCCGTCATGGTTGATCTTTTTTGTCTCTTTATTTGTTTTTACTGCTTTTATTCTGTTTATTGTTTTTGGTAGTTACACCCGCCGTGAAAAAGTTGTGGGCGAACTGGTTATGCAAGCACACCCTATTATCCTTTCTGCCCCGAAATCAGGCTATATTTCTGAAAGTTATATTGAGGCCCATCAGCAAGTAAAAAAGGGCGATCCTCTATTTAAAATTACGTTAGATAGAATTACTCATAGCGGTAATATCAATGTTAATTCCATTCTTTCACTGAAATCCCAAATTTCTGCAATAGAAAAAGCGATTAGCGCTTTAGAGAAGAATAAAATAGAAAGCATAGCAAGCCTTGAAAAGCAGATTAAAAATAATAAGAAAATTTACCAAGATAAACAGACTTATTCTATTGAGATTGAAAAAAGTATGAGTGAATATGCTGATTTAGTTAAACGGTATGAAAAATTATTAAAAGTAGGGCACACAAATCATGATGAAGTGAATTTGCAGAAATCTCGCTATTTTCAGCAAAAATCCTTGTTCAATGAATTAAAGCAAGAATTAGTTCAGCTGCAATCTACAATATTGAATTTAGAAAGTGAAATGGAAAATAGAAAAACAGAGTTTAATAATCAAATTATTCGCTATGAGATGCAAAAAAGTGATTTATCTATTCGTTTAATGGAGTTTGAATCGGTAGCCGATATTATAGTGAATGCTTCACTAGATGGAAAAATTGAAAGTACGAATGTGACTGTTGGGCAAATTGTTAAAGAAAATGACCCGCTTGCACAAATTTTACCGAATAATAAAGGTAATTATCGATTGGTTATGTGGGTACCGAATAGTGCTATTTCCTTTATTAAAACAGGGGATGAAGTGAATATTCGCTACGAAGCATTTCCGTTTGAAAAATTTGGACAGTTTAAGGGAGAAATTAAAACGATTTCAACTTTGCCTGCTTCTTTGCAGGAATTAAGTTTCTATAAAAATCTACCCCCTAAGTTAGACCAGGGAATTCCTCTTTATAAGATTATCGTGGATATTGCTGATCAAAATGTGCAATATAATGATAAGACTCTCTATTTTATGAGTGGAATGAAAGCAGAAGCTACACTATTTTTAGAAAATCGGAAACTCTATGAATGGATGCTCTTTCCTATTTATCAGCTTCGTAAAAATATGGAGTAAATAATGAAAGGAATCGATCAGTTAAAATTTGGTTTTCTGCGTAAAATGCCGATGATTTTACAAACGGAAACGGCTGAATGTGGTTTAGCGTGTTTGGCAATGGTGCTAGGTTATTATGGAAAGAATACTAATTTATTTGAACTGCGCAGCCAATATGGTACCTCTTCCCACGGGATAAATCTGCAAACAATGATGTCGGTTGCCAAAGATTGTGGCTTAATTACTCGTGCCTTATCCCTAGAATTAGAGGAGGTTCCGCAGCTACGTTTACCTTGTATTCTGCATTGGGATTTTAATCATTTCGTTGTTTTAACTCAGGCAACAGAAAAATATTTCATTATTCACGATCCTGCATTCGGTAAACGAAAATTATCTAAAGCAGAATTTTCTAACCATTTTACCGGTGTCGCATTAGAAGTTTGGACGGAAGTAAAATTCGGGAAAACCCAAAATCAAAATACCATTAGCTTATATGAAACACTAAAACATATTTCCGGCATTAAAAGGGCATTAGTGAAAATTTTTGCCCTTTCGATGTTAATTGAATTGATTGCCTTGTTAATGCCGATTGGTACGCAATTAGTGATGGATCACGTTATGCAAGCAAAAGATCAATCATTATTATTGATTATTTGCATGGGTTTATTCCTATTTACGTTCTTCCGTACTGCAATCAGTCTATTTCGGGCTTGGATTTCGTTGAAAATGAGTTATTTAATTGATTTTCAATGGACAGCCAGTTTCTTTTCTCATCTATTAAAATTACCGCTAGATTTCTTCGAAAAGCGACAAGTTGGCGATATTCACTCTCGATTTAGCTCACTCAAAACGATTCAAAAAACCTTAACCTCCAGTATCGTTGCAACCATTATTGATACGATTATGATCATTAGTTTAATCATTATGATGGTGCTATATGGTGGTTGGTTGTTTTGGGTCGTACTTGCATTCTCCTTTATCTATTTTATATTAAGAATGATCACCTATTTGGTTTACCGTCAAATGAATGAAGAGCAAATTATTAAAGGTGCTAAAGCACATTCTCATTTTATGGAAACCTTATATGGTATTACAACGTTAAAATCATTAGGGTTAGAAAGTAAACGACAAGAGCAGTGGATGTCTTTAAATGCGGACGCATTTAATACTTCAATTAAAGTTACTAAATTCGATATGCTATTTTCAGGCATTCATACTTTTATTTCAACCATTGAGCAGATTTTAATTCTTTGGATTGGAGCAACGATGGTGATTGAAAATGTGATGACACTGGGTATGTTTGTTGCCTTTAATGCTTATCGTGGATCATTTTCTGCTCGAATGGGAAATTTAATTGATATTGTATTTAATCTTAAAATTTTATCATTACATCGGGAGCGTATTGCTGACATTGTTTTAAATGAAGTCGAAGATGAAACGAAATACCAAGAGATAATTATTGAAAATCATCAAGCCAATTTGGAAATAAAAGATCTCTGTTTTAAATATGATCCTTTTGCTAAACATGTGATTGAGCGTTTAAATTTAACCGTTAAAAGCGGTGAAAGTGTTGCTATTACGGCACCCTCCGGTTATGGAAAAACCACATTATTAAAACTGATCGCTGGTTTATTAAAACCGACTTCAGGCACTATCTTTTTTAACGGTGTTGATATTTACCAACTGGGATTAACACAATATTGTACTCAAATTGCTTGTGTATTACAGGAAGATAAATTCTTTTCCGGCTCTATTTTGGAAAATATTGTTAGTTTTGAAAGTAATTATAATCGGGAATGGGCAATTGAATGTGCAAAATTAGCCAATATTCACGATGATATTATGGCAATGCCGATGAATTATGAAACTTTATTAGGTGAATTGGGTAATAATTTATCTGGCGGCCAACGTCAGAGACTATTTATTGCCAGAGCTTTATATAAAAAGCCCCAAATTTTATTGATGGATGAAGCAACCAGCCATTTAGATGAATCTAATGAAAGTGTAGTGAATGAAGCAATTTCACAGCTTAAAATCACTCGTATTATTGTCGCACACAGGCAATCAACTATTCATTCGGCTGATAGAATAGTCGATTTAAATAAGCTAAATTAATTCCTATTTTGTTGGGCTTGGCGGTAAAGTTTGTTGCAAGGAATACCGTCATTATTGCCGTCTAACTCTTTCCAACCACATTGGCGGAAGTAGTACTGAGCCATTTTATAATTATCAATTTGGTTACAACTAAGTTTGGTTTGGCAGTTGATGGCATTGGAAATATTTGCAAAATTTTCTCTTTTTTTAACCGCTTGTGAGTGAGTTGGTTGGATATCACCTTTTCGCCATTCGGAGGGTGCAATAGGATTAGGAGCTTGCCATAGCCCTACTTTAGCCTTTTGGGCTTTATCTTGAGCTTGTTGGTAGCCAGCTTCTTTGCTATAGGCCCAAGCCATACCTTGTTGAATGAGAGTTAAATTGATATTTTTTCCGTTTTCATCATAGACAACTGCAAGCATACGTTGGTATCGGTCATAGCCGCTGATTTTTAGCGTAATATTCTTCTTAAAGACTAAATTTGCCAGAGCTTGTTTGGCTTTGGTTCCGTAAGGTTGGGTTTGTTCCGGTGCATCAATATGTTGTAGTCTGACTTTAAGAGAGGTTTTATTGATTAAGCAACTTAGTGTATCGCCATCGCTAATTCCTACTACTTTGCATTGAAGTGTGTGTTCAGCAGCGTAGCTGACTGATGCGGATAAAAACCAGAAAATAAGAGTGTAGAAATATTTCATAAAATAAAAATATAGGGTGTAAACACCCCATATTTTATCAGATTTTATCTGTTTTTGATTATTTGCCTTTTTTCAGTCTGCTAAAGAAATCTTTAGTTTCTGTCAGTATAACCTTACGTAATGCAATAAGTGCAATTAAATTTGGGAATGCCATTAATCCGTTGACAATATCGGCGATTGTCCAAATTGTGTCTAATTTTAAAAATGGTGCAGTAGCGATTAAGATAATAAATAGTAAGCGGTATAGCTTAATGTATTGAGTGCGACCACGGGTTAAATAGACAAAGCAGCGTTCTCCGTAATAACACCAGCCTAAAATTGTAGTGAAAGCGAAGAAAATCAAGCCAATGGTTACAATGACTGCACCAAATGAGCTATCTAAACCTTGGGTGAATGCGGTTGTTGTTAATGCCGCACCTTTTGCATCTCCCATCCAGGCCCCTGAAATCACGATAACAAGACCTGTCATAGTACAGACAATAATAGTATCTAAAAATGTACCGGTCATTGAAATCAAGCCTTGGCGTACAGGCTCTTTTGTTTGAGCTGCTGCAGCTGCAATAGGTGCAGAGCCTAAGCCTGATTCATTGGAAAAAATCCCCCGAGCAACACCGAGTTGAATGGCTTGCATAACGGTAAAACCAAATGCACCACCTAATGCAGCTTGTGGATCAAAGGCTGCATGAACAATAGTTACAACTGCTGCAGGCACTTTTTCCGCATTAAGTAAAATAACGCATAGTGAGGCTACTACATAACCAACCGCCATAAATGGCACTACGATAGTAGCAATTTTTGAGATACGTTTTACTCCGCCTAAAATAATAGCAGCAACAATTAAGGTCAAAATAATTGCAGTGAAGATAATAGGTACGTCAAAGGTTGCTTCCAATGCAGTAGTAATACCGTTTACTTGAGGAAAGGTGCCAATACCAAATAAAGCAACTAAAACACCGAAAAAAGCAAAAGCTTTGGCAAGCCAACGCCAATTTTTACCCATACCCAGTTCGATATAATACATTGGGCCTCCGGCAACAAAACCGGATTTGTCTTTAGTGCGGTATTTAATCGCAAGTAAGCCCTCTGCATATTTGGTTGCCATACCGAATAAGGCGATTAGCCACATCCAAAATAATGCACCGGGTCCACCCGAGTGAATTGCGGTCGCAACACCGACAATATTTCCGGTGCCGATAGTTGCGGCTAATGCAGTTGACAGGGCGGCAAAAGCAGAGATATCACCGGATTGGCCTTTGCCGGTTTCCGGCTTGAACATATAAACGAATGCTCGTCCAAGTTGGGTGAATTGAATGCCTTTTAATGCAAGTGTGAGGTATAGCCCTACACCTGAGATCAAAATAAGTAGGGGAGCGCCCCAAATAAAACTATTGATATGGCTTAAAATAGTGTCGATAGACATTTGAAAATTCCTCGTAAAAACTGCTTACAAGGAAAGAAAAGGAATGATAGAAACAAGCGGTAAAAAACGGTAAATTTTTGCAAAAAACAGGCAAAATATGACCGCTTGTATGCCACTACGTTGAGTTCACTTTTCTCCCCTGTCCTTTTGCCTGAGCGTTTCACACATTAAGAAGCTAATGTATTTTCGCCTTCGGCGTCCATTTTCTATTTACTAATTACTAAAATAGAGTGGATCTCTCCAAGGGTTCGTCCAGTAACAGTCCTCGCAACTAAGAAAGTCGCACCTGAAAGAGTTTACCTCGTCGGTGAAATGTTAATTCATTTCTCTCCAGCTACCTTCATCCGAACAGTCTGATTTATTTCATAAAATGAAATAAAAAAGAGTTGCCGGATTTTAGCAACTCTTTTTGATTCGTCAAGGGTAATTTAGCGATATTTTTTGCCTTTTGGTATCTCTTCTAAGTCGCTAAATAGTACGGCATATTTTTGTGTCGCTTTATTTGATTCTAATGCTACTTTGCATGCCATAGTAAGCGGTACGGAAAGTAACATTCCAACCGTGCCGAGTAGCCATCCCCAAAATAGAAGAGAGAGAAACACAACAAGGGTAGAAAGCCCCAGTTTTTTGCCCATTAATTTAGGTTCTAGTGCATTACCAATAATCATATTAATAACAACGATACCGATTAATGTACCAAGTCCTGTTGAAAAGCCATTTAGTACCAAAGCTTGAATGACAATCGGAATGCCGGCTAAAATTGAGCCGATATTCGGCACATAATTAAGTAAAAAAGTCAGTATTGCCCATAATATAGCATATTGTACATCTAAAGATTCTAACAATATCCACACTAAGCCTCCGGTCAGCAGACTGACAAAAGTTTTTACGCCAAGGTAGCCAATAACACCGTCAAGCACTTGGTTGATGTACTCTTTTTCATTTCTAAGATCATCATCGGGGCTAAGTGCTAAGGCTAATTTATATTTTGCAACAGGCATTTCCAATAGCATAAAAATGACAACTAAAAAGATGACAAATATATTGGATAATGCGCCTGAAAGCCCCATCAGCAGCTTACTTACCAAATTCATGAGTGCACTTGGGTCAAATTTACTCATGATTTCTTCTTGTGAAAGCGAAAGTGGTATATGCCATTTTTGTGCGAATGCTATTACCGCATTTACTCTAGAAGAAAGCTGCGTTTTATATTGTGGGATAGAGTTGGTAAATTCTTGCAATGTATTGTTAATGATGCCCGCGAGAAATGTAAACCCTAATATAAACGCAATAAGTAATATGGTAATAGCTAACCATAGTGGGATTTTCCGTTTAGTCATAAATTTGATCATCGGTGAGCAAATGATCGCAATAAACAGAGAAAGCAAAAATGGTACAACAATTTCATTTGATAATTTAATACCCGCTAAAATAATAATAATCGAAGCAATTGCGACGAGTGTTTTAGTGGAATGTGTCATAAAAATCCTTATTACAAGCGGTCAAAAATCAGTAGTTTTTTACTTACTCAAGGCTCATTCGGCAAAGCCTAGGACCAAGCGCAAGTATTGGGCAAATTAGTGATTTTCAAACCAACTTTCTAAAATTAAACAAGCAGAAATGGAATCTACTTTCTCTTTTTTTAATGCCTTATAACCACCACGAGAAAAAATTTCAGCTTTCGCTTCGACAGTGGTTAAACGCTCATCTTGTAACTCAACAGGTAGATTAAATCTGCCATTTAAGCGATTGGCAAATTTTTTCGCCCTTTGGGTTAAAGGTTGTTCGGTTCCGTCCATATTTAGTGGCAATCCGACAACTAATAGATCCGGTTTCCATTCTTTTAACAATTTACCGATTTCTTCCCAATTGGGAATACCGTCTTGGGCTTTAAAAGCCGGTAAGTTTTGCGCTGTTCCGGTAATACTTTGGCCTACGGCACAGCCGATACTGTTTGTTCCAAAATCAAATGCGATTACAGTTTTTGGCATTAAGCTCTCCCTGCTCTGGAGGGTATGCTTAAAATACCCATCATCTCATAGGCTTCTGACCAACGCTCTAAATAGCTTGTTTCAAAGAGCGTTTTTTCATTTGCATCCGACACAATCCAATAATTTTGTGCAATCTCTTGCTCAAGTTGGCTGCTTCGCCAGGTTGAGCAACCTAAGCATACAATAAATTTTTCTGGTGATTTTGGTGTACCGAAAGAGTCTAGCACATCTCCGGAAGTTGTTAACGTAATTTTATCTGTGATCGGATAGGTGTGGATAAAGTCATTTGCTGTTTTAGTGTGAATAATAAATCCTCGATCTTGGTTAACCGGTCCGCCACTTAATACCATTTGATCTTTTTTATAATCACGCTGATTCGCCATTTGGAAATCCATGCGGGTAATGAGCTCAAGCACAGATAGATCGGTTGGAGTATTAATCACAACACCCATCGCACCTTGTTGATTATGTTCGCAAATATAGATAACTGTGCGATCAAAATATTCATCGTCCATTTCCGGTGTCGCAATTAAAAATTTACCTTGCAAATTTTCTAACATTAAATATCTCCAAAACACACCTGCAATGCCGTAATTGCGGCAAGTGATGCGGTTTCTGTACGTAATACACGTTTGCCCAATAAGACTTCGGTAAAGCCTTCAGATTCAGTCATAGCAATTTCTTCTGCGGACAATCCGCCTTCAGAGCCAATTAATAAGCGAACACCGGCTGTAGGCATATTAGGTAATTGGCGAATGGTGTATTTAGCTCGTGGGTGAAGATTAAGTTTAAGCATCTCATCTTGTTCTTTACACCAGTCTGTTAGTTTCATAATCGGACGAATTTCGGGGATTTCATTTCTTCCGCATTGCTCACAAGCTGCAATCGCAATTTTTTGCCATTGTTGTAGTTTTTTATCTTGTCGCTCGTCGTTAAGCTTTACTCCACACCGCTCTGACCAAAGTGGCGTGATAGTTTTAACTCCAAGCTCCACCGATTTTTGAATGGTAAACTCCATGCGATCGCCACGAGAAATAACTTGCCCTAAATGAATAGGTAAATTGGATTCTCTGTTATCTAGCTCACTTGAGTTAATTTTTGCAATAATTTGCTTTTTTTCAACCGCTTGTAAAGTCGCATTAAAAATGTGGTTTGAACCATCAAATAAAATAATTTGCTCGCTTGCTTTCATACGCAAAACACGCCCAACATGATTGGTAGCATCTTCGCTTAAAACGCAACTTTGTTGATGGGCTAGTGGTTCGGGGTGATAAATTCTTGGGATTCTCATTGGGTATATATCTATTTAAAATCAAAGGCAGACTAATCAATTCAGATTGCCTGCCTTATATTAAGGATAAATGCTGGAACAGTAAATTAAATTTTGTATTGCTTTTTATTGCTTGCGAACAACAGCATCAAAATGAATAAACCACAAGCGGTCGAATTTTTCCTATTTTTTGCAAAAAACAGAAGAAATTTAACCGCTTGTATAGCCTTATAAAGGCAGATTATTTGAATTGATGAATAGCGTTTGCCACTTCGTTGTCATTATAAATTGCTTTTACAACATCAGAGTAAGCTTGGTCTAACACTTTTTTGATTTCATCATTATCGGCACCGAATGCGCCTTCATAGCCGCGAGTTGCGTTGAAGTTTTTGCTGAAGTTGCCTCTTGCACCTTGAACAGTAACTTCAACACCTACTTGAGCATCTGCTTTATAGCGTAAGTTACCTTGTTCTACAGTTGCAAAGAATTTACGGATATTGACGATAACATTCGCATTTGCCGCACCTTGTACAATTTGAAAGCCTTTAGCGTTTAAGTCTTGTTGTACTGCTTGCTGAAACATCGCAGCAACTTCCGGTACTGCCGTTAAGCGAATTACTTCCCCGTTTTTGGTGTAGCTTGCGATTTCGCGTGAGGTGCGTAAATCTTGAGTCATTACACTCACCGCAGCGGTTTGGTTATTGGTATTAAATACCGCAGTTGGCGTTGGAGTAGAGAATGTAAGTGTATTTGATTGGTTTTGGCAGCCTGTTAATAATGCTGCGGCAAAGGTAGTTGCTAAAACTAATGTTTTTTTAGAGAGTTTCATATATTAAATCCTTCCTTTTAAAGAAATTGTGAGAAATATCTTTGCTAGTATAGTATCATTCTATTTTAATTTTCAATTAAAGAGAGCAAAAATGTCAGTAGAACAGACAATAATTCAGAAAATTAATTCCGAATTTTCGCCCGTTTTATGCAAGATTGAAAACGAAAGCTATATGCACAGCTCGGGCAGAGGGGCTGAATCTCATTTTAAATTAACCTTGGTTTCGGATAAATTTGAGGGGAAAAGGGCAGTCGCGCGTCATCGAGCAGTGTATGCTTGTTTGGCGGAAGAATTAGCAAAGGGGGTTCATGCTTTGGCATTGCATTTATATACTTCCGCTGAATGGGAAGATATCGGTGGGAGAGTACCTGACTCGCCAAATTGCTTAGGAATTGGTCATTAATTGATTAAAAAGTGATTTATTTTATTTTGTAAATAAAATGCTTGAAAATTATCAGCAATATTGATATATTTACGCCCATCTTTTTGTTTGTTTCGGTGAGATGTCCGAGTGGTTGAAGGAGCACGCCTGGAAAGCGTGTATATGCGAAAGTGTATCGGGGGTTCGAATCCCCCTCTCACCGCCATTCATACTGAAAGATTCCTTACTGTTTTCATAGATATTTCCTTGGTTAAGTTAAAGTAGATAATACTTTTTCATTTTTAGGTTATCCCCAAGCATGCATCGCTTGGGGATTTTTTTATAGCAGAAGCAAGGGGCGGAAAATAAAAAAGAGATTCGTGAAAATCTCTTTTAAATAATGTTTAACGTACCTTTTGCAGTTTATAATTGTGTTTGCTTTTTACCGTGTTACCGTTTGGATCGCAAATTTCAACATGGCTGTCAGATACTTGGAATGCAAGGTTGCCGGAAGCTTTTTCTAAGCGAATCACATTGGTTTTGTTAGGTTCCCAGCTATAAGTGCCGTTATCACGGTAAGCATATTCTTTTTTATCTTTGAAATATACAGTGTCATATTGGTAAGTTTTATCGGCATTTAAGGTAAGTTTTGCTTGGATTTTTTCACAATCTGCACAAGGTAATTCACCCGCATAAGTGCCTGTTACGCTTTTTTGCGGTAGTAATGAACACGCACTTAAGATTGCCGCTGTAAATCCAACTAATGCGATTTTTTTCATACCATTTTCCTCTTCTATTAAGTTATTTAATGCTTGGATTTACTCTAAATTCAAGTTGCGTTATTTCAGGTAAATCTGTTTGTATCTGTTGTAGTAATGTTGTTTGCTGTAATATTAAGCCCTGACGAACAGTAGCATTTTGCACATTAATGATAAGTTGATTATCAACTAAATTTGCTACACGGTAAAGTCCACGATATGATTCGGGCAGTAATTTTTCCACTTTTTGATTCAAATTATTGATGAAGTTTGCTTTTTCGACAAGTCGGCTGAGAGTAGAGTTCTGTAAAACTTCATTAATATTTTTAGGTGCTGAATTTTTCATCTGTTTACCATTTTTGTCAGTTTTCTACTTGATTTTACGTTACTTGACCCAATAATTTGCTTATTCTACTTAAATTTAGCGTATAATCACTTAAATTTTCTATTTAATCTATTTTAATGAACTTATTTTTCAGACACTTTCATAAAACTCCTTTTTGGTCGCAATTACTTTTAGGTATGTTTGCGATGCTTGCCTTACCTGAAATTCAAGCAATAAATCCAAATGAAAGTGAGCAAGAAACCGTTATCAATCAATCTGTTGTGCAATATACGCAGTCTGCTGCGGATGCTGAACAACAATCTCCCTTTATCGTAGAACAACGCAATTTGCTTGTGGAAATTAAACCACAAGCGGTCAGTTTTTGCGAATTTTTTGCAAAATCTTACCGCTTCGATAGACAAAATGTGTATCCGATTCGAGCCGGTCCGGTTGCTTAAATATAAATCTTAGCTTCACCATCACAAAACTTTACATATTTATATTTAGGACTTAGGAAAAATACAATGATCTCAAAATTAATGACAGCTATTTTTGGCTCAAGCAATGACCGTATCTTAAAGCGTTTAAAAAAACGTGTTGCACAAATTAATAAATTAGAGCATGTTTTTGAGCAATTATCTGATGCAGAATTACAAGCAAAAACCACAGAATTTAAACAACGTTTAGCTGAAGGGGCCAGCCTAGACAGCTTGTTACCCGAAGCTTTTGCTACCGTGCGTGAAGCAAGCCGCCGTGTAATGGGAATGCGTCCATTTGATGTGCAATTAATTGGCGGCATGGTGTTAACAGAGCGTAATATTGCCGAAATGCGTACCGGTGAAGGTAAAACTTTAACCGCAACTTTACCTTGTTATTTAAATGCTTTAACCGGTAGAGGTGTGCATGTGGTAACGGTAAATGATTACCTTGCCCGCCGAGATGCGGAAACAAACCGTCCGTTATTTGAGTTTTTAGGCTTAACTGTTGCAGTGAATGTGCCGGGCTTACCACCGGAGGTAAAACGTGCTGCCTACCAAGCGGACATTACTTATTCTACCAATAGCGAATTAGGTTTCGACTATTTGCGTGATAATTTGGCTCACGATAAAAACGAACGTTTCCAGCGTGAATTGCACTACGCTTTAGTGGATGAAGTGGATTCAATCTTAATTGACGAAGCCCGTACACCGCTTATTATTTCCGGACCTGCGGAAGATGCCACCCAAATTTATCAAGCGGTAGATCAAATTATTCCACACCTTATCCAGCAAGATAAAGAAGATACCGAAGAATACACCGGTGAAGGAGATTTTACGGTTGATCTGAAAAATAAACAGGCTCATTTAACCGAGCGTGGTATGGTAAAGGTAGAAGATTTCCTCACCCAAATGGGCTTGATGGAAGAGGGAGAGAGTTTATATCACCCTGCTCGTATTTCGCTACTACATCATGTTAGTGCAGCATTGCGTGCGCATAAGCTATTTGAACGGAATGTGGACTACATTGTAAAAGATGGTGAAGTGGTTATTATTGATGAACACACCGGCCGTACTATGGCTGGGCGTCGTTGGTCAGATGGTTTACACCAAGCCATTGAAGCGAAAGAGCGTGTGAATATTCAAGGGGAAAACCAAACCGTTGCCTCTATCACTTACCAAAACTATTTCCGTTTATATGAAAAATTGGCAGGGATGACAGGGACTGCAGACACCGAAGCATTTGAGTTCCAACAAATTTATGGATTAAACACGGTTGTGATTCCAACTAACAAGCCGGTGATTCGTGATGATCGCACAGACTTAATGTTCAAAAGCGAAGCGGAAAAATTTGCAGCAATTATTCATGAAATCAAAGATTGTATTGAACGCAAACAACCAGTATTAGTTGGTACGGCATCTGTTGAAAAATCGGAATTACTCTCTGCAGAGTTAACCAAAGCGGGCATTCCTCATAACGTATTAAATGCGAAATTCCATGCCCAAGAAGCGGAAATTGTTGCTGAAGCAGGTGCACCGGGTGCGGTTACTATTGCAACTAATATGGCTGGTCGTGGTACCGATATTGTGCTTGGTGGTAACTGGAAAATGGAAATTGCCAAGTTAGAAAATCCGACCCAAGAGCAGATTGATGAAATTAAAACAGCCTGGCAAGAACGTTATGAAACGGTGATGAAAGCCGGTGGTTTGCATATTATCGGTACAGAACGTCACGAATCTCGCCGTATTGATAACCAGCTACGTGGTCGTTCCGGTCGTCAAGGAGATCCGGGTTCATCACGCTTCTATTTATCGCTAGACGATGCTTTAATGCGTATTTACCTCAACGAAGGCAAGCTTAATATGATGCGTAAAGCCTTTACTGAGGAAGGTGAGGCTATGGAATCGAAATTACTGACTAAAGTAATTGCATCGGCACAGGCAAAAGTAGAAGCCCATAACTTTGACGGCCGTAAAAACTTATTACAATATGATGATGTGGCGAACGAGCAACGTAAAGTCATTTATGAACAACGTAATCATTTATTGGAAACGGATGATATTTCTGCAATGATTGAAACCATCCGTGAAGATGTATTTGAAAGCACCATCAGCCAATATATTCCGCCGCAATCTATTGAAGAAATGTGGGATGTGCCCGGCTTAGAAGAGCGTTTACAACGTGAATTTGGCTTAGAGTTACCGATTTCTCATTGGTTAGAAACAGAAAAAGATCTCCAGGAAGAAACCTTGCGTGAGCGTATTTTAAATATTGCGAAAGAAGAGTACAAAGCTAAGGAAGAAAAAGTGGGCGCTGAAGTGATGCGTAACTTTGAAAAAGGTGTAATGCTGCAAAACCTTGATGAATTATGGAAAGAGCATTTATCGTCAATGGACTACTTGCGCAAAGGGATTCACTTACGTGGCTATGCTCAAAAAGATCCAAAACAAGAGTACAAAAAAGAGTCTTTTGCTATGTTTACCAATATGTTGAATGCCTTAAAGTCAAATGTTATCAGTATTTTAAGCCGTATTCAGGTGCGTAGCCAAGAGGAGATAGAAGAAGCTCAACGCCAGCAAGCTGAAATGGAAGCGGAGGCTGCACAACAGCCTACACAGGAAGCGGATGTTATTGCAAATACAGAAGCATTAACAGACGAAGGGCTAGCAAATTTAAATATCGGCCGTAACGATCCTTGTCCTTGTGGTTCAGGTAAGAAATACAAACATTGCCACGGTAACAAGGCGAAATACGCATAGTTAAACAAGCGGTCATGTTTGGCAAAAAATTTGCAAGCGATTTTGCAAAAAAATGTCTAAATATGACCGCTTGAGATTTATTTGAGGTAAGAAATGATGTCAAAACCTATTGTTCAAGTCTCAGCAGGGATTATCCGTAACGAATTTGGGCAGATTTATTTAACTCAACGTTTAGAAGGGCAGGATTTTGCACAATCTTTAGAATTCCCCGGTGGTAAAGTTGATGCGGGTGAAACCCCTGAGGAAGCATTAAAACGTGAGTTGGAAGAAGAAATCGGTATTCAGGTGCTAAGTGCTTTCCCGTACGACTCTTTTAGCTTTGAATATCCAAACAAGATTATTGAATTTTTCTTCTATTTAGTTGAAGAATGGGTGAATGAACCTTTTGGTCGAGAGGGACAAGAAGGCTTTTGGATTGCTCAATCCGATTTAGACGAAGGCGCTTTCCCTCCGGCAAATGCAGAATTAATTAAGCGTTTAAAAGCAGAGGTGTAATCTCTAATAAATTGACGTAAGGGCGAATCACTATTCGCCCTTTCTTTTTGGTAAAATTTTAGTAAAAAATGACCGCTTGATATACCTAATAGATGATGATTGTATCGGGTTTAGCACAACTTATGCTATTAAGGGGCGTCATTAAAGAATGGTAATAAAATAATAGAAGCAGGAATCGTAATTGGTGCTGCAATGACCGCAATAGTGTCATCAAAGCTAAATTCTATGTTTTTCTGATAACTTTTCGCTTTAGCAACTATAGGTTGCTTAAATTTATACTTTTCTAGTATTTCCTCACGGTTTTTAAACCGTGTGATTTTCCCTCCAAGACCGGCATAGCTTTTCCATAGATATTCTTTTGAATGATTAAATTCAAAGCCTAACTTTTGTAGAGCTTGAATATCGCTCATACCTAAATTTTTTACAAGAAATTGCGGGCTGTACTGAATTTGAATATTTTCATCATAGATTTGTAAGGTAATTCGGTGATTATTGATCTTGCTTCCATACGGACTTTGAAGAAGTTTATTCAAAAAATAGATAACATCTGAAGCTTTTGTATTCCCCACAAGAGTTTTATCAAATACCGCATCAATTGTGGAACCAATGAAATAAATTTTATCCGTTTCAACCAAAATAGCTTGCACAGGCTCCTCAAACTCTTTTCCTCTAAAATCATAACTTTCGTTAAAGCATGCGGAGAGGAACCATAGTGAGCAGAGCATTAAGTATTTTTTCATTTTATTATCCTATCTTTAAATTAAGAGTTTAAATGATATAAGAGAATTTGAAGTTTTCTAAACATAAACCGATTTTTTAAGGATAATGTTTTATCAAAAACGGTCAAATTTGTAAAATTTTTTACAAATTTGACCGCTTGCTCTTGAAACTCCGAAATCTGCCTTTATATTGTTAAGCATTGCGCTTTTGGGCGTAAAATTTTAATCATTTAATTTTAAGAGAAGGAACATAGCATGGCACTTCGTCCATTACACGATAAAGTTATTTTAAAACGTGAAGAAATTGAAACAAAATCAGCTGGTGGTATTGTTTTAACCGGTTCGGCAGCAACAAAATCTACCCGTGGCAAAGTAATTGCCGTAGGTAGTGGTCGTATTTTAGATAATGGCTCAGTTCAGCCCTTAGCGGTTAAAGTAGGTGATGTGGTGATCTTCAATGAAGGTTATGGCGTTAAAACTGAAAAAATTGATGGCGAAGAAGTGTTAATTCTTGCAGAACACGATATTTTAGCGATTGTGGAATAATTCTTAAAATAAGGAAAACAAAAATGGCAGCAAAAGACGTTAAATTTGGTAATGATGCACGCGTAAAAATGTTAAAAGGCGTGAATATTTTAGCTGACGCAGTAAAAGTTACTTTAGGCCCGAAAGGTCGTAATGTGGTATTAGACCGTGCTTACGGTGCACCGACTATCACGAAAGATGGTGTGTCTGTGGCTCGTGAAATCGAATTAGAAGATAAATTCGAGAATATGGGTGCACAAATGGTGAAAGAAGTAGCGTCTAAAGCCAATGATGCGGCAGGTGACGGTACAACTACTGCGACTGTATTAGCTCAAGCGATTGTAAACGAAGGCTTAAAAGCCGTTGCCGCAGGCATGAACCCGATGGATTTAAAACGTGGTATTGATAAAGCGGTTGCCGCGGTGGTAGAAGAGTTAAAAGCAATTTCAAAACCGTGTGAAACCTCAAAAGAAATTGAGCAAGTAGGTACTATTTCTGCAAACTCTGATTCAACCGTTGGTCAATTAATTGCTCAAGCAATGGAAAAAGTGGGCAAAGAGGGTGTGATTACTGTTGAAGACGGTACAGGTTTAGAAGATGCGTTAGATGTGGTTGAAGGTATGCAGTTCGACCGCGGTTATTTATCACCATATTTCATCAACAAACCGGAAGCGGGTACAGTTGAATTAGAAAATCCATACATTCTTTTAGTAGATAAAAAAGTATCTAATATTCGTGAATTATTACCGGTGTTAGAAGGTGTGGCGAAAGCAGGTAAACCGTTATTAATCATTGCCGAAGATATTGAAGGTGAAGCATTAGCAACTTTAGTGGTAAACACAATGCGTGGTATTGTAAAAGTGGCAGCAGTAAAAGCGCCGGGCTTTGGTGACCGCCGTAAAGCAATGTTGCAAGATATTGCGATCTTAACAGCCGGTACTGTAATTTCTGAAGAGATCGGCATGGAGCTTGAGAAAGCAACTTTAGAAGAGTTAGGCCAAGCGAAACGTGTGGTGATTAGCAAAGATAACACGACTATTATTGACGGTATTGGCGATGAAACTCAAATTAAAGGGCGTGTAGCTCAAATTCGCCAGCAAATTGAAGATTCAACTTCAGATTATGATAAAGAAAAACTGCAAGAGCGTGTTGCAAAATTAGCCGGAGGTGTTGCGGTAATCAAAGTAGGTGCAGCAACAGAAGTGGCGATGAAAGAGAAGAAAGATCGTGTTGATGATGCTCTTCACGCAACCCGTGCAGCGGTGGAAGAAGGTATTGTTCCGGGAGGTGGTGTAGCATTAGTGCGTGCAGCAACCAAAGTAGGTGCAACCTTAACCGGTGATAACGAAGAGCAAAATGTGGGAATTAAACTTGCATTGCGTGCAATGGAGGCTCCATTACGTCAAATCGTTGCAAACGCAGGTGAAGAGGCATCAGTTGTTGCTCGTAATGTGAAAGAAGGTAGTGGTAACTTCGGTTATAACGCAGGCACCGAGCAATACGGTGATATGCTTGAAATGGGAATTTTAGATCCGACTAAAGTAACCCGTTCGGCATTGCAGTTCGCAGCATCTATTGCAGGCTTGATGATTACAACAGAATGTATGATCACCGATCTTCCTAAAGAAGAAAAATTAGACCCGGCTGCAATGGGCGGTATGGGTGGAATGGGCGGAATGATGTAATTCCATTATTGATTTAAATAAAAGCTACTGAAAAATCAATTCAGTAGCTTTTTTAATTACTAGAAGTGATGGCACAAGCGGTCAAATTTATCAAAAAATTTGCAAATAAAAAAACCAAGCTATTTAAGCTTGGCTTTAAAATTATTGGTGTTTCTGTTTAAGGGTATTTAATGCTGTTAAACCTTTCTCACAACTTTTAAGTTGTAGATCAGAATCCATTTTTAAGATTTGCTGTTTAGTTGAAGAAAGTTTATTTTTCATTTTGCTGACTTGTGTATGTGTACCTGGTTGTTTTTCTGCATCAGATACAAGTTTGTCTGCGGTATTAAACATTTTCTCACATTCAGCCGGTAATGTTTTACTTAAAGTAGGTTTTGCAACTGTAAGTGATGAGGTTTTAACACTCGCGACAGCAGTAGCTGAAATAAAGGCTCCAGCAATCAGCGTTATTCCTAAAATTCTTGTTAGCATGCGTTCTCCACACATTAAGTGTTTATTTGAAATAGATGCTTTTATCTATTTAGTGATAAAGCGAAAGGATACTATCAAAAGTTTAATTTAAAGTCATCTATAATTTGATCTTTTTTCTGAAATAGATCGATAAAACTGAAATATAATAAAATGGTAAAATATTTGTAACCAGATTGTTATTTATCCCCTTGTCATCTAGTCGGGTATATAACATTTATTATATAAATTAATCAATTTTGTGAACAATATAACAAAATTGCTATTTTTTAATTAGCTATTTACAGGTAGAATAACTGCCGACACTTTATTATATAATTAACCAATTTGGGTTATTTGTTAGAATTTAGTGAAATTTGTGGGTGATTACTTTTTAGTAATCTAAATGTTCAAATTAGTATATTAATAATAAGAGGTTTGAGATGTTAGACGTAGTAGAACTCTCACGTTTGCAGTTTGCTTTGACTGCACTCTATCACTTCTTATTCGTACCACTTACATTAGGTCTTTCTTTCATTCTTGTTGTGATGGAAACACTTTATGTAACTACGGGTAAAGAAGTATATAAAGATATGACTAAATTCTGGGGTAAGTTATTCGGTATTAACTTTGCTCTAGGGATTACAACTGGTATTACAATGGAATTCCAGTTTGGTATGAACTGGTCGTACTATTCTCATTATGTGGGTGACATTTTTGGTGCTCCATTAGCAATTGAAGGTTTAATGGCTTTCTTCCTTGAATCTACATTTGTGGGATTGTTCTTCTTCGGTTGGGATCGTTTATCAAAAGGTAAACATTTATTAACAACATACTGTGTTGCATTTGGTTCTAATCTATCAGCGTTATGGATCTTAGTCGCGAATGGTTGGATGCAAAATCCTGTTGCTTCAGAATTCAATTTTGAAACCATGCGTATGGAGCTTGTTAGTTTCTCTGAGCTTCTTTTAAACCCTGTTACACAATCTAAATTCTTACATACTGTCACAGCCGGTTATACCTGTGGTGCTATTTTCGTATTAGGTATTAGTTCTTACTATATCTTAAAAGGTCGTGATTTAGGATTTGCTAAACGTTCATTCTCGGTTGGTGCAAGTTTCGGTATTTTGGCTATTATTTCTGTTCTTATCATGGGTGATGAGTCTGGGTATGAAATCGGTAAAGCTCAGCCAACTAAATTGGCTGCTATGGAAGGGGAGTTTGAAACTCAGCCTGCACCTGCGGCTTGGAATGCTTTTGTGATTCCAAATACAGCTGAAATGAAAAATGAATTCTCAATTCATATTCCTTATGCAGCAGGTATCATTGCAACTCGTTCTTTAGATACTGAAATTAAAGGCTTAAAAGATATTCGTGTAGTTAATGAACAACGTGTTCGTAACGGTATTCAGGCTTATGCTTTATTAGAAAAACTGCGCTCAGGTAATTATACAGAAGCAGATAAAGCTGCATTTAAAGATGTTCAAAAAGATTTAGGTTTTGGTTTATTGTTAAAACAATATACGCCTAATGTTGTAGATGCAACTGAAGAGCAAATTCAAAAAGCAGCAGACAATACTATTCCGAATGTAGGACCTACATTCTGGGCATTCCGTATTATGATGATTGCCGGCGGCTTGATGTTGTTCTTAATTATCTTTGCATTCTGCCAGAATATACGCGGAACTGTAGGTAATAACCGTTTCTTATTAAAAGCCTTATTATGGGGTATTCCATTACCTTGGATCGCAATCGAAGCCGGTTGGTTCTTAGCAGAATATGGTCGTCAGCCATGGGCTATCTATGAAATTTTACCTGTAGGCGTTGCAAACTCTGCGCTTACAACAGGTGAGCTCTGGTTTACGATTGGTTTATTATGTGGTCTATACACACTATTCTTAGTTGTGGAAATGTATTTAATGTTTAAATATGGTCGTCTTGGTCCAAGCTCATTAAAAACAGGCCGCTATCACTTTGAACAATCTGCAAAATAATAGGGGTTAAAAATGATCGATTATGAAATTCTCCGCTTTATTTGGTGGATCTTAATTGCGGTATTGTTAATTGGTTTTGCCATTACAGATGGTTTTACCATGGGAGTATTAAATCTTTTACCTGTAATTGGTAAAAGCAATGTTGAACGCCGTATTATGATCAACACTGTTGCTCCACACTGGGATGGTAACCAAGTATGGTTATTAACTGCAGGCGGTGCAATATTTGCTGCTTGGCCAACAGTATATGCAACCTCTTTCTCAGGTTTCTATATTGCAATGGTACTTGTATTAGCTGCATTATTCTTCCGCCCGGTTGGTTTTGAATATCGTGCTAAAATTGATGATTCAAAATGGCGTAGTGCTTGGGATTGGGGGCTATTCCTCGGTGGATTTGTCCCATCATTAGTATTTGGTGTTGCATTTGGTAACTTATTGCAAGGTGTTCCATTTGAATTTAATGGGATTAACCAATCTCTATATACAGGTTCATTCTTAGGTTTACTAAATCCATTTGCCTTGTTATGCGGTATTGTGAGTTTAATGATGTTAGTAACTCAAGGTGCAACTTGGTTACAGATGAAAACAACAGATGAGCTACGCAATAATTCAAGAAAAGTGGCACAAGTTTCTGCAATAGTGGTATTGGTAGCATTCGTTATTGCTGGTGTATGGTTATCTTTCAAAGATGGTTTTGTTCTGACTAGTGAATTAGATCGTAATGCTCAATCATTACTGACTAATAAAACAGTTGCAGTTGAAACAGCTGCATGGTTTAGAAATTATACAGAAATGCCAGTTTTATGGATTGTTCCTGCATTAGTTGCAATTGGTGCATTGTTAACGATTGTTAGCTCTAAAGCAAATCGTTCTGGCTGGGCATTTTTCTCATCTTCTGTGATGATTATTGGTGTGATTTTAACTGCAGCTGTTTCAATGTTCCCGTTCATTATGCCATCAATTACACACCCTGAGATGAGTTTAACTGTTTGGGATTCAACAGCAAGTCAATATACATTAACGGTAATGCTTATTGTTGCATGTATTTTTGTACCAATCGTTTTAGGCTATACCATCTGGTCATATATCAAAATGTATGGTCGTTTAGATGCTAGCTATTTAGAAGAAAACAAAGCAGCTTACTAATAAGGAGAGTTTATTATGTTTTATGTAACTTGGGTCTTAGGTGTAATGCTTGCAATTTTCTTTGCAACCGTTATCACAATCAGTATTGAAAAAACAGGTAAGTTTGACGAGTAATGATTAATGCTCTTTATAACTTAACAGCAAAGGGCTTGCTAAAAGCCCTTTCTTTCATTTTAACTACAGCATTAGTTGCAATGATTTTGCTAAATTCTACCGCTTTCGCTACACATTTTGGTGGTAGAATACCTTACTTAGTTATTATTGTATTTTATGGTATGGCTATTTTATGGATTCATGGAGTTGGATTTGAAATTAAATCGACTCTCTGGAAAGTTATTTTCTTACCGTTGATTGGTTATTGTATCGTTATTCCATCTTTATGGATCCTATTAGTGAGATAGAGGCTTTTACGCCTCTTTTTTATTGGCTTGAGTTTAAAATATTTTTACTATTTTAGTATAAAATCTACTTGCACAAAGATTCTTCTATCTCTAAAATAGCATATAGTTTGCGCCTAAATTTTGGGCGTTTTTTTCATTTTGAATAAGAGAAATGAGATCTATGAATTTCCCGATTCGAGTTTATTATGAAGATACGGATGCTGGTGGCGTTGTTTATCATGCGAATTATCTTAATTTTTTTGAACGTGCAAGAACGGAGTTTTTAAGGCAGTACCATTTTTCTCAGCAGGCACTCTTTGCTCAATCACTTGCTTTTGTAGTGAAAAAAATCGAGATAGATTATAAACTGCCTGCTCGCTTAGATGATTTGTTAACGGTCGAAACGACTCTATCAGAATGTAAAAAAGCCACTCTTATATTTGAACAAAAATTGTGTAAAGATGGAGTGTGTTTGAGTAGTGCAACGGTGATTGTTGCAAGTGTTGATCTTGTTAAAATGAAACCGGTAGCAATTCCTGATGATATACGTCAAGCATTACAAATAAAGTAATTTTATATTTAAAAAACTATTCGGAGTTTTATTAATGCAAACTGAATTTAGCCTTCTATCGTTATTTTTAGAAGCAAGTATTGTAGTAAAGATCGTTATGTTGATCCTCATTGTCTTCTCAATTTTATCTTGGGCAGTCATTATTCAGCGTAGCAAAGTATTAACTAAGGCCCTCAAAGATTCACTGGCATTTGAAGACCGTTTTTGGTCTGGTGAAGATTTAAATCGTTTACATCAAGGACTGGAAAATCGTCGTGAAGTATTAAATGGTGCTGAGCAGATTTTCTATGTTGGTTTTAAAGAATTTACCCGTTTACAACAAGCAAATCCAGATGCTCCGGAATCAATTATTCAGGGTTCTACTCGCGCGATGAATTTGGCACTAAACCGTGAAATGGAAAGCTTAGAAAACTACATTCCGTTCTTAGGCACGGTAGGTTCAATTAGCCCGTATATCGGTTTATTTGGTACAGTATGGGGAATTATGCACTCCTTTATGGGGTTAAGTGCCGTGAAGCAAGCAACATTACAATCTGTTGCACCGGGTATTGCAGAGGCGCTAATTGCAACAGCGATTGGTTTATTTGCAGCTATTCCGGCTGTAATGGCATACAACCGTTTAAATTTACGCTTAGGTAAGGTTGAACAAAATTATGTGAATTTTATTGATGAATTTACTACCTTACTTCACCGTCAGGCGTTCTCAAAAAAATAAGTAGTAGAGGCGGTTTGCAAAATTTTATAAAAATTCAACCGCTTGATAATAAGTGTGAATAGCACATAAAGATTAATTACAGGTGTCCAAGCACCTTATAAAAGAGGAAGTTATGTCTCGTCGTTTAAAACGTAATGACATTAAATCTGAAATTAATATCGTACCATTCTTAGACGTGTTATTAGTGTTGTTGCTTATTTTTATGGCAACAGCACCAATTATTAGTCAAAGTGTGGAAGTTAATTTACCGGAAGACACACACAGCCAATCGGTTTCTAATGAAGATAAAACACCTGTTATTTTAGAAGTCGCAGGTGTTGGCGAGTATAAGTTAAAAATTGATGGTAACTATATACAAAGTAACGGACAGTATAATCTTTCGGAAGCTGAAGTGATTGCTTATGCAGGAGAGGCTTTCCAAAAAGATAATAATACTTTGTTTTTGGTTGCAGGTGATAAAGTTGTACCTTATGAAGAGATCATGAAAGGTATCACATTACTTAAAGATGCAGGTATTAAATCAGTAGGTTTAATGACCGAAGGTAAATAATAAGCCAAGGATACAGTGTGAAATCTCAACAAGATAGACTAGAGCTTGCAGTTATTATTTCAATCTTATTACATATATTGTTAATTGGATTATTATTACTCGGGTCTCTTTTCACGAAAACAGAGCTTGCTGCCGCTGGTGGTAGTGGTGGAGATAGCGATAGCTTCGAGGCTGTAATGGTTGATACAGGGCAGGTTGCTGCAGAGTATGGTCAGTTAGTGGCGGAAAAAAAAGGAACTAAAAAACCAGAAGTAGAGCCTAAAGAATCGAAGAAAGAAACTGTTGAGGAAGTGGAAGATAAACCGACTCCGGAGGAAATCCAAGAGGAAAAGCAAGCCCAGCTAGCCGCTATTCAAGAAAAACAGCGTCAAAAAGAAATTGGACGTCAAGAAAAACTTGAAGAGCAGAAAAAGCAGGAGCAAGCTAAGCAAGAAGAATTGAAAAAGCAGCAGGCAGAAGAAGCAACTCGCAAAAAAGCTGCTGAGGCAGCCAAGTTAAAAGCGGATGCAGAAGCAAAACGTTTAGAAGCTGCTGCAAAACAAGCTGAAGAAGAGAAAAAAGCAAAAGAAGCTCAGCAAAAACTAGAGCAACAGAAGAAAGTTGAAGCTGAGAAGAAATTACAAGAGCAGAAAGAGCTTAAAGAAAAATTAGCTAAAGAAGCTAAGGAAAAAGCGGAAAAAGAAGCTGAAGCTAAAGAAAAAGCCGAGAAAGAAGCCAAAGCGAAGGCTGAAAAAGAAGCTAAAGAAAAAGCCGAGAAAGAAGCTAAAGAAAAAGCCGAGAAAGAAGCCAAAGCGAAAGCTGAAAAAGAAGCTAAAGAAAAAGCTGAGAAAGAAGCCAAAGCAAAGGCTAAAAAGGCAGCTAAAGAAAAAGCAGAAAAAGAGGCAAAAGCTAAAGCAGCCGCTGAGGAAAAAGCTGCACAAGCTAAGAAGAATCAGGCATTGGATGACTTCCTAAGTGGCGGTGATGTCGGTGGTGGTTCAAGCAAAGGTGGTAATAAGAATTCATCTGGTTCACAGGGCTCTGGTGGTACAAGCGGCTTAGGGCAAGGTGCAAATGTAGATGGTAATGCATACGGTCAGAGAATTAAGAAATTAATTCAGTCTAAATATCGTGTTGATCCGAGTTTTGCCGGCAAGCAATGCGATGTTAAGATTTTCTTAAGTCGAGACGGTACAATTACTAACTATCAAGTTATAAGTGGAGATAAGGCAGTTTGTGATGCGGCTGTAAGTGCAATTGTGGCAACTAGGAAGGTTCCGCCAGCACCATCGGATGCAGTGTATAATATGTTTAAATCACCAACACTTGATTTTAGTTTAAGAGTTAAATAATTTAGAGGATTAAAAATGAAATTATTCTCTCGTATAGCGGGTGTAATAAGCATCGTGTCTGCTTTAGTATCTACATCAGTAGTTGCAGATTCAGATGTTCGGATTTCAATTGATGAAGGGGTGAGTATGGCACAACCGATTGCGGTTGTACCATTTAAGTCCAGTGGTGTACCTGCAGATGTAGCCCAGATCATTTCTGACGATTTGCGAAATAGTGGTAAATTTACACCGCTTGAACGCTCTCAAATGCCTGCGCAGCCAGGTTCTGCAAGTGAAGTGGTTGCAGATCAATGGAGCGCTATCGGTATTGATAACATCATTGTTGGTCAAGTTAGCCCAGCAGGCGGTGGTTATAATGTTGCTTATCAGTTAATTGATACATTAGGTACATCAGGTGTTGCAGGTGGTGTGATTGCTCAAGGCTCATTTATTGTGCCGGCAGCACAAATTCGCCAAGGTGCTCACACTGTAAGTGATGAGGTTTTTGAAAAATTAACCCAAATTCGTGGTGCATTCAGAACAAAAATTGCATACGTTGTTCAACGTGGAGTATCATCATACGAATTAAGAGTATCAGATTACGATGGTTTTAATGCATTTACAGTCACTAAAAGTAAAGAACCTTTGATGTCACCAGAATGGTCACCGGATGGTAGTCGTTTAGCTTATGTAACGTTTGAAAACAAAAAAGCACAAGTTGTAGTACACGATTTGCGTTCGGGATCACGCCGAGTGGTTGCAGCATTGAAAGGGCATAACGGTGCACCATCATTCTCACCGGATGGTTCTCGTATTGCTTTTGCATCAAATCAAGATGGTGAGTTAAATATTTATGTTGTGGGTAGTTCCGGTGGTACGCCAAGTAAATTAACAGCAAATGCTGGTAATAACACAGAACCGAGCTGGTCACCGGATGGAAGTTCAATTTACTTTACTTCAGACCGTGCAGGCTCTCCACAAGTTTACAGAATGAGTTCATCAGGTGGTGGTGTAAGCCCAATGGGTGGTCGAGGTAGCTATAATGCTAAAGTATCATCTGATGGTAAGAATCTAATCATGATTGCCGGTGATAAAGTTGTGAAACGCGATCTCGCTTCGGGTGGCACAGAAGTATTGAGTTCAACTTTCTTAGACGAAAGTCCAAGTATTTCACCAAATGGCATCATGGTTATTTATAGCTCTACCAAAGGTACGAGCAAAGTGCTACAATTGGTGTCAGCAGATGGGCGTTTTAAAGCTAATTTGCCTGGAGCAGGTGGACATTATAAATTCCCTGCATGGTCACCATATTTGATCAAATAATAAATATTCTCTTCTATTAGGAGCAACAAATGAAAAAATTTGCTAAAGTATTAATGGTAGCAGTACCAGCTTTCGCATTAGCAGCATGTAGCAGCTCATCTGATGATGCAGCAGCTAATGCAAACGCAAACGCAGCAAATGTAGCTGGTGAGTTCGGTGGCTTAACAGCTGAACAATTAAAATCACAATACAACACAGTATACTTCGGTTTCGATAGCTATGCAGTTGAAGGTGAATACCGTCAATTATTAGACGCTCACGCTCAATTATTAGCTAAAACTCAAGGTAATGTAACTGTTGCTGGTCACGCTGATGAGCGTGGTACTCCAGAGTACAACATCGCATTAGGTCAAAAGCGTGCAGATGCAGTTAAAAGTTACTTAGCAGCTAAAGGTGCTAACAACACTTCAACTGTGTCTTACGGTGAAGAGAAACCAGCTGTATTAGGTCACTCTGAAGCTGATTACGCGAAAAACCGTCGTGCAGTTTTAGAATACTAATCCTTAGTTGATTCTATTACATTGAAGCCCTGAGTTATCAGGGCTTTATTTTTTATCTTATTTGTTTATCAATCTCGCTTAATTTTAAACATTTCTAAAACAGCATTATAGAATCATCAAACACAATTGTTTCCTTTTTGAGCTTGATATTATGGCCTTTTATCCCCATTAATTACTCAATTAGCTTTAGTCTAGTTTGATGGATATTTCTTTTGCCTAGAACACAAGCAAAATGAAAAATTAATCTTTGTGGCAAATTTTGCTAGAATAGCTGTAATAGTCTTTATAGAAAGGATTGAAAATGCAATTTATCGGAAAAATCGTTGGCTTTATTTTGGGTTATCAAATGTTTCACGGTCTATTCGGTGGAATATTTGGTGCTTTTATCGGACATCTGGCTGATAAAAAACTTTATGAATTAGGCTCAGTTCGTTCTAGTATTTTTGGTAAGAATTTAACCCGTCAATCATTATTTACTCAAACTACCTTTGCCGTTTTAGGACATATAGCAAAAGCAAAAGGTCGTGTAACTGAGGCTGATATTGAATTGGCAAGAGTATTAATGGCTCGTTTAAAACTAGATAGTGCAGCCCAGCAGTTAGCACAAAATGCTTTTACTTTAGGTAAAGAGGCTGATTTCCCATTACGCCAAGTAATTCAAGAATTTAGAGAAGCTTGCGGGCAAAGAACGGACTTATTACGCTTTTTTGTAGAAGTTCAAATGCAAGCCGCATTACAAGATGGAGAACTAGATGCTAAAGAGCAACAAATTCTCTTTACTATTGCTGAAATAATGGGCATGTCTCGTTTCCAATTTGAACAAATGATTGCGATGATTATTGCAGCCCAGCAATTCCGTACAGGTGGTTATTATCAACAAACAAACGGTGGCTATCAGCAATCGGAGAGTGGCTCTTATGGAAACTATCATCAATCAAGCAATGCTCCAAGTATTGAGGCGGCTTATACCGTATTGGGTGTAACTGCACAAGACGATCACAATACCGTAAAACGTGCTTACCGTAAGCTGATGAATGAACATCATCCAGATAAATTAGCGGCTAAAGGTTTACCTGATGAAATGATGGAACTCGCCAAAGAGAAAGCACAACAAATTCAAGCAGCTTATGACTTAATCTGCAAAATCAAAGGATGGAAATAATGGACTCACGTTCGCATATTATTCCGCTATTTTTAGCTATATTGATTACGGTAGTTGCAATTTGGTCCGGGCTGAATCCAACGGATAGAGCGGTTTGGTATGCGGAAGTGTTCCCTATTTTTGTGGTTTTTGCCTTATTAATTATTACTTACCCTAAATTCCAATTTAGCGGTTTAGCTTATTTTTTTATGTCGCTTTGGTTGATCATGCATTTAATCGGAGCAAAATATACCTTTGCCAAAGTGCCGTTTGATTGGGCAAATCAGTTCCTCTCCCCAATTTTAGGTGAAGACCGCAATCATTTTGACCGTGTGGCTCACTATATTATCGGTTTCTACAGTTTTCCAATGGCAGAGTGGTTAATGCGTAAGCGTAAATGTGGAATGGGTGTTGCTTTTTTCTTCTCACTTTTCTTTATTATGGCGGTAGCAGCCTGCTATGAAATTATTGAATGGCAATATGCAGTAATTGAAGGCGGAAATGCAGGTATCGAATTTTTAGGCTCGCAAGGCGATATTTGGGATGCACAAAAAGATATGCTCGCTGATACCCTTGGTGCTTTAACTGCATTGAGTATTTATCTCATTGCCCGCCCTGATTTACGTATTAGAGATAGACATTTTTAACTTTTCAAGCGGTTATTTTTTCCCAATTTTTTGCAAATTTTTGTCAAAAGTGCTTGCGTTTGAATGCCGGCTTTGCCGATGAGTGCGAGTGTGGAGAGTAAATGTAACCGCTTGTATTTTTATTTTAGATAATGAACACAATTCCAAAAGTGATTCTTGCCCCTATGCAAGGGGTGTTAGATCCATTTGTCCGCCAGCTTTTAACTTCTGTAAATGAATACGATCTCTGCATTTCTGAGTTTGTCCGGGTTGTTGAGCAACGTTTACCGAAAAAAGCTTTTTACCGACTCGCTCCTGAATTATACCAAGGTGGATTGACCGACTCCGGCACGCCTGTTCGGGTACAAATTTTAGGGCAACATCCTCAGTGGCTTGCAGAAAACGCAGCGTTAGCGATTGAACTTGGATCACACGGGATAGATCTCAATTGTGGTTGTCCGTCAAAAACAGTGAATGGCAGCAATGGTGGAGCATCATTATTAAAAGATCCGGATTTAATTTACCGAGCGACTCTTGCAATGCGACAAGCAGTTCCTTCTGATAAAATTGTGTCGGTAAAAGTTCGGTTAGGCTGGGATTCCGCCGAGCAATGCTTTGAAATTGCCGATGCGGTGGCTCAAGGGGGAGCGAATGAAATCACGGTTCATGGACGAACAAAATCAGATGGCTATCGAGCAGAACGCATTAATTGGCAAGCAATTAGTGAAATTCAAAAACGTCTCTCTATTCCTGTTATTGCCAATGGTGAAATTTGGGATTTTGAATCTGCAAAAAATTGTCAAAAAATCACCGCTTGTAATGCGTTGATGATTGGGCGTGGGGCATTAAATACGCCAAATTTAAGTAAAGTAATTAAATATAATGAGCCGAAAATGGCTTGGAATGAGGTATTACAACTGCTATACCGATACGTCAAAATGGAAAATCATCAAGACACCGGTTTTTATCATGTTGCCCGTATTAAACAATGGCTACGTTATCTTGATAAAGAATATCCGCAAGCGGTGGAATTATTTGAAATTTTGAAAACCGAACACGGATATGATGGTCTAAAAGCACATATTGAAAATGCAGTAGAGAAGCTATAGTACTCCATGTAAAAAGGTAAGCGATGACAAAACAAATTTTTAATGAATCAGAGGTTATCCACTCTGAAAAAATCGAACCTAAGCAAGAGTTTGATATTAATGAGGTTATCATTGAAGATGAAGCAAAGCAGGTTGAGGCCGAGTTGATTATTGAGGAAAGCCTAAAACCTTCTCGCTTTTGGGTTAGGGTGCTGTTGGCAACGCTTGTTTTATTTGGAGTGGCGGTAATTGCCCAAAGCATTCAATGGCTGATGGATACTTTTCAACGAAAAGAGTGGATCTATTTCGCTTTTTCCATTGTCTTTTTTATTGTCAGTTTGAGTGGCATTGTCGCTGTAATTTCCGAATGGCGAAAATTGGTTTATTTGCGTAAGCATCAGCAAAATCAACAAACCAGCCGACAATTATTACTGGAAAATTTACCCTCAAATGATGGCGAACAAGCGGTTAAATTTTGCGAAAATATTGCAAATAATCTGAAAAGTTTGCCGTTGGTGGCACAATCGGAAAAACGTTGGAGAAGCCAATTAAATGAAGCTTACAACGCAAAAGAAGTGTTGTATCTATTTAGCGAGAATGTGTTAAAACCGATTGATAAAGAAGTAAAAAGAATGATCTCTAAAAATGCAGCGGAAAATGCAGTGATTGTTGCAGTTAGCCCTCTTGCGATAGTAGATGTTTTACTGATGGCGGCAAGAAATATTGCGTTAGTGAATAAAATTACGCGAGCATACGGAATGGAGCTGGGCTACATCAGCCGTTTAAAGCTGTTTCGGCTGGTGCTAAGTAATATGGTATTTGCAGGCGCTACCGAAATTGCCACTGATGTGGGGATGGATTTCTTTTCGCAAAACCTTACCGCAAAACTTTCACTTAGAGCGGCTCAATGTATTGGCGTGGGGTTACTCACCGCAAGGTTAGGCATTAAAGCGATGGAGTTTTGTCGCCCTATCGCCTTTCAAGCTAACGAACGCCCGAAAATCTCGGCTATTCGTCAAGAATTGCTGACTTCAATGAAGGATAGAGTGTTCAGCAAAAGTGAAATAAAGGAAAAAGAGAGAGTCTAATAAGAACTTAGATTAAAAAAGAAGAGCCGATTAAAATTTCTTAATCGACTTTGTCTATTATAGATTAATGACGGAAGTGACGCATTCCTGTGAGTACCATTGCCATACCGTGTCCATTTGCTGCATCAATCACTTCCTGATCTCGCATTGAACCACCTGGGTGGATAACACAAGTAATACCGACTTTAGCTGCCGCATCAATACCATCACGGAATGGGAAGAACGCATCAGATGCCATTACGCAACCTGCTACTTGCAAGCCTTCATCTTCCGCTTTAATGCCGGCAATTTTTGCTGAATACACACGGCTCATTTGACCGGCACCGATACCAATGGTTTGTCCGTTTTTTGCATACACAATCGCGTTAGATTTCACATATTTTGCAACTTTCCAGCAGAATAATAAATCTTCTAGTTCGGCTTGTGTTGGTTTACGTTCAGATACCACTTGTAAATCTTCGGTTGAAACCGCACCTTGGTCAGCATCTTGCACTAATACACCACCATTGACGCGTTTAAAATCTAGACGTTTTTCCGCTTGGCTGAATTCGCCGCACTCTAACACACGCACGTTTTTCTTCTTAGCTAGAGCTTCTTTAGCCTCTTCAGAAATTCTTGGGGCGATAATCACTTCCACAAATTGGCGTTCTGCAATGGTGTTTGCTGTTTCACCGTCTAATTCACGGTTAAAAGCGATAATGCCACCGAATGCAGAAGTTGGGTCGGTTTGGTAAGCGCGGTTATAGGCTTCCAAAATATCTTCACCTAACGCCACACCGCAAGGGTTAGCGTGTTTAACAATCACACAAGCAGGTTGTGAAAATTCTTTCACACATTCAAGAGCGGCATCGGTATCGGCAATATTGTTGTAAGAAAGGGCTTTTCCTTGTAGCTGTTTTGCGGTGGAAACAGACGCTTCTTTCACTTCATTTTCGACATAGAACGCCGCATTTTGGTGAGCATTTTCACCATAACGCATGGTTTGTTTACGCACAAAGTTAAGGTTTAATGTACGAGGGAATTGACCGCACACTTGAGTTAAATCTTCTTCCTCAGCCCCTTGATAAGGTAGCACTTTTTGACCGAAGTAGTTGGCGATCATCGAATCATACTGTGCCGTATGCTCAAAGGCTTTAATTGCCAAGTTGAAGCGAGTTTCTAAAGTCAGGCTGTTTTGGTTTTGATCCATTTCAGCAAGAATCGCATCAAAATCGTTGTTATTTACCACAATCGCGACATCTTTATGGTTTTTAGCGGCAGAACGCACCATAGTTGGTCCACCGATATCAATATTTTCCACCGCATCTTCAAGGCTACAGGTTGGATTAGCGACTGTTTGTGCAAAAGGGTAAAGATTGACAACAACCATATCAATGCGTTCGATACCATGCTGATTCATTACTTCATCATCTGTACCACGGCGACCTAAAATCCCTCCATGCACTTTGGGGTGAAGCGTTTTTACTCGACCATCCATCATTTCAGGGAAGCCGGTGTAGTCAGATACTTCTGTTACAGGTAAACCCGCTTCAGCCAATAATTTCGCTGTACCGCCTGTAGAAAGTAATTTTACACCGCGGGTTATGAGCCCTTGTGCAAATTCGACAATGCCTTTTTTATCAGACACACTTAATAACGCTTGTTGAATTGCCATTTTTCTAAGTTCCTTAAAATGAGATTTAAATGTGAAATAAACGCTAGTTATTATATGGCAAACGTTTGCTTTTTTCATCTGTAAGCGGTCGAATTTACGCAAAAATTTGCAACGCATTTTTGCAAAAATGTTTACAAATATAACCGCTTGCAAGCTTTTTGAAACTCAATAAAATACCAAGAGAAACACCTACAACAGGAGACATTATGATTAGTCATAATTTAGAGAATTTAGAATTTGAATATTTCGATGAAAACGGCATAAAAGCGGGAAAATTGCGTTATCGCTATATCAAAGAGAAAGTAATTGATGCCTACACCACAAAAGTGGACGAAGCCTTTCAAGGCAAAGGCATTGCCGGCGAGCTTTATAACGCTTTAATAGCGTTTGCGGTAGAAAATAACCTCAAAATCAAACCAAGCTGTAGCTATATTGATGTAAAAATGCAGCGAAGTCATCAAGAGTTAATGGCTTAATTAATACAAGCGGTCGTAAAAATGTAAAATTTACGACCGCTTGTTTTTATAGTTTTATTCCCAATGAAAGGTAATTTTTAGTCCTACACTATCGGCAAAATCTTGAATTGCTTTGCGGCGTTGAGCCGTTGAAGAATGTGTATAGACATAAATGCCTTCTTCAAGTTTAGTCGTGTATGCCATACCATTTGGTCTGTAACAGGGCTCTGAGCCTACACAATGTGTCAATGTGGGTTTTCCATTCTTGATATAATTTTCTACTAATCCTCTATATTTTGGATCTTTTAATAAATAGTTAAAGAAGGTTCTTTGATTATCTCGGAAACTTTTTCCTGAAATTCGAGTTCCATCTGCAAGCTCAATATAACATTTATTTTCTTCTAGAACGGAATTATTCTCTTCAGTCTCACTTTCAAAAATATTAATGTGGGCAACCTCATCCATAATTTCTTGAACAATATCAAATACATTTCGGGCCTTAATTTTGCTGGTCTTATCAATATAAGAAGTGTTACCAATAGTAACATTATCGAGCTTTAAATCAGTTTTCTTGAACTCGTTAATAAGGAATTTTTCGAGATAGTCGGTTTGTGATTTATCCAAATGGCCATCTTCTCTGCCAAAGAAAATGATTTTATTACACCATTCTTTATCCTGATCTTTAATATGTTTGGCAAGGCGATCATAAATTTTTCCTGAAGCCTGTCCGACATATCGCCTATTTTCACCTAATAAAATATAAATACCGGCTTTATTCGCTTCTTCTAAATCTTTTAAAGCATTGAAATCGTTACGATCTGCAATAACAAAGAAAGCCGGTTCCTTGGTGTAAACGGTAATATTGTCTCTTCCTCTGTCTGCAACGATGACAGTATGTGTAACCATAATTTTTCTTCCTTATTCATTAAACAACGCCATATATAAGCTGTTTTCAAAAGTATTGAGTGGGGCTCGCTTGGTTTTGCTTTCAAGCTCACCAGTGGAATAACCGTTGATAAATTGCACAAAGGCGATGCGTTCGCCTCGGGCATTTTTCATAAAGCCTGCGAGGTTGTAAACGCCTTTTAGAGAGCCGGTTTTGGCAATAAGGTTTTTCGCCAGCGGCTCTCTGGAAATTGAACCTCTGCCAGAAATCGTGCCGTCCACGCCCGCAATTGGAAAGGTGTCAAATAGCTGTAAAGTTGTTTCATTTTGTGCGATATATTCCAAAGTTTCCAGCATCGTATTAGCACTGACCTGATTATGACGGGAAAGCCCTGAGCCATCAGCAACCACACTATTATTAAAATGAATGTTCGCCTTAGATTTCAAGAGATTGCGAATTACATAACTGCCGAGTTGGAAAGAGGCCGGACGGTTATGTTGTTTATTGGCAATCGTTCTAAATAGGGCATCAGCAATTTGGTTATCTGATTTTTTCATCATTTTTTTCAGCAAAATCGGTAACGGCTCAGAATAATGTTCTGCCAGTAACACGCCTGCTTGGGTATTCAGTGGCTCTTTGATTTGTCCGTTAAACTCAATACCTAAATTTTTTAAGTGCGATTTGATAATATTTGCTCCGTAGTTGCTTGGATCTTGTACCGAGAAACTTAAGCCGAAAGGCTGGGATTGGCGAGCCATGCAGCCTTTAATTTGATAGCGGTTGTTATCGTTCACCACAACATCGAGTTGGCAAAAAGGTGCTTCTTTACCATCTACGATATAAGCGGAGCTAAAAACTTGTACCGGGTAAGAAGATGGCACGTTAATTTTAGCGAAATTGCCAATATGTTGATCAGCATCTAAAGTCACATAAAAACAGTTATGATCCACATTAATGGCTGCCGGTGGTGCATTAAAACACATGGTTAAATCATTCCAAATCCAACCGGAGGCTTTATCATGGCTGGCAAAAACGGATGTATCTAAAATCAAATCACCTTCAATTTTTTTAATGTTTTGTTGCTTTAATTTGCTAATTAATTGATAAATTTGACCGCTTGTTAGCTCTGGATCACCGGTAAAGCGTGCAATTAAATTCCCTTTTAATATGCCGTTTTCAATAGAACCATTAGTTAATAATGCCGTTTGAAAACGGAAATCATCGCCTAAAGCCAGTTTAGCTGCCAATGCAGTAAAGACTTTTTGCGTACTTGCCGGTAGCATAAAGATATCACTTTGGTATTGGGTAATAATTTGGTTAGTCTCTAAATTTTTCGCAATAAAACTTACTGAAGTACCCGGTGGTAAGGCTTTTATGATTTCAGTAGTGTTGATTTCTGCTTGTGTAAAGGTTGGGATAAATAAAGCAGATAAGATAAATTTTTGAAAAAAACTGCGAGTGAAATTTTTAAAAACCATAATACATAATAAAAGGGGAGTTGAAATTTTTAACGAGAAATTGAATAATAGCCCTTTCAATTTCATTCGTAAACCGATAATTTTTAGTAAGGAAATAGATTTAATGAAACAAATTCCTATGACTGTGCGTGGTGCAGAGCAGCTACGTGAAGAATTGGATTTTTTGAAAAATGTGCGTCGTCCACAAATTATTGATGCAATCGCAGAAGCTCGTGAACACGGTGATTTAAAAGAAAACGCCGAGTATCATGCTGCACGTGAGCAGCAAGGCTTCTGTGAAGGTCGTATTCAAGAAATTGAAGGTAAGTTAGGTAATGCTCAAATTATTGATGTCACCAAAATGGCGAATAACGGCAAAGTGATTTTTGGGGCAACTGTTGAGTTAGTGAATACGGATACCGATGAGGAAGTGACTTATCGTATAGTGGGTGATGATGAAGCGAATATTAAGGAAGGCTTAATTTCGGTCAATTCACCGATTGCCCGTGGTTTAATCGGCAAAGAAGTGGATGATTCCGTTAGTATTACCACCCCGGGCGGTAAAGTTGAATTTGATATTGTGGGCGTAGAATATATTTAGTTGCTCTCTAAAAAATTTAAAGCCATTTGAGTTCCCTCAAATGGCTTTTTTGCTATTTAAACAATACGCTAAACAATCTCACTCGGCACGAAGAAATAGGCGATTTCACGTTTGGCAGAGTCTTCCGAATCTGAACCGTGAACGGAATTTTCACGTATACTGAGGGCATATAAATCACGAATTGTGCCTTTTTCACGATTCTCCGGGTTTGTTGCGCCCATTAATGTGCGGTAGTGAGAAATTGCCTCTTCACCCTCTAAGACAGACACTACAATCGGACCTGAGGTCATAAAATCTACTAAAGGCTCAAAAAATTCTTTGCCTTTGTGTTCTGCATAAAAGCCTTCGGCTTGTTCACGTGTAAGATGAAGACACTTGAGGGCTTTAACCATTAAACCTGCCGATTCTAAATGTGCCAGAATCTTGCCGATAAGATTGCGGCGAGTTGCATCGGGTTTTATGATAGAAAGGGTTTGTTGGATCATATAGTTTCTCCTATTTCACCTGCATTCCTGGTTGTACACCGCTGTCTGCGTCTAACAAGAATAAATTTGCCCCGCCTGTCCCGGCTGATAAGATCATTCCTTCAGATAAGCCAAATGACATTTTGCGTGGTGCAAGATTTGCAATTACAATCACGAAACGTCCGATTAACTCTTCCGGATTTGGGTAGGCTGCTTTAATTCCTGAAAACACCTGACGTTTGTGGTCGCCTAAATCTAACTCAAAACGTAACATTTTGTCCGATTTCGGCACCGCTTCGCAGTTTAATACTTTTGCTGCTCGTAAATCTAATTTTGCAAAATCATCAATGGTGATTTCAGTGGCAATCGGTTCGATTGCAGAATTTTCTTGATTTTCCACCGCTTGTTTTCCTTTTTCTGTTTTGTTAGATTCTTTGCTCGGCTCTTTGTTAGCTTCCGCAAATAACGCTTTGGTTTCTTCAATTACCGCATCAATCTGTTTTTTCTCAAGGCGGGAGAATAACGCCTTAAATGGCGAAAGGGTATGTCCTAACAACGGGTGAGCGATATTATCCCAGGTGAGAGTTGTTTGTAAAAATGCTTCCGAACGTTCTGCCAGTTGCGGTAGTACAGGTTTTAAGTAGCTCATTAAAATACGGAATAACTCAATCCCCATTGAGCAAACCGCTTGTAATTCCGCATCTTTGCCTTCTTCTTTTGCGATCACCCAAGGGGCTTTGTCGTCAATATATTTATTTGCTTTGTCAGTTAATTCCATAATGGTACGAATTGCCTTGTTAAATTCACGGCTTTCGTAGTAATTCGCAATGGTTTCTGCTTGGGCGATGAAGTCATTAAATAAAGCTTCATCATCTAATTTATCAGCTAATTTACCGTCAAAACGTTTTGCAATAAAACTGGCATTACGAGAAGCTAAATTAACTAATTTATTCACGATATCGCTATTAACTCGCTGTACAAAATCTTCAAGACTGAAGTCTAAATCTTCAATGCGGTCGTTTAATTTTGCTGCATAGTAGTAACGCAAACATTCCGGATCGATATGTTTTAAATAGGTGCCGGCTTGAATAAATGTACCACGAGATTTCGACATCTTCGCCCCGTCCACTGTCACATAACCGTGAGCGAAAACATTAGTCGGCTTACGATAACCGCTACCTTCTAACATTGCCGGCCAGAACAGACTATGGAAATAGACGATATCTTTACCGATAAAGTGATAGAGTTCCGTTTGCGAATCTTTTTGCCAAAATTCCTCAAAATTAATGCCTTGGCGGTCGCATAAGTTTTTAAACGAAGCCATATAACCGATAGGGGCATCTAACCATACATAGAAGAATTTGCCCGGTGCATCAGGAATCTCAAAACCGAAATAAGGGGCATCACGGCTGATATCCCACTGTTGTAAACCACTTTCAAACCATTCTTGCATTTTATTGGCGATTTCAGGTTGCAGTGAGCCGGAACGAGTCCACTCTTTTAACATACCTTCAAAGCTCGGTAAATCAAAGAAGAAATGCTCAGATTCTTTCACCACAGGCGTTGAGCCGGAAACCGCCGAGCGAGGATTGATTAAATCCATTGGGCTATAAGTAGACGCACAAACTTCGCAGTTATCGCCATATTGATCTTCCGCTTTACATTTCGGGCAAGCACCTTTTACGAAACGATCGGGTAGGAACATATTTTTTTCAGGATCAAAAAGCTGTGAAATGACTTTGCTCTTAATAAAACCGTTGGCACGCAATTTTTTATAGATTTCGGTGGTTATTTCACGGTTTTCTTCGCTATGGGTAGAGTGATAGTTATCAAAGCTGATATTAAAACCTTCAAAATCAGCGATGTGATCCGCTTTTGCTTTTTCGATTAATTCTTCCGGAGTAATGCCTAATTTATTGGCGTTAAGCATAATTGGTGTGCCGTGGGCATCATCAGCACAGACAAAATGCACTTCATTACCACGCATACGTTGAAAACGCACCCAAATATCCGCTTGAATGTGTTCAAGCATATGACCTAAATGAATTGCACCATTGGCATAAGGTAAGGCACAAGTAACAAGCATTTTTCGTTTTTGGTTATACATTCTTTTTCTCGTTAATTTAATGTAAAAATTGTGGCATATTTTAGCAAAAATACAGGGCATTTTCTAGTTAGCTAAATTTATTAGAGCTTTGTTCTAACAAGCGGTAGAATATATTTATAAAATATGAATAAAATTTTGAGAATAGTATGCGTAAAGTAAACCTCTATCGCTACCAATTGCCTATCCAAACAGGCGTGATACTACGTAAACAAACATTAACCGAACGGACGGGCTTAATCGTTAAATTGCAACAAGGCAACCAAATCGGCTGGGGGGAAATTGCTCCCTTACCGACTTTTAGCGAAGAATCACTCGAACAGGCAGAACAGCAAGCCAAAGCATGGTTGAAAGCGTGGAAAATCGGGCAAGAGAACGACTTGGATTCACTTTTCCCCTCTGTTGCTTTTGGGCTAAGTTGTGCTTTGGCGGAACTGAATAGTGAATTGGGTAATTCGGGCAATTACCAGTCTGCCACCTTGTGCTATGCTGATTTGGACAAAATGTATCAAACCTTTGGCTCACGTCAGATTAAACAACTGGGGAAATTAAAAATAGGCAAAGATCCAGAAATTGACGGCAAGCAGGCAAATTTACTGATCAATACTTTCCCTAATTTGCAGCTAAGATTAGACGTCAACCGACTTTGGAGTTTGGAACAAGCGGTCAAATTTGCCGAAAAAATTGCAAATGAAAATAAACCCAGAATTCAATTTATTGAAGAACCCTGCCAAACACCTGAACTTTCACGCCAATTTGCCGAGCAAACCGGCATTGCGATTGCGTGGGACGAAACGGTACGAGAGCCGAATTTCTTGGTAAAAAAAGAGCAAAATCTAACCGCTATCGTCCTAAAACCTACCCTGATTGGTTCCATTCAACAATGTAGAAAGCTGATTGAACAAGCACATCAATTGGGAATAATGGCAGTTATCAGCTCAAGCCTTGAAAGCAGTTTGGGGCTAACTCAACTGGCAAGGTTTGCCCAACAATACACGCCTAACAGTACTCCGGGGTTAGATACGCTGAATTTAATGCAGGTGCAATTATTGCGAGAATGGCAAGGCTCAACTCTACCTCTTGTGGACGAAAGCAGCGAATTTGTATGTAAAGTTGTGGTATAATTAGCCATATTTTGAGTAGAGGCAGGTTTTAACCTGCCTGAATATCGTTCTACATTTGTAATGTGAGTGGGTTAAAATCGCTCCTACATTATTATTTCTTTTTGTATTAAGAGATATTATGCGTTTAGATAAATTTATTGCCGAAAATACAGGATTAACCCGTTCCCAAGCGGCGAAAGTGTTGAAAAGCGGTGAGGTTACCGTAAATGGTAATATTGAGAAAAGTGGAGCAGTAAAAATCAGCCAAGAGGATGAAATTTGCTACCAAGGTGAACATTTAAATTGGATGGAAGAAGGACAGTATTTTATGCTCTACAAACCTCAAGGCTATATCTGTTCGCACGATGATGGTGAATATCCAACCGTATTCCATTTTTTTGACTATCCGTTGATGAGCAAATTACATACTGCCGGACGATTAGATGTGGATACCACAGGGTTAGTGTTATTAACCGATGATGGAAAATGGTCGCATCGTGTTACCTCGCCCAAATACCATTGCGAGAAAACGTATCTGGTAACACTTGCCGATCCTGTAGAAGATTTTTATGCAGAAAAATTAGCGGAAGGCATTTTGCTGCGTGGCGAAAAAGAGCCGACTTTGCCGGCTCAACTTGAAATTTTAGATGATTACAATGTTAATCTCACTATCAGTGAAGGGCGCTATCATCAAGTAAAACGTATGTTTGCTGCCTTAGGTAATAAAGTCGAGGCTTTACACCGTTGGCGAATTGGCGATGTCGTGTTAGATGAAAATTTGAACGAGGGCGAATTTCGCTCCCTCACACAAGCCGAAATTGAGAGTTTCTAATGGAAAATAAAAGACCCGAACCCAGTTTTTTTATCATTTTAGGGATGATGGCAATGCTACCGCCTTTGGCGATTGATATGTACTTGCCCTCATTTTTGGATATCGCTAAAGATTTAGCGGTATCGCAAGAAAAGGTACAAACTACCTTGGCGGTATTCACTTTAGGCTTCGGTTGCGGGCAGCTTTTCTGGGGGCCTATGGCAGACAGCTTTGGTCGAAAGGTGATTATTTTAATCGGGCTGATAGGCTCAGCGATTGCTGCTTATTTTCTTACTCAAGTGGAAAATATAGAAACCTTTTATCTGCTACGCTTAATTCAAGGTTTGTGTGCTGCTGCACCGGCAGTTGTGTTGGGGGCATTAGTGCGGGACTTGTTCGAGAAAAATCTGTTTGCCAGATTAATGTCGGTAATTATGATTATTTCAATGCTTGCCCCATTACTTGCCCCTATTATCGGTGGTTATGTGGCGAAATATTTCCACTGGCACTCGATTTTTTATGTGTTGGTAGCAATGGGGCTGCTTTGCGTAGCGTTAATAAGCTGGAAAATCCCCGAAACTTTGCCTGTAGAAAAACGCTTACCGCTTAGTTTTGGCAAAAGTCTGAAAAATTTCTCTGAACTTTTGTTACATAAACCGACCTTGGGTTATGTCCTTATTGGTGGCTTAACCTTTGCCGGCATCTTCTGTTTTCTCACGTCAGGCTCAATTGTTTATATTGGTATTTATGGCATTTCGCAGGAATATTTTGGCTACTTTTTCGGCTTAAATATGGTGGTAATGGTAATAATGACCGCCATCAACAGCAAAATGGTGGTAAAAGTCGGCTCGGAAAGAATGTTACAAATTGCTTTAGCGTTACAAGTGCTAGGCGGTATTTGGCTTGCTTTAACTGCGATGTTTGAGCTTGGCTTCTGGGCGATGGCATTAGGCGTGCCGTTTTATATTGGAATGCTTTCCACCATTGGCAGTAATGCCTCAGCTGCGATTTTAGACCGCTATCCACAAATGGCAGGCACGGCAAACGGTGTTGCCGGCACTGCTCGTTTTGGTATTGCCTCGCTCGTGGGGGCAGGGCTTTCACATATCACCATTACCAGCGAAGCCCCAATGCTGTATGCAATGGCATTATGTACCATTACCGCCGGTGTGATTTATTATTTGCTTTGCTATCAGAAAAATAAATAGTAGGGTGGGGTAAGGCCCAACCCTACGGCTATATTACAAGCGGTTATTTTTGGTCGAAATTTTGCAAAATGTCAGTAAGCATTATTTCCGAAACAACGAAATAGACTCCAAATGCCCTGTGTGCGGGAACATATCAATCATTGCCACTTTTTCCAAGCGGTAGCCGAATTGCAGTAGTTTTTCCGCATCACGCACGAGTGTAGCAGGGTTGCAAGACACATAAACTATCCGCTCGGGATTGAGGGCGGCAAGGTGGTCTAAACAAAATAGCGCCCCATTGCGTGCCGGGTCAAGCAGCACTTTATCAAAACGTTCTTTCGCCCAAGCCTTATCAGAAAAAGGTTCATCTAAGTTGGTTTGGTAAAATTCCACGTTTTTTAGACCGCTTGCAGTGGCATTTAAGCGAGCCTGTTCCACCATTGGCTCAACGCCTTCAACCCCCACTACTGACTTAGCGGTTTTTGCAATCGGCAAGGTGAAATTTCCCATACCGCAGAACAGATCTAGCACTCTATCGTTTTCAGATAAGTCCAGCCATTCAAGGGCTTTTACCACCATTTTTTCATTTAAGGAGCCATTTACTTGAATAAAATCCCGAATGGAAAAGTGTAGCTTTAAGCCTTGAATTTCATAATAAGGCAGCTCACCGTACAGGTGTTCGAGCTGATTTTCCTTACACATGAGAAAAACAGACAGAGAATTTTGCTTAGCAAATTGCAGTAAATTTTCACGATCTTGTTGTGATAATTGCCCTAAATGGCGTAAAAAGAGTGCTGTAGTATTATCGGCATTGACTAACTCAATATGCCCTAATTTTTTCTTATGTTGCCAATTTGCGACTAATTGTTGTAGTTGCGGTAAGAGTTGAGAGAGCGGCTCGACCAGTACTTCGCAATCTACAAGCGGTATGATTTGGTTGGAATTTTGCAAATGAAAGCCCATTGCCAATTTAGCGTTTTGGATCGCAATACTCAATTTTGCACGGCGGCGGTAGGCTTTATCATTGCCTGCAATCATCGGCTGGAAGGTAATTTGTTCTGCCTGCAATTTTTGTAGGCATTGAAATAAGGCGTTTTGCTTTGCTTCACGTTGCAATTCAAGCGAAATATGCTGCATTTGGCAGCCACCACATTTGCTGTAAAGTTCGCAGCTTGGCATTGTACGATTTGCAGATTTCTTTAGAATTTTGACCGCTTGTCCACGCCCATATTGGCGTTTTTCTTCAATGACTTTGAATTCGACTTGTTCATCAGGCAGGGCATTTTCAATAAACCATGTTTTGCCGTTAATTTTGGCAATACCTAAGCCTTGATAATCCAAAGATTGAATTTTTACACTTTGTAAAGCGGTCGGTTTTGTTGCTTTTTTTGCAGATTTTTCAGAATAAAAAATAGCCATTTAAGATGATAAAATAGTCAAAAATAGGTGTATTATATAAGAAAAGCCTTTTGGGGAAAATGGGAGTAAATATGATTTCATCAGTTTGGATTGAACGCTATTTGAGTGATAAAAAACGAGAGCAAGATCACCGCTCGCCTTTTCAACGCGATAGAGCGAGGCTTCTGCATTCGGAAGCCTTTCGTTGCTTGCAAGCCAAAACCCAAATTCATGCAGTGGGGGAGGATGATTTTTACCGCACCCGTTTAACCCATTCGTTAGAAGTCGCACAAATCGGCAATAGCTTACGGGAAAAATTATTAGCGGATTGGAAAGGCTTCCAAGCAGTTTGCTCTGAGCCGAATGTGGCAATGGATCCTGAAATTTTAAATGCGCTGTTGCCTTCAAGTAGCTTAATAGAGTCTCTCTGCTTTGCTCATGATATCGGGCATCCACCGTTTGGGCATGGTGGCGAAATGGCGTTGAACTATAAAATGTATGCCTTTGGCGGCTTTGAGGGCAATGCTCAATCCTTTCGCATTATGACCCAACTGGAGCCTTACACTGAAAATGCGGGCATGAACTTGGTTCGCCGCACCGTGTTGGGAGTGATTAAATATCCGGCGTTGTTATCAAAAACTTCGCCTGTTAAGCAGCCTGAGATTACAGATGCCCGCCATATTAACTTGCACCATTTTCCGCAAAGTAAAGGGATTTATGATGACGACAAGCATTTTTTTGAATGGGTACTGAAACCGTTAAGCGAAAAAGATAGAATGCAGTTTTGTTCGGTCGAGCCGAATAAAGATCCGAACCAGCCGAATAAAACACGTTATAAATCGCTTGATTGCAGTATTATGGAATTAGCCGATGATATTGCTTACGGTGTGCACGACTTGGAAGATGCAATTGTGGGCGGAATGGTTACGCCGCAATCTTGGCAAAATGCAGAAAAATTACTGGCTGAATGTCAATCGGATTGGGTACAAGAGCGCCTTGTGGAGATTCGCCAAAAGCTCTTTTCTCAGCATCGCTATGAACGTAAGGATGTGATTGGGGCTTTGGTAAATCATTTCATTACTCATGTACGCTGGCTAGAGCTGCCGGAATTTGACGAGCCTCTGCTTCGTTATAATGCTTATTTGCCGGCAAATGTAGCGTGCGTGCTGAAAATTCTTAAAGATTTTGTCTATCAATATGTTATTTGCGATGTGAAAACTCAGCGGGTAGAGCGAAAAGGGCAACAAATTTTAATGGAGCTGTTTGATATTTTAAGCAGTGATCCGATGAGATTATTGCCGAATAATATTCGTGAACGTTGGAAAAATGCACACGAAAGTAAGCGTGCAAGGGTGATTTGTGACTATTTGGCGAGCATGTCTGACGGACAAGCTTTTAAACTTTACGATAGTTTGTAATGAACTAAACGGATTTGCCAAAGTCTAATTTATAAGCTTTATTTTTAATAGGAGATTATAATGAAAGCGATCACAAAAACATTAGTTATTTTGACCCCATTTTTATCAGCAACTGCTTTTGCGGGTAATACAATTCCGGCTGAAATTTATCAACCTCAAGGCGATGTCGTAAAATCTGAACGCCAAGCAGATGGTGAATTTGAGGTAGAATACAAAGTACAAGGTAAGGATGTGCGTGGGTTAGCCGAAAAAGCGACAGATCATGCTAAAAGCCAAGGTTTCACCGTACTGGAATCTAAAATTAATAATGACGATGCAGATTTAAAATTCAAACGTGGAACACAAGAGTTGGATGTCGATATTGAAATTAAAGGCAACCATATTGAATATAAAGCAGAGTTAGATGCTAAAAAATAATTTGCAAAATTAAAACCGAAAATGACCGCTTGTAAGATAACCTATCAGCTTACAAGCGGTCTTTTTATTGTTCGCCGATAGTAATGGTTGGCAGAGTCAACGTTCAAACCTCAAGCGTTTGTCGCGTTTTTGCAAAAATAGTCGAGCGGGATAATAAGAGAATTTGATAAAATACCAACTTAAATAACAATAATGACATTTTACTATTTAGAGGAAAAGGATGTTTGTAGTCGGTCAACGTTGGCTAAGTGAATCAGAAAATAATTTAGGTTTAGGCATTGTAAAGGCGGTAGATAACCGTACAGTAACGCTTCATTTTCCTGCAGCAGAGGAAGAGCGTGTTTATGCTATTTCAGTGGCGCCTTTGGCTCGTGTGCAATTTCAAGTTGGGGACCGAATTACCAGCCTTGACGGATGGCAGCTTGAGGTGAGCGATGTGGTTGAAAATCAAGGTGCCGTTATTTATTTAGGTAAACGGGTAGATAATAACGAAGAAGCTGTGCTACCTGAGATGCTGCTTGATCATAAAATCAGTTTTAGCAAGCCGCAAGATAGATTATTCTCCGCTCAAATTGATAGAAGTGATCGTTTTGCATTACGTTTTCGAGCGTTGGAACATCAACAGGCGCAATACCAATCGCCTCTACGTGGCTTACGTGGTATTCGTGCGAGCCTCATTCCCCACCAGCTTCATATTGCCAAAGAAGTGGGACAGCGTCTTTCGCCTCGTGTGTTGTTAGCCGATGAAGTCGGATTAGGCAAAACTATCGAAGCCGGAATGATTTTACAGCAGCAGCTTTTCTCCGGGCGAGCGGAAAGGGTTCTTGTGCTTGTGCCGGAAAGTTTACAACATCAATGGCTAGTAGAAATGCTTCGCCGCTTTAATCTTAAATTCTCTCTTTTTGATGAGGAACGCTGCGGCGATTTCGATAAAAGAGATGAAGATGGCGAGGATGTAAGTGAAAATCCGTTTGAGAGTGAATCATTGGTGATCACTTCGATTAATTGGCTGGAAACCACTCCTGCTCGAGCCAAGCAGCTAATTGAGGCAGAGTGGGATTTAATGATTGTGGATGAGGCTCACCATTTGGAATGGTCGGAAAATGCACCTTCTCAAGCTTATCAGCTGGTTGAACAACTAGCCAAGCAGATTCCGTCTGTACTACTTTTAACAGCAACGCCGGAGCAATTAGGACAAGAAAGCCATTTTGCCCGTTTAGCATTATTAGATGCCGATCGCTTTTTTGACTACCAAGCTTTTGTTGCCGAGCAAGCTCAATATCAGCCGGTAGCAGATGCAGTAGCAACATTGCTCAATGATAAACCGCTCAGTAATGATGAACAAAATGCGATTTCCGAGCTACTAAGCGAGCAAGATACCGAGCCGATGTTCCGTGCTATTAATAGCAAAAAATCGGATGAAAATGACCGCTTGCAAGCCCGTCAAGAGCTTATTAGTGAGCTGATTGACCGCCACGGCACCAGCCGAGTATTATTCCGTAATACCCGTCAAGGTGTAAAAGGCTTCCCGCATCGTGAATATCACCAAATCAGCCTTGAAATGCCAAAGCAGTATGCGAATGCGTTAAAGGTAATGGCGATGATGGGAACCATTAACCAAAAGGATTTGCTTTACCCGGAATGTTTATTCCAGCGAATGAACCCAAATGCGAAATGGGTAGAGTTTGATCCTCGTATTGAGTGGCTGATTACCTTCTTAAAAAATCATCGTGATGAAAAAGTCTTAGTGATCTGTAAACAAGCCGATACTGCAATAGCGTTAGAGCAGGTTTTACGTGAGCGTGAAGCAATTCGTTCTGCTGTTTTCCACGAAAAAATGTCTATTGTAGAACGAGATAAAGCAGCCGCCTACTTTGCTCAACAAGAAGAGGGAGCGCAGGTACTAATTAGTTCAAGCATTGGATCGGAAGGGAGAAACTTCCAATTTGCTAAAGATTTAGTGCTGTTTAACTTACCGGATAATCCGGATTTATTGGAACAGAGTATCGGACGTTTAGATCGCATCGGACAAAAAAGTAATATCCAAATTTATGTGCCTTGTTTTAACCATTCGGCACAACAAATTTTGGCTCAGTGGTATCACCTGGGCTTAAATGCTTTTGAAGAAACTTGTCCGATAGGGACAGCATTGTTTTTAGAATTTGGCAATGAATTGGGATTATTTATCAATAATCCGGACCGCTTAGAATTTGATGAATTTTTAGCAAAAAACGCAAAACGCCGGCAGACTTTGAAATTAGAATTAGAGAAAGGGCGAGATCGTTTGCTGGAATTAAATTCTAATGGTGGTGAGGCTGCCCAACAAACAGCACAAGAAATTGCTAAAGAAGACAATCATCCAAGCTTGGTAAATTTTGCGTTGAATTTGTTTGATATTATTGGGGTTGAGCAAGAAGATTTAGGGGAAAAGAGCATTGTGATTAGTCCAACAGGACACATGCTTGTGCCTGATTTCCCCGGGCTTGCAGAGGAAGGAACGACTATTACCTTTGATCGCCAATTGGCCCTAATGCGTGAAGATGTAGAGTTTTTAACCTGGGATCATCCTATGATCCGAAATGGTATTGACTTAATCACTTCCGGTGATATCGGTAAAGTTGCGATTTCTTTGTTGATAAATAAAGGGCTCCCAGCAGGTACATTACTGTTAGAAGCCATTTATGTGGTAGAGGTCCAAGCTCCGAAAGGGTTGAATTTAACCCGTTTCTTGCCGCCTACGCCTATTCGGATTTTGATGGATAATAAAGGTAATAATATTGCACCGCAGGTGTCATTTACAGCCCTTGAACGTCAGCTAAAACCGATGAATAAGCAGATGGCAAATAAAATTGCGAAAATGGCACGTCTTGATATTGAAAAATTGATTAAAGCAAGTGAAAAAGCTGTTGTTAGTCTGGCAAAAGAGGTTATTGATTCGGCAAAGTTTGAGGCAAATAGCAAATTAAAAGCAGAATTACACCGCTTGGAATCGCTGAAAATGGTAAATAAAAACATTCGAGCCGATGAAGTGGAAGCCTTGGAGCAGCAACTAAATGAAACCTTAGCACAGCTTGAAACCGCAAATTACCGTTTAGACTGCTTGCGTGTGATTGTGAGTAATAAAGAGTAGATTAAAGATAAATAATATGGCATTAATTGAATATAACCCACCGCTTGAGCCTTTTTTAGAGGAGGTTTATCGGGACAATCATATTTTAGTGATTAACAAACCGAGTGGATTACTGTCGGTGCCGGGCAATCGCCCGGAATATTTTGACAGTGCGATGACTCGCATTCAGAAAAAATATGGTTTTACTGAGCCTGCTCACCGTTTGGATATGGCAACCAGCGGGATTTTATTGTTCGCATTAAGCAAAGCGGCGGAAAAAGAGCTAAAACGTCAATTTCGTGAGCGTGAGCCAAAAAAGCACTATATTGCGTTACTTTGGGGCAAGCTAGGCGATAAAGTGGGCGATAAAGGTGAGATGAACTTTCCTTTAATTTGTGATTGGGAAAACCGCCCACGCCAGAAAATTTGTTATGAGCGAGGCAAGAAAGCCATTACTCATTATGAAATTCTAGCACATAATGCCAATAATACGACTCGTGTAAAATTAACACCTATTACTGGGCGATCGCATCAGTTACGAGTGCATAGTTTGGCATTAGGACATCCCATCATTGGCGATAAATTTTATGCTAATCCGCTGGCAAAAAGCCTATCTCCTCGCTTGTGCCTACACGCAGAATCGCTCACTATTACTCACCCAATTACAGGTGAACGGATGACTTTTACTGCAGATCCGGATTTTTAATTATTTCAGTAGGCTTTTGTAGTATTCCCAATCAAAATATTGCCCAGGGTCGATTTTACGTTCCGGGGCAATATTGCTATGCCCTGTAATCCGTTCATCAGTAATCTGCGGATAGCTTTTTTGAATCGCTTTAGTCAGTTTGGCTAAAGCATGATATTGAGCTTTAGTAAACGGCTGATTGTTACTGCCCTCCAACTCAATACCGATAGAATATTCATTGCATTTATCTCGCCCGTCAAAGCAAGACACACCGGCGTGCCACGCCATATCATTAAAGTTCACATACTGGGTAATTTCGCCCTTGCGATTAATTAAGCAATGGGCTGATACCTTCAACTCTTTAATTTCTTCAAAATAGGGATGGATGCTTGGGTTTAGAGTACCTTGGAAAAAGCGATCGATAAAATCCCCTCCAAATTCTTCCGGTGGTAGGCTGATGTAGTGAATAACCAGCAGTGAAATATCATTTTCATTCGGACGTTGGCTGAAATGAGGCGAGGATACCTGCCTTTGATTGGTAAGGCAACCGTTTTCGATTTTGAAATTTTGCATAGTCTAAATAGGGTTAATACGTTAAAATATCCACCATTTTACTAGAAAAGAGAAGATTATGCTTAGTTATCGCCACAGTTTCCATGCAGGAAATCACGCTGATGTGCTAAAACACATTGTTCAGCTATTGATTTTGCGTTCATTAAAAGAAAAAGAGAAAGGATTTTTATATCTTGATACCCATTCGGGGGGTGGTCGTTACAGCCTGTTAAGTGCGGAATCGGAAAAAACAGGGGAATATTTAGAGGGTGTTGCTCGCCTGTGGGAACGTGATGATTTGCCTGAAGACGTAGCGTTTTATATTAATGAGCTGAAAAAAAGCAACCGTGGCGAAAAGTTAAAATACTATGCCGGTTCGCCATTATTGGCGGTGCAGCAATTACGTGAGCAAGATAGAGCAATTTTAACCGAACTGCACCCGAATGATTTTCCACTTCTTCGCCAGGAATTTGCTAAAGCGAAAAATGTGCAAACCAAACGTGAAAACGGTTTCCAACAATTAAAATCTGCTTTACCGCCAAAAGAGCGACGTGGCTTTGTGCTTATCGATCCTCCTTATGAACTAAAAGAAGATTATGAACTGGTGGTAAAAGCGATTGAAGAAGGTTACAAACGTTTTGCTACCGGCGTGTATGCGATTTGGTATCCGGTGGTATTACGCCAACATACTAAACGTATTGTGCGTGGTTTACAGGAAACCGGCATTCGCAAAATTCTACAAATTGAATTAGCAATTCGTCCAGATAGTGATCAGCGAGGAATGACCGCAAGCGGAATGATTATAATCAACCCACCTTGGCAGCTTGAGCAACAGATGAAAAATATTCTGCCTTATTTAACCGAAGTACTAGTGCCGGAGGGGACAGGCTCGTGGAAGCTAGAATGGATTACACCTGAGTAATTTGTACAAATGCTTACATTTGAATCATGGCTTTGCTAATGGCTCAGAGGAGCGAGCGTAGTAAGTAAAATTTTTGCTAAAAATAACCGCTTGTCAGAACAGGAAAAAAGATATGCAACAATACAAACATGACTTTATCGAATTTGCTTTAAGCCGTAATGTGCTGAAATTTGGTGAATTTACCCTTAAATCAGGCAGAATCAGCCCTTATTTCTTCAATGCGGGGCTTTTCAACACCGGGCGTGATTTAGCCAAATTAGGGGAATATTACGCACAAGCAATTCAAGCTTCAAACATTGATTATGATGTGCTGTTTGGTCCTGCCTACAAAGGCATTCCGATTGCAACTACTGTTGCTGTGGCTTTAGCCAACCAATTTGATGTGGATAAGCCTTGTTGTTTTAACCGCAAAGAAGCGAAAGATCACGGCGAAGGGGGCAATTTAATCGGCGCACCTCTCAAAGGCAAAATTTTATTGGTGGATGATGTGATTACTGCCGGCACGGCAATTCGAGAATCAATGGAAATTATCAATGCAAACAATGCCGAGCTTGCCGGTGTATTAATTGCGTTAAACCGTAAAGAAAAGGGCAAAGGCGAACTTTCTGCAATTCAAGAAGTTGAACGTGATTATGACTGCGAAGTATTTTCCATTGTGGACTTTGATGATTTAGTTGCCTTTATTGAAAAATCGCCACAATACGCTCCTTATTTGCCAAAAATGCGTGAATACCGTGAAAAGTATGGTATCTAGATGAAATTTTTTCATCGTAAAGTCAGATAATTTTCAACTTAGTTTGAGGAATTTATCTTGTTCATCCAGCTTAATTCACTTAGGATAAAAACATCATATTAACGTACATTAATTAGGAAGATTATGGCAAACAAAACATTACCTTTCCACGCGGATACCGTGGGTTCATATTTGCGTTCAGATGCTTGGAAAAAAGCACATTCAGATTACAAATCAGGTCAAATTTCCCTTGAAGAGCGTGATGAAATTGTAGAAGCAGAAGTAAAAAAATTAGTGCAAGCTCAACTAGATGCAGGAATTCAAGTGGTAACAGACGGTGAGTACCATCGTTCTTGGTGGCATATTGATTTCTTAGAAAATCTGAATGGCATTGAGGGCTATGTGCCGGAAAAAGCTTATGCTTTTAAAGGCGTTGAAGTTCGCCCATATAATACTCGTTGTTGTGGCAAAGTTTCTTGGAATCCAAGCCATCCGTTTATCGAGCATTTCAAAAAATTCAATGCAATTGTTGGCGGTCGTGCAGTAGCAAAATTTACGATTCCAAGCCCGAACCAGTTAATGTATCCGATTCAATGGGACCATGGTATTTATGCGACGCGTGAGGAATTTGCTAAAGATGTACAGCAAGCTTATAAAGAGGCGATTAAAGCCTTTTATGAAGCGGGGTGTCGCTATTTACAGATTGATGATGTTTATTGGGGATCCTTATGTAATAACTTTGAGCAACCGACATTTGAAGCAGATAAAGCTCAGGCAGTGGCAAATATTCAAGCTATTCTGGCAGATAAGCCGGCAGACATGACTATTACTACCCATGTTTGCCGTGGTAACTATAAATCCTCCTATTTATTAACAGGGGCTTACGATCCAATTGCGGATGGTTTATTCGGTCAAACCAATTATGATGGCTATTTCTTAGAATATGATGATGAGCGTTCAGGCGGATTTGAACCGTTAAAGCATTTTGCCAATAATAAAGGGCGCGTAGTATTAGGCTTAATCAGCTCTAAATTCCCCGAGTTGGAAGATAAAGAGCAGATCAAAGCCCGCATTCAAGAGGCTGCAAAATATGTACCGTTAGAACAGCTTTGTTTAAGCCCACAATGCGGTTTTGCTTCGACGGAAGAGGGTAATATTATGTCCGAAGCTCAGCAATGGGCAAAAGTTCGCCACGTTGAAGAAATTGCTAAAGAAGTTTGGGGCGAAGATTAACTTCTTTATAGTTATAAAAAAGTAAAAATGCCCGATAAAATCGGGCATTTTTTATAAGTGTTTCACAAGCTATTTGATTCGTTCAAACCCTTGTGCTAAATCCTCAATTAAATCTTCCACCGCTTCCAGACCTACGTGAATACGAATTAATGTACCGGTTAATTTGCGATTAATTGCTGGGCGGATACGAGCGATTTCTTCCGGTTGGTTGGCTAAAATTAAGGATTCAAATCCGCCCCAGGAGTATGCCATTGAAAATAACTCAAAATGTTCTAAGAATTGAGCTAGTTTTTCGTTGGATAGCTTTTCGTAAAGTTCAAAGGAAAATAGACCGCTTGAGCCTAGGAAATCACGTTGAAAGAACTCGTGTCCGGGGCAACTAGAGAGGGCAGGATGATAAACGGCTTTAACTTCCGGCCGTTCTGCCAACCATTTCGCAATCACAATGCTGCTTTGTTCGTGCTGTTTTAAGCGGATGCCTAAAGTGCGTAGCCCGCGTGCTGTAGTATAGGCGGAATCAGCATCCACCATTTGCCCCATTAGATAGGAGCCCTCTCGTAGTTGATCCCAGCAGCGCGCATTCGCAACTGCTGTACCAATCATCACATCGGAATGGCCGACTAAATATTTGGTTCCAGCTTGGATAGAAATATCAATATCATATTTTAAAGCAGGAAATAGCACGCCAGCAGACCACGTATTATCGATAATAATGATAATATCGGGGTTCACTTCTCGTGCAACTCTGACTAAGCTAGGAATATCGGGTATTTCCATTGTCAATGAACTCGGTGATTCTAAAAACAATACTTTAGTATTAGGCTGTATCAAATTACGTAAATTCTCACCGATCATTGGATCATAGAATGTAGTAGAGATCCCCATTCGCTTTAATACGACATTACAAAAATCTTGAGTTGGTTCGTAGGCAGCACCAGTCATTAAGATGTTATCGCCTTGTGAAACGAACGCTAAAATAGCATTCGTTACTGCAGCAGCTCCGCAAGGATAGAGGTAGCAACCCGCGCCACCTTCTAATTCGCACATTGCTTCTTGCAATGAAAAATGAGTTAGTGTGCCACGGCGACCATAAAATAATGCCCCCTTATAGCGGTTTTGAGTAGCTGTTTTTTTATCTGCAAGAGTATCAAAAACTAATGAGGAAGCACGTTGAATTACACTATTAACAGCTCCTTGGGTATAGCGTTTTTTACGTCCTGTATGTACAAGTTTGGTGGAAAGATTTTTATAGTTTGACATTATATTTCCTTATAGGATTGTTCTTATAAAATAGACAAGCGGTAAGATTTTGCAAAATTTTTACAAAATCTTACCGCTTGTAAAATGATTAACGGAACATAAAATGTTGTTTTTGCTGGCTACGTTTGAACTGGCTCACCAAGGAGAGTGCTGCTAAAACAAGATAGATTGCAAAGGTAAAAATAAGCCATTGTGCCATTGAAAATCCTAGCATTTCCCATTGGCTTTGGCTGCAATTCACTGGGCCTGGAGCAAAAACATCCGGTAGCCATTTATCAAGGGGTAATGTTTGAGGAAAATCCACTTTAAATTCACATTGATTCCAAGGTGATGGATTCACTTGATAATCGTGGTGTTTGAGTGAAAGGGTAAATCCTTTTAATGCACTACCAAGCCAAATAAGAATAGCTAGCCAACGAAGAATTGCGTAACGGTTGCCGATAAAACCTAAAATACCGGCAAATAGAATGCCAAATAAAGTAACCCGTTCATAAATACACATTACACAAGGAACAAGCCCCATACCATGTTGGAAATAAAGGGCAACACCTTCAAGCAAAATGCAACTTAATGTCAGTAAAAACCAAGCATTGCGTGAAAGGGACAGATTTTTAAAGTAATGGAGCATAGCGTGTTCCTCGTTTTATAAAGCTAAAGCATTCTACCTGATTTAAGGTAGATTATCTACCTTCTAGCGTATTACTATCCACCCCCAATTGAGCATCATCTCTGTTAATGATGGAAGCAAGAATTCCAATGATAAGAATCCAATAATTGACAGAACGATAGTATAAGGTAATGCCATATAAACCATTCTACCGTAGGAGAGTTTAATTAACGGCGCAAACGAGGAAGTCAGCAAGAATAAGAAGGCAGCCTGACCGTTTGGTGTTGCTACAGAAGGTAAGTTTGTTCCTGTATTAATTGCAACAGCAATTAAATCGAACTGTTCTCGGCTGATGATGCTTGAATCTAATGCTGTTTTTGCCTCATTGATATAAACTGTACCAACAAACACGTTATCGGAAATCATAGAGAGTAAACCGTTAAAGATATAGAACAGTGAGAGTTGCGAATGTGGTTCAGCGGATAAGACAAAGCTAATAATTGGTTCGAATAATTTTAAGTCAATAATGACAGCAACTACAGAGAAGAATACAATAAGCAATGCGGTAAAAGGCATGGATTCTTGGAATGCTTTACCTAGAGTGTGTTCGTCAGTAATACCACAGAATGCAGTGCAGATAATAATAATAGTTAAACCAATAATGCCTACATCGGCAAGATGTAGTGCTAAACCAATAATCAACCACACTCCGGCAATTGCTTGAACTAACATCTTAAAGCGATCTTGCTTAGACATTTTTTGCTCTTTTAGCTGATTGTAACGAGCAAGAACTACCCAAACTTTGCGTGGTAATCTGTCGCCATAGCCGAATATTTTATATTTCTCAACAATAAAACAAGTAGCTGCGCCACAAATTAAAACAGGTAAACTAACAGGTAAAACGCGTAGTAAAAACTCTATAAATCCCCATTCTGCTTGGGAGGCAATAATCAGATTTTGTGGCTCGCCAACCATTGTCATAACCCCACCTAAGGCTGACCCTACCCCAGCATGCATTAATAAACTTCTTAGGAAACCTCTAAATTGCTCCAAAATTTCTTTGTTGGTGAGGATTTTTTCATCATTAGTAATATCGGTAGAGTCTTCAAAACTGTTACCTGAGGCGACTTTATGATAGACCCCATAGAAGCCTGTTCCTACACTGATAATCACCGCAATAACGGTTAAAGCATCTAAGAATGCTGATAAGAAGGCTGCACTTAAGCAGAAAGCAAGCGATAGGATTTTCTTGGAGTGAATTGCAACTAATAATTTTGTAAAAATATAAAGCAGAAGTTGCTTCATAAAATAGATACCGGCAACCATGAACATTAAGAGCAAGATTACATCAAAGTTACTTATAATTTCTTCCTTTATGTGGTGTGGGGAAGTCATGCCGATAACAACAGCCTCAATGGCTAACAATCCGCCCGGTTGTAAGGGGTAGCATTTTAATGCCATGGCTAGTGTAAAAATAAATTCTGCAACGAGAAACCAGCCGGCAGCAAAGGGGCTGATAAATAAATAGATGAGAGGGTTAATGACTAAAAAAGCCAAAATACACAGTTTGTACCATTCTGGGCTTTTACCTAAAAAACTTTTAAAAAGAGTATCAATATGACTCATGTAAAACCTCAAAAATTGTAAATCGATATTGCATTGTAATCTAGTTTAGATTAAAGGATAATAGCCATATTAGATTTTTTAGTTATATAATTGATTCTAGATAAAGAATAGTTAAATTTTAGATTTAAACATAATTTTGTTATGTTCTTTTGGATGTTATCTATGGATAAAAACGATATTTTAAGGGCTCAAAGCCCGGCCGCACTGGCAGAAGAATACATTGTAAAAAGTATCTGGAGTAACCATTTCCCGGCAGGCTCTGATTTGCCTGCTGAGCGAGATTTGGCAGAGCGTATAGGGGTTACAAGAACAACATTACGTGAGGTTTTACAGCGCTTAGCTCGTGAAGGTTGGCTGAATATTCAGCATGGTAAACCAACAAGAGTAAATGATATATGGGAAACAGCCGGACCTAATATTATTGGTACTATCATTAAATTAGATAAAAATTATTTACCAGTTATTATTGCAAATGTCGTATCTTTGCGTACACGTATGGCTGAGGCTTATATCCCTGAAGCTGTCTTGTATGAACCTGAAGAGTGTATCAAATTATTTTCTGAGTTAGAGTGTTTAGAAAATACGGCCCAAGCTTATGCCGAATTTGATTACGCTTTATTTAGGCAATTTACCTTTTTAGCCAATAAGCCTGTTTATGCATTGATTTTAAACAGTTTTAAATCAATGTATCATCAAGTGGCAAAAATCTTCTTTACTGATGAAAATAACCGTCACTTAACTCTTAGTTTTTATCGTACATTGCTAGCAGCTTGTATTGCAAAAGATCATGAAAAAGCCGCCGCTTGTATGGCAAAAAATCGTCAGTCAAGCAGTGAAATTTGGAAAAAACTCTCAGTGAATATCCCAGAGAGTTTTGGTAAGCTTTAAAAGGTATCATTTTGAACGAAATTATATTTAGCTTAGAACCACAAGATAACGCACGTTTGCAGTCTTTATGTGGAGCGTTTGATGAGCATCTGGCATTAATTGAAAAAAGTTTTAATCTGATTATTGCGCGTCAAGGATTTAACTTCACCGTGCAATCGGCAGATGAAAACCATTATTCGGCAACCTTGATTCAAAACAGCGTAAAACTAATCAAGCAGCTTTATAATGAAACTGCCCCTATTAAAGGCAAAATTAAAGAACTTGATTTAGAAGATGTGCATCTTGCTATTCAAGAAAGCCGAATGTTATTGCAAAATCAGTGGCAATCCAGCATACAAGGTGAGATATCAATTAAGACTAAACGAGGTGTTATTAAGCCGCGAGGTGAGCATCAACAAGCCTATCTGCGTAATATTTTAAGCCATGATATTAGTTTTGGTATTGGACCTGCCGGTACAGGTAAAACATTTTTAGCGGTGGCTGCTGCGGTGGAGTCGTTGGAACGACAAGAAATTCGACGTATTTTGCTGACCCGTCCAGCGGTTGAGGCTGGCGAGAAATTAGGTTTCTTGCCCGGTGATTTAGGGCAAAAAATCGAACCTTATTTACGTCCGTTATATGATGCTCTGTTTGAAATGCTGGGTTTTGAAAAAGCACAAAAGCTGATGGAACGAGGCGTAATTGAAATTGCTCCACTTGCTTATATGCGTGGGCGAACGTTAAATGATGCTTTTATTATTTTAGATGAAAGCCAAAATACTACGACCGAGCAGATGAAAATGTTCTTAACCCGTATTGGCTTTAATTCAAAGGCGGTAATTACGGGCGATGTTACTCAAGTAGATTTACCTCGTAGCCAAAAATCCGGATTAAAACACGCAATGGAGGTGTTGAAAGATGTGCCGGAACTGAGCTTTAATTTCTTCGATAGCAAAGATATTGTTCGCCATCCAGTGGTGGCTAAAATTGTACAAGCCTATGATGCTTGGGAAGCGATTGATGAAGAAAGAAGAGAACAACGAAAGTTAGAAAAACTTGCTCTTGAGCAAGAGAAAATTCTAGCACAAGCAGAAACTTTATAATCCAAGCGGTCATATTTACAAATTTTTTTGCAAATATGACCGCTTGTAAACAACAAAAAAGCGGGAATTAAGTTCCCGCTTTTATTTTATAACTGAATTATAAAATTTCTTTTGCTTTAGCTACCACGTTTTCAACAGTGAAGCCGAAAAGTTTGAATAGCTGGTCAGCAGGTGCTGATTCACCAAAGCTATTCATACCAACAATACGACCTTCAAAGCCAACATATTTGTACCAGAAATCAGATAGCTGAGCTTCAATTGCAACGCGTTTGGTTACTGAACGAGGTAATACTGATTCACGATAAGCTTCATCTTGTTTGTCGAACACGTTGGTGCTTGGCATTGAAACAACACGTACTTTCACACCTTCAGAGGCTAATACATCTGCTGCTTTCATTGCTAAATCAACTTCTGAACCTGTTGCGATGAGGATTAAATCCGGGCAACCACCTTTTTCACAACATTCACGTAAGATATAACCACCGCGAGCGATGTTGGTTAATTGCTCAGCATTTCGCTCTTGTTGAGCCAAGTTTTGACGGGTAAAGATTAATGCACTTGGACCATCTTTACGCTCAACCGCTGCTTTCCAAGCAACCGCTGACTCCACTTGGTCTGCTGGGCGCCATGTTTCTAAGTTTGGAATAAAGCGTAATGAAGCCGTTTGTTCTACAGGTTGGTGTGTTGGACCATCCTCTCCTAAACCGATAGAGTCATGAGTATAGACAAATAATGCACGTTGTTTCATTAATGCCGCCATACGAACTGCATTGTGAGCGTATTCATAGAACATTAAGAATGTTGCACCGTAAGGAATGAAACCACCGTGTAAAGCAATACCGTTCATAATAGCTGACATACCAAACTCACGCACACCATAGTTGATGTAGTTACCATCTACATTGTGATCGGCACGGATTGGTTTTGACCCAGACCACAATGTTAAGTTTGAGCTTGCTAAGTCTGCTGAACCACCTAAGAATTCAGGTAAGATGTGAGCGTAAGCTTCAATTGCATTTTGTGATGCTTTACGACTTGCGATAGTTGCCGGATTTGCCTGTAATTTTTCAATAAATGCTTTGCTTTCTGCTTCCCAATTTGCCGGTAATTCACCTGCAGTACGGCGTTTGAATTCTGCTGCTAATTCAGGATAGGCGACTTCATAGGCTGCAAATTTTGCATTCCAATCTTTCTCAGCTAAAGTGCCTTTACCTTTTGCATCCCACTCTGAATAGATATCTGCCGGGATTTCAAATGGTGCGTGTTCCCAACCTAAGAATTCACGAGAAGCTTGAATTTCTGCATCACCTAATGGTGCTCCGTGGCAATCATGAGATGCTGATTTATTTGGTGAGCCATACCCGATAATTGTTTTACAAATAATTAAGGTTGGGCGCTCTTTTTCTGCTTGCGCATTCTCAATTGCAAATTTGATTTGTTCAGGGTTATGACCATCTACATTACGGATAACTTGCCAGCCATAAGACTCAAAGCGTTGTGCAGTATCATCAGTGAACCAACCATCAACGTGACCATCAATTGAAATATTGTTGTCATCATAAAATGCAATTAATTTGCCTAAACCTAATGTACCGGCTAATGAGCATGCTTCATGAGATACCCCTTCCATTAAACAGCCATCACCTAAGAATGCGTAGGTATAGTGGTTTACAATTTCATGACCTTCGCGGTTAAATTGTGCAGCAAGTGTTTTTTCTGCAATAGCCATACCTACTGCATTGGTAATCCCCTGACCTAAAGGACCAGTTGTTGTTTCAACACCCGGAGCATAGCCATATTCAGGGTGGCCTGGAGTTTTAGAGTGTAATTGACGGAATTGTTTTAAATCTTCAATAGAAAGATCATAGCCAGTTAAATGAAGTAAGCTATAAATTAGCATTGAACCATGGCCGTTTGATAGAACGAAACGGTCGCGATCTGCCCATTTAGGATTAGTCGGGTTATGTTTTAAAAAATCACGCCATAAAACTTCAGCAATATCAGCCATACCCATTGGTGCACCAGGGTGCCCGGAGTTAGCTTTTTGTACTGCATCCATACTTAAAAAACGAATTGCATTTGCAAGTTTTTTACGTTCTGCCATGTGTTTACTCCTAGTAAAGAATGTTGTATATAAATGTGAGAAAATTGGTCCGTTGATTCTAACCAGTTTTTAAGAAAAACTCAAAAAATCTAAATATAAAAAATGTGATCTATCTCACAAAAATGTGATTATATGATGATTTATTGTGATTGTTTTTGATTTTTTTGTCATAGGATTTACTGTTTTAATTTTAAGAGAATGACTTTCTAATCTTTATAACAGTTGTATTTAATGGTTGATCTCGGCTACAAATTTATCTAGAATATGCACTCTTTTTAGGCGTTGAGCAAATGCTCAATTTTTATTAATCACATATGGTACCTATCAGCGGTAGAGAGTCTAACAAGATAGGTGGCGATATGGCTTCTTATGAGGTTCCCCAATGAAACAAAATATTCATCCAGAATATAAAGAAATTACTGCAACATGTTCTTGCGGTAATGTAGTTAAAACCCGCTCAACAGTAGGTAAAGATTTAAACTTAGACGTATGTGGTAACTGCCACCCGTTCTACACTGGTAAACAACGTGTTGTTGACACCGGTGGTCGTGTTGAACGCTTTAACAAACGTTTCAGCATCCCAAGCACAAAATAATTTAATTATTGCAAACCCCGCAAATGCGGGGTTTTGTCTATTTAAAATTGGTTGATTAGATATGTTAGCAAAAGTTGAGAAATTAATTGATGAAATTAATAAAGTACATTTAGCTTTTTCACTAGATTATTTTGAATCCGGTAAAATTGAAAAAGTAAATCTCAAACATACACTAGCCAAAGTTCCTGTAGAACATATTTTAGCGTATCGACTAAATTTACACGAATCTATTAATGACTATTTATACCGTGCTGATTTATATGATACCCATTATTTTTATCGAGTAAAAACTTCAGAGTCTATTCTTTATAAAATTGAACGGTTTAATCAACGTAGCGAAGGTTATCCTGTAAATAGTATTTTAAATGATATATTTGGTGCAAGAATGATTGTTGATAGTGAAACTATTCAACAAGTAATGGATAATTTAGATGAATGGAAAGAAAAGTATGGTTTGAAAAATTGGTATTTACGAGATAAAGAAGAATATATTGGTATTCATATTTATTTTAAAAATGCGAGCAACTTTTATTACCCTTGGGAATTACAAGTTTGGGATAAGAAAGATGCGGAGAGAAATATTCAAAGCCATATTAAACATAAGCGTAATTTTATATAATTATTACAATTAAGGAATGTAAGTGAAAATATTATTTTTACATAAGTGGTTAATTATGGGGGGGATAGAAAGGATTCTAGTAAACTATCTATCAATATTGCAAGATGAAAAAAATCTCCATATAGATATACTTATTGATTATGATAAAGAAAATAATGTATTTCATCGATTAATTCCAAGTGGTATGAGTGTTGATTATTTGTTTAATAATCACTACTGTTCATATAAAGAAAATTTATATGCTGAAAGAAATAAAAATTGGCTAAAAAAGATTAAATACAAATTCTTTAATTTTAAAGAGAAAATGGTTAAACGGAAAAGTTTGATGGATTATATCTCAAAAGGAAAGTATGATATTATAATTAATTTTAGTAACCATTTTGATTCTTATATCATTTTTGAAGAATTGACGTGCCCCGTGATTAGATGGCAGCATTTGGCAATAGATAATAATATCAGAGAAAAAGATATAAATATTTTAAATAAATACCATAAGGTTATTACAATTTGTGAGGATATGAAAAAGCAGTTAATTGATTTTATACCCTCTGATAAAATAGAAGTTTTATTTAATCCAATAGAAGTGAATAAAGTACTTAAACTATCTAATGAGAGCATTCCAGTTGAATATGAATTTGGTTATTTAGTACAAGTCGCCAGATTGGATAAAATAAAAAGACATTCAGATTTGATTACTATTTTTAGTCGGTTGGCTAATAGTGGTAGAAAAGAGAAATTATTAATTATTGGTGGTGGACCAGAATTCCATAATTTAAAAAATTTAATTAATGACTTAAGTTTGCAAGAAAGTTGTTATTTACTAGGTGAAATAGAAAATCCATATCCTTACATAAAAAATGCCAAGCTATTTCTTCACACCTCAGAAAGAGAAGGTTTACCTACGGTATTACTTGAAAGTATAATTTTAAATACTCCAGTAGTAGCAATGGACTGTCCAACAGGACCAAGAGAAATTTTAGATAATGGAAGATGTGGTGAGCTTGTTGAAATGGGAAATAAAGAGGAATTTATTTACAAAACTCTAGTATTACTAGAGGAACAAGAGAAAATCAATTATTATAAAAATAATATGAATATTCATATTAAAAAATTTAGTGAGTTTGAAATCAAAAGAAAATTTCTATCACTTATTTATCAGATGACAGGAATTAATAATGAAAAAATTTAAAGTAGCACTACTTATTAATGAATATTTTGGAGCTTTAGGTACAGGGTTTGGTGGATATGGTTTTTTAGCGCGTAGATTGATTGCTAAATACTTGAATAATGATAATGTACAAGTTGATGTTCTACTAAAAACCACATCAAGAAATTTTGGTATGTTTGCTAGAAAGCATAATGTTGATGGCGTCAATGTCTATGAGATACCTAAAAAAGAATGGTTTGCAAAAAGATGGTTAAAAAGTCAAAATTACGATGCTTACTTAAGCATTGAGACTACTTTTGATCTACCTATAATGATTGAGCCAAATAAAGAGAAAAAATTAATTTTTTGGATTCAAGACCCTAGACCATTAAGTGATTGGGATGAAATTAATACAGTAAAACTGTTTCCTGAGCCCTGCTATTATGATCAAAAGGCCTATGATAATGTACATCAACTTTATAAGGAAAATAGAATCAAATTTGTATCTCAAGGATATTTTTTAAATGATAAAGCTAAAGAACTCTATCGCTTAGATGACGATGTAGAGATTACTTATTTGCCAAATCCGATTGAAATTGATGAGCAATTTGATGTAACTACTTATCCTAAAAAAGACATTATTATTTTCTTAGGGCGTATTGAATCAGTTAAGAGGGGTTGGTTATTCTGTGAGATAGCTAAAAAATGCCCTGAATATAATTTTTATATGTTAGGGCAAACATTCTATGATGCAGAGAGAAATTCCGAAATTATCAATCAATATAAGAATGTTCCAAATTTACATTTTGTTGGCCACGTAGATGGTGAAGTAAAAGATCAGTATCTAAAAGATGCAAAGATTTTAATTAATACCTCTATTCACGAAGCATTACCGATTTCATTTTTGGAAGCGTTATCTTATGGAACTTTATTAGTTAGTAATCAGAATCCTGAAAATTTAACAGCTAAATTTGGTGTGGATGTTGGTACTGTTTTAGGTGATGGATTTGAATCCGTTTCACTTTATGTAAATGCTGTCAGAGAGATAATGCGGAATGATGAGAAACGTACTAAATTGGTATTAGAGGCGGTAGAATATATTAAAGAAGTTCATAATATGCCTAAATTTATTGCTGATATGACACGTATATTATCGCAAACTGTTAATAAGGACTAATTTATTATGAATAATTTCCCCCCTATTTTTATCATCAGTTTAAAAAATTCTTCACGCAGAAAAGAAATCTCGGAAAGACTAAATAGCTTAGGGTTAGAGTTTCAATTTTTTGACGCAGTATATGGTAAAGAGCTTACACAAGAACAGCTCAACCAAGTTGATTTTGAATTCTATCCGCAAAAGTATGCGGCAAGAAAGCCATTGACATTGGGAGAAATAGGTTGTGCATTAAGCCATATAAAAATGTATGAGTATATTGTCGATAATAATATTCCAGAAGCAATTATTTTGGAAGATGATGCGATAGTATCTCTTTATTTTAAGCAAATTTTAGCGGATGTATTAAAAAAAGTACCATATCGTAGAGAAATTATTTTTTTCGATCACGGTAAGGCAAAAGCATTTCCATTTATGAAAAATTTAGTAGAGCGTTATCGCCTAGCAAGATATTTAAAGCCTTCAAAAAACTCTAAACGTTCTATTATTAGAACGACTGCTTATTTAATTACTCAAGAAGGAGCTAAGAAATTACTTAAATTTGCTTATCCAGTTCGCTTGCCATCTGATTTTTTAACTGGTTTGCTACAAATGACAAATATTCACGCTTATGGTGTAGAACCTGCTTGTGTTTTTGGTGGGCATATTTCAGAAATTGATGAGATTGAGAATAGATATAAATAAACTGATTGGTATTCAGCGTAATGAAAATCTTCAAGAAATTAATTCTTTCTTTATTGGAAAAACGCCATATTCTGGATGATAAAGTTTTACATTCTGCAGTAATTAACTCTATTCTCATTCGTCCTCTTGGCTGGGCGATCGGTGATGCTGTAGTTCATACGGCACATATCAATCAGCTTAGGAAACTTTATCCTAATGCAAAAATTGGAGTAGTGGTTGCCTCTGGTAATAAAATAATCTATGAGCATTCTCAATTGGTTGATTGTTATATTTATAGGAACCTAGTAGATTATATTAGAAATTATAAAAAATGGGATTTAGTTATTGATTTTGAAAATAATTTTAATACATCTTCTCTACTAATGGACAGGATTATTAATCCTGAATATATTGCAATTTTTAGAAAGTATCATAAAAATCATTACAATTTGGATAATGTTAAAAATTATAATTTCTATTATCCACAAGAAGCTAGTGAGAAATTAAGTAATTATTTATTAAACTCAGGATTTAATCTTAATAATAGTTTATCTATTGAATATAGTATTTTAAAAACTCAGTCAGAACATGATGATAAAGTATCAGATATATGGAAATCGGGTAAATACAGATTGCTATTATGTCCTTATGGCAGTAAACGTAAGATTCCTGCCAATGAATTAGTGGTATTACTTAATCAGTCTATTATAGAAAAGGCTGAAGAAATAGATATTATTTTAAGTTATACAGAATTATCTCAAGAGTATTATCAAGAGCTTAAACAAAATTGTCCGAATTTAAATATTCGATTATCGCCTAAGATGTCATTAAGTGAATATTTATCTTTGGTTGCCAGTGCAGATTTTGTGATTGCTGTTGATGGTGGTGCATTGCATATTGCATGTGCATTTCAAAAACCATTATTAAGTTTTTTTGCTAAAAGTATGCCGAATATGGGAACGTGGGAGCCATTACTTTTGCCAAGTACGCCTCATTTTAAAGTTTTAACTAAAAATGATGTAGGGACAAATTCTAATTTGACTGAAAATTTTGAACTTTCCAAAGCAATTAACTGGCTTAAACATTATTTGGAAGAAAATTGTGTATGAAAATAAAATTATTTTTACAAAAAATTCGCCTGTTTCTGGGGAAATATATCCTTGATCGAAAAAGTGATTATAAATCCCTTTTAATATCACCTGAAAAAATTCTTTTTTTACGACAGGATGGAAAAATAGGAGATTATATTGTTAGCTCATTTGTTTTTCGTGAGTTAAAAAAGCAAAAGAATGATTTAACAATAGGAATTGTTTGCACAAAAAAAGATGCTTATTTATACAAGAAAAATCCATATATTGATCATATTTACTATGTAAAAAAACGTAATATATTAGATTATATAAAATGTGGAATAAGTTTAAGCAAAGAAAAATATGATATTGTGGTTGATCCGACAGTTTTAATAAGAAACAGAGATCTTTTGCTTTTACGGTTGATTAATGCTAAGTATTATATTGGTTACCAGAAAGAGAGTTATCAGCTTTTTAATATAAATATTAAAACTCCTCAGCATTTTTCTGAAGTATATAAAACTGCACTAGAAATGGTAGGGTTTAAAGTTGATGATGATAGCTATGACATACCATTCGATCAAACATCACAAGATGAAATAATGACATATTTGGATAAGAATGAAATTAGAAATTATATTGCAATTAATTTTTTTGGGGCCGCTAATTCAAGAAAAATTAGTTACGATAATATAATAAGATATATTGAATATCTAAAAAAAATTATACCAAGTAAACCTCTAATATTACTTAGTTATCCCGATGTTTTTGAGGAATTAAGCTCAATATCAAAAAAATATCAAGGTGTTTATGTACCACCAACAAAGACTATTTTTAATACTATTGAGTTAATTAGGACTGCAGAAGTTATTATTTCACCTGATACAGCAACGGTGCATATTGCATCCGGTCTGAATAAAAAAATAATTGCTCTTTATGGAGATGGTATAGAAAATTTTACTCATTGGAGACCATTAAATAAATCAGAAACCCATATTTTGTTTTATAAGGAAAATATCAATGAAATTTCTCCTGAACAAATAAAGCCGGAATGGTTAGTGGATTAAAAACATGGAATTCCAAAGCCTTAAACTTTTCCTAGACATCGCCCAAACTCGTAGTTTTATCCGCAGTGCGGAGAAAAACTATATGACGGCTTCCACACTCACTCGCCATATTCAGCGAATGGAGGAGGAGTTGGGACAGCCGTTGTTTCTACGGGATAATCGCCAAGTGCATTTAACGGAAGCAGGCGAAAAATTTCTGGAATTTGCTAAACAAAGCTGGACAGAATGGCAGCAGCTTCAACATCAACTTTCACCAACTCAAGGGGAGTTAGAAGGTGAGTTGAAAGTATTTTGTTCAGTAACCGCTGCCTATAGTCATCTACCTCAGATTTTGTCACGTTTTCGCCAAGTTCATCCCAAGGTAGAAATTAAATTGAGTACGGGTGACCCAGCTCAGGCAGTGCATGAAGTGCAATCATTATCAGCAGATATTTCTGTTGCAGGTAAGCCGGCGTTTTTACCAAATAACATAGTTTTTCATTATATTGATGATATTAAGCTCTCAATTATTGCTCCTCGCGTAGCCTGTGCAGCAACGCAAATTTTGCAGCAGTCACCGATAGATTGGAAAAATGTTCCCTTTATTTTGCCGGTTAATGGACCGGTAAGAAAACGTATTGATCGTTGGTTTAAAGAACAGAAAATTAAAGAACCTAGAATTTATGCTACGGTCAGTGGGCATGAAGCCATAGTGCCAATGGTAGCTCTTGGCTTTGGAGTAGCTTTGCTGCCTGATGTAGTGATTAAACATAGCCCGATGAATAATCAGGTTTCTTATTTGAATTTACCTTCCCCAATTACACCTTTTGAATTGGGTATTTGTGTTCAACAAAAACGCCTTCAAGAACCGATTATTGCCGCCTTTTGGGCGTTATTACCGCATATTACAGACTAAAACAAGCGGTCATTTTTCTCTGATTTTTTGCAAAATCTTAAAGAAAAATGACCGCTTGTTGTTTTGTTGCAATAGGACAGTTTTGTCTGCCCTAATATTTTATGATTATTGAACCACTGCTTTAGCCCGTGATTTTTTCACTTTGATTTGTGCTTTTGGCATCACGTCAATTCCCATTGGTGGGTTTTCAAGGGCGATTGCCAGCACTTCATCAATAGTTTCGACCGCATGAATATTCAGGGCTGCTTTAGCGTTTTCCGGAATTTCCTCTAAGTCTTTTTCATTCTCTTTCGGAATAATCACGGTAGTAATACCGCCACGGTGTGCTGCAAGTAATTTCTCTTTGAGTCCGCCGATTGGAAGTACTTTTCCACGTAGGCTGATTTCTCCTGTCATCGCGACTTCTTTACGAACAGGGTTACCGGTAAGGCTCGAAATAAGTGCAGTACACATTGCGATGCCGGCACTTGGGCCATCTTTTGGTGTAGCACCATCCGGCACGTGAACGTGAATATCACGTTTCTCGTAGAAGTCTTCCGCAATACCTAATTTTTCTGCTCTGGCTCGTACTACCATCATTGCCGCTTGGATAGATTCTTTCATTACATCGCCTAGTGAGCCGGTGTAAGAGAATTTGCCTTTACCGGTTACTGATGTAGTTTCAATAGTTAATAAATCTCCACCTACTTCTGTCCAAGCTAGCCCTGTCACCTCACCAATACGGTTTTGACTGTCCATTTTGCCGTAATCAAAGCGTTTGACACCTAAATAGTCTTCGATATTATGCTCAGAGACCGTAATAGATTTCAGTTTTTTATCCAACACTAGTGCTTTTACGGCTTTACGGCAGATTTTAGCAATTTCACGCTCAAGCCCACGTACGCCGGCTTCACGGGTGTAGTAGCGGATAATGCTTAAAATTGCACTGTCTTCAACCACTAATTCACCTTCTTTTAAGCCATTATTTTCCTGCTGTTTCGCCAATAAGTGATCACGGGCAATGTGCATTTTTTCATCTTCGGTATAACCTGAAAGGCGAATAACTTCCATACGATCTAATAATGCCGGTGGAATATTCATAGAGTTCGAAGTTGCCACGAACATAACATCCGATAAATCGTAGTCTACTTCCAAATAGTGATCGTTAAAGGCTTTGTTTTGCTCTGGGTCTAATACTTCCAGTAAGGCAGAGGCAGGGTCGCCACGCATGTCTTGAGCCATTTTGTCGATTTCATCTAACAAGAATAGCGGATTACGCACGCCTACTTTTGCCATTTTCATCATTAATTGCCCCGGCATTGAGCCAATGTAGGTACGGCGATGGCCACGGATCTCCGCTTCATCACGTACACCACCTAATGCCATACGCACATATTTACGTCCTGTTGCATTGGCAATGGATTGACCTAATGAAGTTTTTCCCACGCCCGGTGGGCCAACTAAGCAAAGAATAGGTCCTTTTAATTTGTTTAAACGGCTTTGCACTGCAAGGTATTCGACAATGCGTTCTTTCACACGTTCTAAACCGTAGTGATCTTTATCTAAAACTGCTTGGGCTTTGGCTAAATCTTTTTTGACGGCCGATTTTGTATGCCAAGGCATTTGTAAAATCCAGTCAATATAGCCACGCACCACGGTTGCTTCAGAAGAACTTTGTGGCATTGCTTTAAGCTTTCTAAATTCAGCATCAAGCTTTTCTTTGACTTCGGTTGGTAATTTTGCCGCATCAATTTTTTCTTTAAGCTTATCTAACTCACTCTGCTCGACATCATCTCCATTGCCTAGCTCTTTTTGGATCGCTTTGATTTGTTCATTAAGGTAGTAATCACGTTGGTTTTTTTCCATTTGCTGCTTAACGCGGTTACGGATACGGGTTTCAGTTTCAAGTGTATCCATCTCCGTTGCCATCGCAATTAACAGTGCATCAAAACGAGCAATCAGATTTGCTTCTTCCAAAAGTTCCTGTTTTTTCTTCACAGGGGCAATTAGATTAGAGGCAATAGTATCTGCCAAGCGGTCTTCAAGTGCGATTCTTTGCAATTTAGGCAAAATTTCAGCCGGAATTTTCTTATTATTTTTAACGTAATTTTCAAATTCCGCGAGAGTAGTTTTAGCAATAGTTTTTAACTCTTCATTTTCTTCATCATATTCAGAGTTGATAGGTTGAACTTCCGCCCAAAAGCCTTTTTCGTCATCATGAATCTGTTCAATTTTGGCACGACTTTGCCCTTCTACCAATACTTTTACCGTACCGTCTGGTAAGTTAAGCATTTGAATGATATTGGCAACCACCCCAACGTTATACATATCTTCGCTATTAGGGTCTTCTTTATTCGGATCTTGCTGAGTAACTAAAAACAGTTGTTTATTTGAATCCATCGCCGAGCGTAGGGCTTGAATTGATTTTTCACGTCCTACAAATAACGGCATAACCATATAAGGGAAGACCACCACATCACGTAACGGAAGTAGTGGTAATTCAATTGTTTTCTTTTTTCTTGGTGCCATAAATTTGCTCTCTTTATCTCACAAAAATGTAATTTACCCATTATGAGGACGAATTTACGAAAAACAAGGGAAAATTTGATTTAAATTAAAAAAACTCAATGCGATCAAGATCATATTATTTTTCGATTTAATCAATCGTTAAAAACTTACTAAAGTAGTCAAATTCTTACTTGACATCACAAGCGAATGAAAGCAGAATTCTTGGCAAATTTTTATCTTCAGGGCAGGGTGAAATTCCCGATCGGCGGTAAAGTCCGCGAGCAAAACGAAAAAGGTTTGGCAGGAACCGGTGAAACTCCGGTACCGACAGTATAGTCTGGATGGAAGAAGAGTCAAAAATCGTAAAAAATACCGTACAAGCGGTTGTTTTTTGCGTCTTTTTTGCAAGCCTTGAGATCGTATGATTTCAAGGCTTTATTATTTTAAATTAAGTTGGCATTTGCAAAATTTTAAAGAAATTTGACCGCTTGTATTTAAAGTAATCTTTCATCACGCCCTTAATTTCTGACTTAATCCGCTAAAAACCATGACTGATGCTCAATATATGGCTTATGCCATCGAACTTGCAAAAAAAGCTCGAGGCTGGACAAATCCGAATCCTCTAGTCGGCTGTGTGATTGTTAAAAACGGCAAAATCGTCGCTGAGGGGTACCATGAAAAATATGGCCAATGGCATGCTGAACGTAATGCCATTTTAAATTCTCAGCAAGATCTAACAGGTGCAACGGCTTATGTCACTTTAGAGCCTTGTTGCCATCATGGAAAAACGCCTCCGTGTTCAGATTTATTAATTGAACGTGGTATTCAAAAAATCTTTATCGGATCTCGCGATCCAAATCCGCTGGTTTCCGGTAATGGGGCTATGCAGTTGAAAGCTTCAGGCATTGAGGTTGTGGAAGATTTTATGCGGGCTGAATGTGATGAATTGAATCCAATCTTCTTCCACTACATCCAAACTAAGCTCCCTTATGTGCTGCTGAAATATGCGATGACAGCGGATGGTAAAATTGCGACTAGCACAGGGGAATCGAAATGGATTACAGGCGAGTTAGCTCGGGCAAAAGTGCAAGAAACCCGCCATCAGTATAGTTCGATTATGGTTGGAGTCGAAACGGTTTTAGCAGATGACCCAATGCTCAACAGCCGAATGCCGAATGCGAAACAGCCGGTGAGAATTGTGTGTGATAGTCAACTACGTACACCACTTAATTGCAAGTTGGTACAAACGGCAAAAGAGTACCGCACTATTATTGCTACGCTAAATGATAATAAAGTTGCGCATGAGCCTTACCTGCGGTTGGGCGTGGAGGTGATAGTTATCGAAGCTGAGAACAAGCGGGTAAATTTGCCGAAACTTTTGCAAAAATTAGGCGAAATGCAAATTGACAGTTTATTAATTGAAGGTGGTTCCAGCCTGAATTTTAGTGCGTTAAAAGCCGGTTGTGTAAACAGAATACATTGCTATATTGCGCCCAAATTAGTCGGAGGCAAGACCGCAAAAACACCCGTTGGTGGGGAAGGGATTGGTGAGTTATCCCAAGCCGTGGAATTAACGCTGAAATCAACCGAGCTGATTGGTGAAGATATTTTGTTGGATTATCAGGTAAGTTCCTCTTTTAGATAAGAGGAGCGTAGAATGGGGAAAATAATTAATGTTCACAGGAATTATTGAGGAAGTAGGCAGTATCGCCCAAATTAAAAAACAGGGCGAGTTTGCAGTTGTAACAATAAAGGCAAAAAAAATTCTAAAAGATGTACACTTGGGAGATAGCATTGCGGTAAATGGGATTTGTTTGACGGTGACTTCTTTTACAACAGAACAATTTACCGCAGATGTGATGTCTGAAACGCTTAAGCGAACTTCGTTAGGAGAGTTAGGCATTAATAGTCCCGTCAATCTTGAACGTGCTATGGCAGCTAACGGACGTTTTGGTGGACATATTGTGTCAGGACACATTGATGGCACTGGCAAAGTTACGGAGATTACTCCGGCAGATAATGCTACCTGGTATCGTATTCAAACCTCGCCAAAATTAATGCGCTATATTATCGAAAAAGGCTCAATTACTATTGATGGTATTAGTTTAACGGTGGTGGATACCGATGAAGAGTCATTTCGTGTCTCGATTATTCCGCACACTATTCAAGAAACCAATCTTGGCACTAAAAAAGTCGGCAGTTTGGTGAATTTAGAAAATGATATTGTAGGCAAATATATTGAACAGTTTTTATTAAAAAAAGAAGTGGAAAAACCGGCGAGTAAATTGACGGTCGATTTTCTGAAAAATGCAGGTTTTTAAAATTAGAAAGGATTAACAATGTTTAAATTTTCCCCTGTAGAAGAGGCAATTAAAGCCATTCGAGAAGGCAAAATTATTTTAGTAAGCGATGATGCGGACCGTGAAAATGAGGGTGATTTTATCTGTGCGGCAGAATTTGCTACACCGGAGAATATCAATTTTATGGCAACTTATGGTAAAGGGTTGATTTGTACGCCAATTTCCGAAGAACTTGCTGGAAAACTGAATTTTCATCCTATGGTGGCGATAAACCAAGATAACCATCAAACTGCTTTTAGCGTGTCGATTGACCATGTAGAGACCAGTACGGGTATTTCTGCTTTTGAACGCTCTTTGACCTGTCTGAAAATGTTAGATGATAATGCGAAAGCAGACGATTTTCGTCGCCCGGGGCATATTTTCCCATTAGTAGCTAAGAAAGGCGGGGTATTAGTGCGTAATGGTCATACCGAGGCAACTGTGGATTTAGCCCGTCTTGCGGGCTTAAAGCCTGCTGGCTTATGTTGCGAAATTATGGCAGAAGACGGCACAATGATGCAGATGCCGGAATTACAAGCATTCGCACAAAAGCATAATATGCCGTTTATTACTATTCAGCAATTACAGGAATACCGCAGAAAATATGACAGTCTGGTAGATGTGGTTTCTGTGGTAAAAATGCCAACTAAATTTGGTGAATTTAAAGCCCATAGCTTTGTAGAAACTATCTCAGGCAAAGAGCACGTTGCTTTAGTAAAAGGTGAGATTGGCGATGGTGAGAATGTGTTATGTCGTATTCATTCAGAGTGTTTAACAGGCGATGCGTTTGGTTCACAACGCTGCGACTGTGGGCAGCAATTTGCTGCAGCAATGAACCAAGTTGAAGCTGAAGGGCGTGGTGTAGTACTTTATCTTCGCCAAGAAGGACGAGGTATTGGCTTAATTAACAAACTGCGTGCGTATGAATTGCAAGATCAAGGGATGGATACAGTTGAAGCGAATCTAGCCTTAGGTTTTAAAGATGATGAACGTGAATATTACATTGCCGCTCAAATGTTTGAGAAATTAGGGGTGAAATCTATCCGTTTATTAACTAATAATCCAGCTAAAATTGAAGGCTTAGTTGAGCAAGGACTGAATGTGGTTGCCCGTGAGCCGATTATGGTTGAACCAAACGAACATGATTTGGAATATTTAAAAGTTAAACAGCATAAAATGCGACATATGTTTAATTTCTAATATAGGTAGGGAATTATCATTTGCCCAATAATTTCCCTAAGAGATAGGGCGAAAAATGTTTCGGGCCTACAGTATTATCAATTTATTTTTCAAAGAAGGAAAACAAAAAATGGCAACATTTCAAGGTAACTACATTGCAAGCGGATTAAAATTCGGTATTGTGGCAACTAACTGGCACAAAATATTTATTGACCAATTGCTAAACGGCGCAACCGACAAATTACTTCGTCACGGTGTAGAAGCAGAAAACATCGACACTGTTTGGGTACCTGGGGCATTGGAAATCTCGATTGCAGCGAAAAAAATGGCACAAAGCGGTCGTTACGATGCAATTATCTGTTTAGGTGCTGTGGTGCGTGGTGCAACCAGTCACTATGATGTAGTGGTAAATGAATCAGCAAAAGGTATCAGCACCTCTGCTCTGGAAACCGGAGTACCGATTATCAACGGCATTTTAACCGTAGAAAATTTAGAGCAAGCGATTGAGCGTTCAGGTACTAAGGCCGGTAATAAAGGCGAAGAGTGTGCAATGGTTGCGATTGAAATGGCTAACCTATTAAAAGCATTAGGCTAAGATAAAAATTAAATCCCCTTAGAAGAAAATGCTAAGGGGATTTGTTATCTCTAGTGAAGGTTATTTTCGTCTAAAGACAAACCCTAATAGGATACACAAGGCACTTAGTCCATAAATCAGCCAATTGCCGAATTGTTTGAATGGTGTATCGCTTTGAGTCGGATGAATGGTGGCAGTGAGTACACTAGCCGTGAACTGCGGAAGTTGATGAACAACTTTTCCATTTGCGTCCACAATTGCGGTGATACCTGTATTAGCCGCACGCAGAAGTGGTTTGCCCAGTTCTAATGCACGCATTCTTGCCATTTGCAAATGTTGCCAAGGCCCGATAGATGAGCCAAACCAAGCATCATTAGTAATGGTTAGCAAGTAATCGGCATTCTGGCTTTTTTGGTTTTTCTGTACCTGATCACCAAAAATGATTTCATAGCAAATCGCCATATTAAATCGATTGCTTTTGGCTAAAATCGGGCTTTGAATAAAGCTACCTTGAGATAAATTAATTGGCAGAATAAATACATCTCGCATCCAATCCAGTATTGAACCGAACGGCACATATTCGCCAAACGGCACAAGGTGATGTTTATTGTAGCGGTTCTCTGTTGCTAAAGAGTAAGGTTTTTCCGCGTCTCCCAATAGTACGGCGCTATTAAATAAATCTTCTCCGGTATTTTGGTAGAGTGTGCCGATAACCACCTCACTGCCACTTTGGGTGGCAGCTTGATCTAATGAGGCAAGAATAGATGTAATCTGATTTTCAAGGGCTGGAATGGCAGATTCCGGCAGTACAATGACCTCACTTTTTCCCAGCAGAGGCGTAATTAATTGTTTATAAGTATTTACGCTGTGGCTGAAATGTTCCGGATTCCACTTTATTTTTTGCTTAATATTTCCTTGCACAAGGCTGACAACAAGCGGTTGTTTTTCTTTGTCAATTTGCACAAAGTTAATAAAGCGAGTTGCAAAACTGAGAGAAAAAATGACCGCTAGTACTGTTAATGTCGGCACGCCTTTAACCTCTTTTTTTAGTAGTAGGACTAAATAAGCGCTGGTAGCCATGACCAAAAAGGTCAAGCCTTCCACGCCCAGTATAGGGGCGATGCCGGCAAATGGACTGTCGATAAGACTATAACCGAATTGTAGCCAAGGGAAGCCTGTGAATACGACACCACGTAGATATTCGGTGAAGGTGAAAATTGCCGCTAACGCAAAAGGTTGGGTAAGTTTGCTCTTATGCGAGATTACACTAAATAACAAATTGTACAGGGCTAAATAACAGGCAAGTAGGAATACAGCAATATAGCTTACGATAGTTGGTACGCCACCAAATTGTGTCATGCTCACGGAAACCCAGCTTACACCGGCACAAAAATAACCAACAGACCAACTCAATGTTGACCATAGTGCAGCTTTACGATTTGATAACGTTGCAGCCCAAATTAAGCCCGAAGCAGAAATAAAAGCAACAGGCCAAATGTCAAAAGGGGAGTAAGCAAATGTGCCACTTGCTCCAAAGAATAAGGCAAGCAAGCAAGCGGTTAAAATTTGGGGATTTTTTGCAAAATTCATAGGTTCTTCGAAATAATAACGGCACGTCTAAACGTGCCTGAAGTTATATTAAAAACTTATTCTTCTTCTGATTGAGTATGTTGTTCCATTTTTTCCAACTGCTCATCAGATAAGGTTACTCTCAACTGAATAAGCTGGCGACTGTTGGCGGAGGTGACTTTAAAACTCAATCCATCTAATTCAATCTGCTCATCTCGTTTGGGGAAATAGCCGAACGCTTTCATTACTAATCCGCCAATGGTATCTGCCTCTTCATCATTAAAATTAGTAGCGAAGAAGTCGTTAAATTTTTTAATATCTGTTAACGGTAAAATAGCATAGGTATGCCTTGAAAGTTGGCGGATAGGTTTTACTTCCTCTTCGTCAAATTCATCGTCAATATCACCAACAATTTGTTCAAGAATATCTTCAATTGTTACCAAGCCAGAAACTGCACCAAACTCATCCACTACGACTGCCATGTGAAAACGCTCAGAGCGGAATTCTTTTAACATTCGATCCACCCGTTTACTTTCCGGCACAATCACCGCAGGGCGTAGAATTTCCGCTAGATTGAACGGTTCGGAATCGGTACGGAGATATTTCAGTAAATCCTTAGAATGGAGAATGCCTTCAATTGTATCTTTTTCGCCACGAATGACAGGAAAACGAGAGTGTGCTGTTTCGATAATTAAATCAAGGCAAGCGTCAAGAGGTTCGTTAGCATCAATAAAAGCAATTTGAGCTCGGGGAATCATAATATCGCGAACGCGCAATTCTGAAATTTCCATTACGCCTTCGATCATCTCTTTAGTATCGCTGTCAATTAGCTCGTTTTCGACTGAGTCTCTGATGACTTCTACTAAATCTTCACGATTTTTGGGCTCATTTTGAAAAAGCCCGCTAAATAAGCTATGTAAAATGGATTTTTTCTCTGATTTTTCCGTTGTATTTACACTTTGCTGTTCATCACTCATAGTTTTTTTCCGTTAGAATAATTACGCTTATAATAAGCAAATTAGAGGACAAATCAAATAAAAGATTGCTATTTTCACTCAAATTAGCATAGGATAAGCAAAATCTTTTTGTTTCTTCATTATTTTAGGAGTTTTGCATGAAACTAACCAAAATGGCATTGGCTTTGAGTACATTATTTATCAGTTCTATGAGTGTGGCCGGCACATTAAGTTCATCATCTATGGTTGAAATTTTAGCTTTTGATGGTCAGAGAGTTAAATCGGGGACAAGCTCCGTTCAAATGAATGAAAATCAAACACACCAAGTTGTGGTTGAAGTTGCAGGCATTGTGGAAGGAGATTATTTCAACTCGGATAAACTTATTTTAACCTTCCAAGGTAGTGCGGAAAATGCAAAGTTAGAGCCACCAAGATTACAGTCGAAATTAGATCTACGTAAATTCACTGAAAATCAAACGGTGTCAATTAAAACAGATTCAGGCAAAGTGATCTCTCACAAGCAAGATTTCTTAAAAGGTGAAGGTTTTTTAGGCTCAACCCGTGTGGAAGAAAATTTATCTAAATATAATTTAGGTAAGCATCCGGCCTCGGTAGAAAAGCTTGCTAATGCTGCTTTAGAGGCGAAAGGACAAATGCTTGTAGATACGAAAAATGTATCGCAAGAACAGTTACAGGTGCTATTCCAAAAGGCAGATAAAGAAACTCAAAAACGTTTCTTGGATTGGGCGAAGAAAAACGCGAAATAATATAGCTTTTAACCTAACAAGCGGTCATTTTTGGTAAATTTTTTGCAAAAATGACCGCTTGTTATTTCTCTACATTACCAACAATAGTGGCAATAACGCCAGCCGCCATATCCATACATCCATTCTCTTTGATAATTCCAACGCATTTGCTCTAGCTCTTCTTGTGCGATGTAATTTTGCCAAGCTATTTTGTAGCAGGCTTGGAATATTGGGTCATTGACTTTTTCGCTATAACGTTTCTTGAAGATCTTTTCTTCTTTTTCCGTTTGGCTAAGTGGTGGATTAAATTGCTGATGCATAAGCTCGGCAGTCTCAGCATCACATTGTTGAGCTAATTTGACTTGTAAGTCTTGTTCTGCTCGAACCTGTTTGGCTCGGCGCTCAGCTTGCTGCTCCGGAGTTAAAGCACAAGCTGTTAACATTAATGATAATGAAAGGGTTAAACCTAATTTAAACATTTTCATTTTCAAGCCCTCTATATTTATTTGATTAGATTGTTTATTCAGCGTTCTCTTGCTCGCTTTCTTCCAGCTCATCAGCCATAGCACTGAGTGCATCGCGGGTTAATTGAGCGAGTGCTTTATAAAATCCGATGTCAAAAGCTTCTACTTTCCCTAAAAATTGGCTAGCTGATGGTAGTAAGAACTGTTCGAATAATTGTTTTTGTGCCTGTGTAGAGTCAATATTATCTTCAATCCAAGAGGCTGTTAATAGTAATAAGGCAATATGATCTGGATTCTCAAGTTCAGGTATTGCCCGATCTTGACGGAATTGAATAAAATCGTCAGCCGATAATCCATAGGCGGAAATTTTTGTAGCAATAGAGCCTGACAGTACAAAAAGTGCTTGATAGCTTGACTCTAATTGCGTAGGGTTAGATGCGAACTTTTGCAAAGTGGAAAGTGCATTTTCACTTTGAGCATCAGTACTAAGTGCCCAATGTTGTTGTAAGCCACCTTTTGCAATCCAGTTGAAGGTACCTGCTAAAATCGGGTCGGTTGGACTACGATAGAATAAGTTGCCGAATAAACGGCAGAGTAATGAAAAATCGTTAATGCTTGTTTCGCTCATAATAAATAATTGTGTAAGTATAAGATATAACTAGTAGTATAGCAGAAATAAAAATAAGAGAGGATAAAATGAAATATATTGGTGCCCATGTTAGTGCTTCCGGCGGTGTTGAGAATGCTGTATTGCGTTCAGTAGAAATAGGAGCAAATGCCTTTGCTTTGTTTACAAAAAATCAACGGCAATGGCAAGCGCCTGCTTTAAAAGCAGATACAATTGAAAAATTTAAGCGATTTTGTCAGGTACATCATTTTAGTGCCGAGCAAATTTTACCGCATGATAGCTATTTAATTAATTTGGGTAATCCGGAGGCGGAAGCTTTGGCTAAGTCGCGTGAAGCATTTATTGATGAAATGACAAGAGCGAATCAGCTAGGTCTGAAATTACTAAATTTCCATCCAGGTGCACATTTGAAAAAAATTTCGGAAGAAGATTGTTTATCTCGAATTGCGGAGTCGATTAATATAGCCGTAGAAAAAGTGCCTAATGTGATTGCAGTTATTGAAAATACGGCAGGTCAAGGCTCTAATTTAGGCTGGCATTTTGATCACTTAGCGAAGATTATCGAGCAAGTGGAAGAAAAAAGTCGAGTTGGAGTTTGCTTAGATACCTGCCATTTATATTCTGCTGGCTATGATATTAGCTCCTGTGAAAGCAGTGAGGCTGTTTTTAAAGATTTTGAGCAAACAATTGGTTTTAATTATTTAAAAGGGATGCATTTAAACGGCTCAAAGACTCCGTTGGGTAGCCGAGTTGACCGTCATCATACTTTAAGAGAAGGTACAATTGGCACAGAAGTATTTGAGTTTATTATGCAAAATGCAAATTTTGATCGCATTCCACTTATTTTAGAGACAATTTCGCCTGAAATTTGGGCAGAGGAGATAAAATTTCTTCGCACATTGGAACTAAAATAGGTTATACTGGTCTGAGTTGTGGGTCTGGAGAAATCCAGACCATTGTTTTATTTATTTTTGATCTTTGAGAAGATCTTCACTAAGGAATTAACCGCTGTAATTGTTCTGGCGAGACGAGATATAAATTATGAAAAAAAATCTTTTTGCAACGACCTTTAAACCTTTATTGATTACTTCTATTTTGGCAGTTTTGGGAGGATATTCCTCTATTGCAGCCGCAAGTTTAAGTTCTAAACCTGCAACACCAAACCAAATTATCGCAAGTAAAGCAGAAAGATTATCTAAATCTTCCGTCTCTTTAACTAATCGTCCGACTATTTCAGTTAATTCTAATTTTAGCCGCATTCATAGTGTTTACCATAATTGGGCTGGAACTCGTTATAGAATGGGAGGCACAACTAAAGCCGGTATTGATTGTTCGGCATTTGTGCGTGAAGTAATGGACAAGGCTTTCAACAAAGATATGCCTCGTTCAACCGCAGAACAACGCTATGTCGGCCGTTCTATTTCAAAATCAGATCTTCGTCCGGGAGATTTAGTCTTCTTCCGCAAAAATAATCATGTTGGCGTTTATATTGGTAACGGTAAATTTGTTCACGCAAGTTCAAGCCGTGGTGTTACTACGAGTTCATTATCAGAAAGTTACTGGTCAAGAACTTACACGCAATCTCGCCGAGTCATTTAATTATTTTTTAGATTAAAGGACACTCTTATTTATAAAAGTGTCCTTTATCGCTTTTTTATTATCATCTTCATTAGGCCACACGTTGTTTTGCTTGAGTGAATGCTCCACGTGTACGCATTTGGTGTACGACATTCATAATTACACCAGAAACTTCAATTTCATCCCAATTTTTAATGCGTAGGTTTGGCTCACTGACATCTAATGAGAATAAAATTTTTTCTTTAATTCCATAAGTATTTTCGATTTCGTTAAAAAATTGGTAGAACTTATATTCTCCATTTTTTTCAATAACCAGTAGATCATTAACTAAGTATTGATTAGTGTTTTCAACAATTAATAAGTCATCCAGCTCAATTCCCCAAGCGAGTAGATTAGGGTTTTTAACATGAATAAAGAATGTTTCTGTTGGGCGTTTAATACAAAGTGAATTTAAATCCAATTTAACAGAGCGGTTACTGTTAAAATCACGATAAAGTGGAATAGGTTGGTGTGATACTGTTTTAGCACTAATGTGTGTAACTGAAGCCATGGTAAAATCCTCAATCTGTGTTTTTATACAGGTTATTTTACTGGGTAAAATACCAGTGTCAATAGTTTGAGCAAAATTTTTTGTAAATTTAACCAGTATTTTGACCGCTTATAGGTAATTAGAGGGAATAAAAAAGCACCACTAGGGTGCTTCTTATTGTTAAAAGCTGATATTATAAGCTTTCTGTAAATGTACGAGTAATAACATCACGTTGTTGCTCTGGGGTCAATGAGTTAAAACGAACTGCATAACCAGAAACACGGATAGTTAATTGAGGATATTTCTCTGGGTTTTTGATTGCATCTTCCAATGTTTCACGGCGTAAGACATTTACGTTTAAGTGCTGACCACCTTCAACTTTGATAGTTGGTGCAACATTAACCGGTACTTCACGATACGCAATTTGACCTAAGTCACTGATTGCAACAATTTGATCTTCTTGGTAACCTGCTTTAGCAGCTAGGCAGCGAGCTTCGTTTTTAGCTTCATCTAATAACCAGAATGAATTCAATAAGTTGCTGTTTGCTGACTCAGTGATTTGTACACCTTTGATCATTTTAATTTCTCCTAATAAATAGCAGTTAAAGTGAAAATTACAAAAAAATTTTAAATATTCAAATTTATTTGAAGCTATTTTACCCTTTTTGAGATAAAAAGCGATAAAAATTTAACCAAATTTGAAGATAAATATATTGATTGATTAAAAAGTAGTCATTTGGGTGTTGTTATGAAAACTTGGACAGAAGCTTTAGGCGAAGAAAAACAAAAAAGTTATTTTCAGCATATTTTGCAATATGTGCATAATGAACGGTTAGCAGGTAAGGTCATTTACCCGCCTCAAAATGAGGTGTTTAGTGCTTTTGCTTTGACAGAATTTAGCGAGGTGAAAGTAGTTATTCTTGGACAAGATCCTTACCATGGGCCGAATCAAGCACATGGTTTGGCTTTTTCTGTAAAACCGCCGATTGCTCCTCCTCCTTCTTTGCTTAATATGTATAAAGAACTATCTGATGATATTGAAGGATTTCAAATTCCTCAACATGGTTATCTAGTTGATTGGGCAAAACAAGGAGTGTTTATGTTGAATACGGTATTAACAGTTGAACAAAGCAGAGCTAACTCTCATGCTCAAATTGGTTGGGAAATTTTTACAGATAAAGTGATCGCACAGTTAAATACTTACCGTGAAAATTTAGTTTTCTTGCTTTGGGGAAGTCATGCTCAGAGAAAAGGGCAGTTTATTGATCGTAACCGTCACTTGGTTCTGACTTCTCCTCATCCATCACCACTTTCTGCTTATCGTGGATTTTTTGGATGTAAGCATTTTTCAAAAACCAATAGATATTTGCTTTCGAAAGGAATAGCTCCGATTAATTGGCAATTACGGCTAGAAATAGATTATTAATAACAGTATTGCATAATATTTACGTAAAAGACCAATCTAATAAAAGATCGGTCTTTTATGTAAGAGAAATAAATTTGTCTAGATTATTATGTGTATATTAATTAGAACATTAAATTTATTTTTTCTTTAATATCATCGAGCAATTGGTAACGTTTCTTATACATAGAACGTTTTTTGCTTGGTATGATATTTAGTGGTTTTCTCTCAATATTATTATTCAATAACCAATAATCATTTTTTATAAGAATAGCATTATTCTCTTGCCAAAAAATATCGTAATTGAATAATAATCTGGAATGGTCATTCCAACGGTATTTTGCTTGTTTTTTATGAGGGATTCCAAGTAATTCTAAATTAAATTTCTCAGCAATTAATTTAAATATATAAATCAGCATAAACATAGGGCGAATACCATATAATTGTTTAGTAGCTGATTTTATAAGATCCTGTGCAGATTTACTGTTAGGTCCTTGTATTGAGGAAATTAGAATTTTATTTGCTTCTAATAAGGTAAAAGAAGCATCGTAGATATGCTCTTTTTGATTATTTCTAATATTTAATGAAAAGAAACCTTCTAGGGGATCGATTTGATTAATGCTAAGATATAAATTCAGTTCATCACTTAATTTGGCAATACAAATCTCTTGCTGTGTTACAAGCTGATTGCAAAAATTTATTCTGAATAAATTTTCAAAACGTGTAAAGTTTTCTTTGATAGCTTTTAATCTTTGTTTTTTATTAAAAGTTTTATCACAGTAAGTATCTAAAAGTGTATTAACCCGATATAAGTTTTGATTAAATAATTTTGCCCATAAAGGCGAATTGTTTAAGTAATTTGTCAATTGAATACATTGGGTTGAACACCATACCTTACGGAAGCTATAACGAAAATATTCTCTTAGTAGCTTAGATGGTCTTTTTTCATTTGGGAACGTTTCAGTAAATTTGGGGAAATGAAAGAACTTCTTCATAAGATTGTTTGAATGTAAATACTATAATTAGAGTTAAATAAAAAGGATATAGGCACAAGCAAAGCAAGCTTGTGCCGCTTTTTTAGGTTTGGAATAATTAGTTAGAAAGTTAAGCCGATATTGGTTTTCCAACCAAAAGCATTCGTTGATTTTATGCGATCATAATCAACATTCGCAGAAATGAACCAATTTTTATATTGGAACTGCATACCGGCTTCAAGATTTAAAGCATGATTGCGTTTTTGTGTCGCATAGCTTTGTAATGGGTAGCCATTGAGTTGGCTGGTAATTTTACTTTCTTTTCCTTTTACTCGATGTAAGTAGTTCAAACCAACATAAGGTGAAATGCTGCCTTGCTCAAATTTAACGGTGTATTTTAATTTCACACTCGGTGTGAGATTAATATCGTTATAGCGAAGAGCTGCGGTATTTGTTGCAAGTTCGCCTTTTTCATTGAGGGCTTTCATTCTAGTTTGAATGAACTGAACTCCTAGGCTAGGTTCAATTATCCAAGTTTGAGGCATAAATTGATAACCTACACGAATTTCCCCACCCATATGATGCCCTTTGTTTTGAGCCTGACCGAGCTGAGATTTTTTGTACCAACGGCGTTGGTTATATTTCTGCTGCCCAAATTGTAGCGCTAACTCACTAAACCAATGATCAGCTAAAGGATAACGTAATCCAATATTTAAGCTTGTTTGTTTTAGGTCTGCATGAGCAAAATCTTTGTCCATATGATGATTTTTTCGCATTAATGTCGCACTCAATAATGCTTTATCATTTAGCTTATGGGTCAAACTAAGAGCAGATGAACTCTGCTTAATTGCCACTTTAGAATGTTTTTGGCCACTATGCTCAAGCCAAACTGATGTTTTTTGTGGTGAATAAGCTGCTGTAAATAAATGATGCTGAATATGATTAAGCTGTTTTGCATTTTGGTGACGCAATAATGCTAAAGCATCAGCATAAATATGATTAGAAACCGCATAATGTAGCTGGCCTAGTTTCTTTTGCTCTAATGCAGATTGTAGCCAGTTATTATATACCCCTTGACGATATGCAAGTGAGCTTGTTCTGAGCTGATTTAATAAGCTCAATCCGGACTTGGCATTATCGTTGGCATTAGGATCGGTAAAGGCTTTATTTGAATTTACTTTCGCAATAATTTCAGATTGTTTGAAATAGAGATCTTGCATTAAGCCTCTATTGGTTAAATTTTTATTATCAATTAGTTTTGTGAACCCACCTTGATAGCTCGCTTTATCATGAAGTTTTACAACAGTAGCTGAAATACTGCCTTGCTTACTATTTTCCGTTAATTTATCAGATATTTTTAACGAGCCATTTAACTGAATAATTGCTTTATCTTTACCAATTAAACCATTGTTATCCAATAGGGTTAATTGGCTATTTTCAGCTGCAATATAATTTTTCTCAATTTCGGTCTGATTTACCCCTAGATGGGCATTATTTTGGACCAGTTTGGTTTGCGTAATACCACTTAAATTGAGTCTACCTTGTTCAATGTTAATTTGGGCAATATTATTTTTACCAGCTAAATCTAATGATTTTTCACCTCTCTTAGTAAACTTAAATTTACTTGAGAAATCGTTTTTCCAGCGATCATCTTGTGTCACATTAACTATTTCATCATTTAAAAATTGACTTGGTCCATTAATTGCTTTAGCTAAGTTAATCACTCCCCAGCCGTATTTATCATCAACACCTTTTTCACCGAGATCGGTTGCAGTGGTTAATAAAGTATCACGAATTTGTGTTGGAGCTAGATAGTTAAAACGTTCTTTTAAGATAGCTAAGGCTCCCGTAACTACAGGCGCAGCGAGGGATGTTCCTTCTTCTTTACCAAAATTATATTGTGGTTTAAGGTTCTTATCTGGAACTGCATTGAGGACCGCAAGATTTCCGGGAGCGGCAACGCACCAATTTTTACTCACACCACAATGGTTAGAGTATTCAGTGAGATCATTTTTATTATCTACAGCTACAACTGATAGGTAGTGTTTTTCCAGCTCAGGTAGGTAACGAGGTAACATTGCCATCACACCAACTTGCTTTTTACTCTCATTTCCTGCTGCAAAGACCAGTAACGTATTTTTCTTTTTGGCATTTAAGACAGCTTGAAGTAGTGAGTTTTGTTTATCTGTTGAGAGAGAATGATAAAATTTATCGAAATCTGCAATATTATCGCTGATAGGATCAAGATTCCAACTATTATTAATGGCGAATAGATTTCGTTCGACAAGCTTATTTAAAGCTGTAGCCCATTCTAAGCGTTCAAATGAAAGCTTTTTATCTTTAGCTAGTAATAAATCAGCTTTAGCAAGCTCATCAAAATTAGGTTTTTGGTTTTCTTTCTCTTCTTGTTCCTCGCCTTGATTCTCTGCTTTCTGAGCTTCAGCAATTAATTCAGCTAAGCTTCGGTTTGCGGTATTTGTTGCGATATGGATTTCTGCATCTTTAGCGACACCACCTTTAAAGCCGTTTTCTTTAGAAGCTTTCGCTGAAATGACACCAGATACCCCTAAGCCATGAGTTTCAAATAGAGCTGCTAGTGCTTTTTTTCCATTCTCCTGTTCAACGGGCTTTACTTCAAATTGCAAGTAACTCGGATCATAGGTGAGTACTTTTCCATCCGGTGAAGTTAATTTAAAATTAGATGGGTGAAGTTTTGATGAATGCAGAGGATGCTGAACAACAAACCCGCCATCTAATACACCTAATTTTACTCCCTTACCACTATATTTAGAGCTGATCTCATCCGAAAGCTTAATGGTTGAATGAGGCGACTCTAAAGAGTTTGCGTAGGCTAAGCTGGTAGATAAGAAAGTAGAAATGGCCATTGCAATACAGCTTTTATTAAAATAATATTTTTTTTCAAGCATTGTTTTTCTCCTTATAAAAAAAGTGGAATTATACCTATGATGTTTATTATTGCAAATAGTTCTCATCTTTTTTGATTTACCTCAAATTTTTTATGGATAATTAAATTTACATTGAGAGTTTAGATAGTGATAGAAAATAATTTAAGCTAGTTGATATAAGAGAGACGAGACAAGCGGTAAGATTTGCAAAAAATATTGCAAATCTTACCGCTTGTACCCTATAGAAATGTTAATTTATTGCAGAAATGGCATTCAAAATCCGCTTATCGGAAATCGGATATTTGGTGCCGAGCTGTTGGGCGAACAGGCTGACGCGCAGTTCTTCGATCATATAGCGAATTTCCAGCACTTCATCCGGCACGGCTTTGGATTTTGGCAGTTTGGCGAGGAGCTGTTTATACGCCTCTTGCACGGCCTCCACCCGCAACATTTTGGCACGGTCGGCGTTGCTATCCACCACCAATTTATCCAAACGGCGTTCAATTGCCGTCAAATAGCGGTGTAAATCGGGCAGTCTAGTGTAGCCAGTTTTGGTCACAAAATCAGGGTAAATCAGTCCTTCGATTTGAGCCTTAATATCTGAGAGGGCAAATGCCATGGTAAAGTCCATTTTTCCTTTCATACGCTTGTTTATTTCAAAGGCAAGTGTAAGGCATTTTTCAACCTGTAACGCTATCTCTGCGGTTGTATCATTTAGGTTTGCACGCACAAATTCGTGTAACCCTTGGAACTTTTCCTCATTCCAAACAAAGCCACCGAACTCTTCCACTAATTTATCTACTGCACATGCGATACAATCATCAATTAAGTCTAATACTTTGCCAAACGGGGCGAAATAAAGCCCTAGTTTTGCTTTATTCGGCAATTTTTCATGTAGATATTTAATCGGTGAAGGTACATTTAAAAGCAACAAACGGCGTAAGCCGGCTTGCATTGCTCGAGCTTGTTCGAACTCGGTTTCAAACAATTTAATGCCTACAGACTCTTTTTCATCTACAATCGCCGGGTAGGCTTTAACACTAAAATGCTGTTTTTTCTGCTCGTAAAACTTTGGTAGCTCGGCAAAGCTCCAAACGTGAATTCCGCTTTGCTCAATACCATCATCGGCAATATTTGATAACGTATTTTGAACCTGATCTTTTAATGAAAATTTTAACTCGTCTAAGTTTTCACTTTCGGCAATTTTTTTACCTTTCTCATCAATTACACAGAAAGTCATTCTCAAATGTGCAGGCAGTTGGGTAATATCCCAAAGCTCAGCTTCCACTGTTACTCCGGTCATTCTTCTTAATTCGTAAGTTAAGCTTTCAAGTAACGGTTTGGTAAACGGCTCGGCTTTCGCTAAAAATGCCTCTGCATAGTTTGGTGCTGGCACAAAATTTCGGCGAGTGGCTTTGGGAAGTGATTTAATCAATGAAACCACTAATTCGTGTCGTAAGCCGGGAATTTGCCAATCAAAGCCCTCCGGTTCAACTTGATTTAATAAAGGCAATGGAATATGTACTGTTACCCCATCGTGATCTTTGCCGATTTCAAATTGATAGCTTAATTTCAGCTTGAGTTGCCCTTGGTGCCAGAAGTTCGGGAAGTCTAATTCACTCACTTTATTGGCATCTTCGTTGATCAGGAAGGATTTTTCAAAGTTCAGTAATTCAGGATCTTGCTTGCTCGCTTGTTTCCACCAACTGTCAAAATGTTTGCTTGACACAACTTCTGTGCCGACACGTTGGTCGTAGAAATCAAACAGCACCTGCTCGTCCACCAAAATATCACGACGGCGGGATTTATGTTCTAAGTCCTCAACTTCCTTGATCAAGCGGTTATTTTCTTTGAAAAATTTGTAATTATTGTGCCAATCGCCTTCCACCATTGCCGAGCGGATAAAAATCTCCCGACAGGTTTCAGGATCGATCGCCCCATAATTCACCGGACGATTTGTTACAATCGGCAAACCGTAGAGTGAGACTTTTTCATAAGCAATCACAGAGCCTTTGGATTTCGACCAGTGCGGCTCGCTGTAACTATTCTTTACTAAATGTTGGGCCAAAGGTTCAATCCATTCAGGTTCGATTTTGGCAACTGTTCTTGCCCATAGCTTTGTCGTTTCAACTAGCTCAGAAGCGATAATCCATTTCGGCTGCTTTTTAAACAGTATCGAATTAGGGAAAATAAAAAACTGGGTGTTTCTTGCTCCTAAATAGTGCATTTTTTCATTGTCTTTCAGCCCAATATGTGAAAGTAAACCTGTCAGCAAAGCGGTGTGGATTTGCTGATAGTTTGCCTCTAGGCTATTAATCGGCAAGCCCATTTCACGCACAGCAAGGCGAAGTTGGTGATAAATATCTTGCCACTCACGCACTCGCAGATAATTCAAGTAATCCTTTTGGCAGAGTTTACGGAACTGGTTTTTTGTCAGCTCTTTTTGTTGCGTTTGGATAAACTGCCACAGATTCACAAATGCCAAGAAATCCGAATCTTTATCGGCAAAACGGCGGTGTTTGTCATCAGCTGATTGCTGTTTTTCTTGCGGGCGTTCTCTTGGGTCTTGAATCGAAAGGGCAGACACAATCATCATTACTTCGTGCAAACTCCCGTTTTTGGCGGCTTCAATGACCATTCGACCTAAACGTGGGTCGATAGGCAGTTGAGCAAGTTGTTTGCCGATTTGGGTTAATTCACGCACCTCGCCATATTTGGTTTTTTTGTGATGAAATGCCTGTAGTTCTTCCAATAATCGAATACCGTCTTGCACTTGGCGTATGTCTGGAGAATCCACAAATGGGAAGTTGGCAATATCAGACAACCCAAGCGATGCCATTTGCAAAATCACAGAGGCAAGATTAGTCCGCAGAATTTCCGGATCGGTAAATTGTGGGCGATTGTTAAAATCTTCCTCAGAGTAGAGGCGAATACAAATACCATCGGAAATACGCCCACATCGTCCTTTTCGCTGATTTGCCGAGGCTTGTGAAATCGGCTCAATCGGCAAACGTTGCACTTTGGTGCGGTAGCTATAACGAGAAATGCGTGCCGTGCCTGTGTCGATCACATATTTGATATTCGGGATCGTGAGCGAGGTTTCCGCCACGTTGGTTGCCAAAATAATGCGGTTTAGCCCACCACTTGGCTGGAAAATCCGCTGCTGTTCCGCCGCCGACAAGCGGGCGTAAAGCGGCAAAATTTCGCAATGGCGAAGCTCCCGTTTTTGTAGGGTTTCGGCAGTATCTCGGATCTCCCGCTCGCCGTTCATAAAGATCAGAATATCGCCACGCCCTTCGGCTTGAAGTTCATCAACGGCATTTAAAATCCCTTGCAGTTGATCCTGATCGTCCTCTTCCACAATCGGGCGGTAACGCACTTCCACAGGGAACGTCCGTCCTGAAACTTCAATAATTGGGGCGTTGTTGAAATGTTTGGAGAAGCGTTCCACATCAATGGTTGCCGAGGTGATGATCACTTTCAGATCGGGGCGTTTATGCAGAATTTGTTTGAGGTAACCCAAGATAAAATCGTTGTTGAGCGAGCGTTCGTGGGCTTCGTCAATAATCAACGTGTCGTACTGGTTGAGATAGCGGTCGTGCTGAATTTCGGCGAGCAAAATCCCGTCCGTCATCAGCTTGACGAGGCTGTTTTCGCCGACTTGATCGTTAAAACGAACCTTGTAACCAACTGTGTCGCCGAGTTCCGATTTCAGCTCTTCGGCGATGCGGGTGGCAACTGAGCGAGCGGCAATTCGGCGGGGCTGGGTATGGCCAATCAAGCCTTTTACCCCACGCCCGAGCTCCAAACACATTTTCGGCAATTGGGTGGTTTTGCCCGAACCGGTTTCGCCTGCGATTACCACCACCTGATTTTCGGCAATCAGTTTTAAAATCTCTTCACGGCGAGCGGAAACAGGCAGATCAGGGTAGTTAATTTTCAGGCTTTGAGCGTGCTGTTGGCGACTGAAAAAGCGTGCCTGACAAGCGGTCAAGTCTTGCGAAATTTCTGCCAAAACCGACCGCTTGTTTGCCTCGTTTTTGATATTTTCGGCACCTTTTAGACGAGAAAGCAAACGGCGATAGTCGCTTGTGGTGATGTTTTCGAGTTTGACAAGCGGTTGATTTTTCTGATTTTTGTGCAATTCAGCCATTATGATTTCCCTATCACTAACGATAAAATCCCAGCGGCAATCAGCGGCCCGACCGGTACACCTTTCAAAAATGCCACGCCGATGACGGTGCCAATCAGCAAGCCCGTCACCAAAATCGGCTGCCCGCCCATTAAGCCGACGCCACGCCCACCGAGCCACGCCACAATCACACCAGCAACAATGGCAAGAGCCATTTTCCAGTTGAGAAATTGGGCTACTTCGGGGATTGCTATCCGCCCTGAAACCAGTGGTGCCAGCACACCAATGGTTAAAATAATGATCCCGATTTTTAAGCCGTATTGATCGACAAACGGAAGATATTTGGAGAGGACTGTCTGCTGCATAATCAGCAGCACGGCGGCCGAAATGGTGACCGCACTGTTTTGGCTGACTAAGCCAAGTACAATCAGTACCACCAGCAATAAAGCAACGGAATTCAGTTGTAGTGTCATAGTATTAAAACGTAAAACCCCTTACTTCGAGGAAGTAAGGGAGAGAGGGATATCATGCTAAAATTGAATATTAAGCGGCAACCATCACCATTGCAGGGCGAATTACACGGCCTTGTAAAGTGTAGCCTTTTTGCAGTACGGCACTGATATGATTAGCCTCAATGCCTTCTGCCGGTTGCATTGAAATAGCTTCGTGTAATTCTGGATTAAAGGCTTCACCTACCTCACCAATTGAAACAACACCAAATTTAGCTAGGGTGTTGATAAATTCTTTGTGGGTCATTTCCACTCCATCAACTAAGGCTTGAGTAGTTTCATCGGTTACGGCTTTGTCTAAGGCATCTAAGCCACGTTCTAAATTATCCACTACGGTTAATAATTCTTTTGAGAATTTTTCTAAGGCGAATTTATGCGCTTTTTCGACATCTTGCTCGGCGCGACGGCGAATGTTTTGAATTTCTGCTTGCGCACGGAGTTGGATATCTTGTTCACGCTTATCAGCTTCAAGAATGTAAGCTTCCAGCTCGGCAATTTTGTCTTGAGCGACAGCTAATGGATCAATCTCGATTTTTTCTTGTTCTTCTGTTACTGCTTCCATTTGAATTTCTTCATTTTTAATTTCTTCTTGAACATTTTCGTTTGTTGTCATTTTTAACCTCTAGCTCTAAAAATATTAAATCCGGAAAGGATAAATCTTCCTTAATATAGCGATAAATCAGGGGATTTCAAGTTTTGAGAAGAAATTTTAATGAAAAATGACCTTTTCAATAAGAAAAGGCTTGCAAAATCTAGGGGGTAGCTTACAATTTCCCAGTCTTTTTAATGCCCTTAGGCAAGGCTATATTTTTTACTCACTTTTCTTTAACGGAGAAAACTTAAATGAAAAAATTAGCAGGTTTATTTGCAGCAGGTTTAGCAACAGTTGCATTAACAGCATGTAATGAAGAAAAAGGCGCGGAGCCAAAAGCCGCTGCTGATGCGAAACCACAAGCAACAAATCAAACAGTTCATCTTTATACTTGGACTGAATATGTACCTGAAGGCTTGTTAGATGAATTTACCAAAGAAACCGGCATTAAAGTAGAAGTTTCAAGTCTTGAATCTAACGAAACAATGTACGCGAAATTAAAGTTACAAGGTAAAGATGGCGGTTATGATGTTATCGCTCCATCAAATTACTTTGTTTCTAAAATGGCAAAAGAGGGAATGTTAGCGGAATTAGATCATGCTCAACTTCCAGTTATTAAAGAGTTAAACCAAGATTGGTTAAACAAACCTTACGATCAAGGCAATAAGTACTCATTACCACAGTTATTAGGTGCGCCGGGTATTGCATTTAATACGGCAGATTACAAAGGTGAAACCTTCACTTCTTGGGGTGATTTATGGAAACCTGAATTTGCAGGTAAAGTCCAATTATTAGATGATGCTCGTGAAGTATTTAACATTGCGTTATTAAAATTAGGTAAAAACCCGAATACAACAAATCCAGATGACATTAAAGCTGCATTTGAAGAGTTGAAAAAATTACGTCCAAACGTACTTTCATTCACTTCTGATAACCCAGCGAACTCGTTCATTTCTGGTGAGGTTTCTGTAGGTCAGCTATGGAATGGTTCTGTACGTATTGCGAAGAAAGAAAATGCGCCTGTTGATATGGTGTTTCCAAAAGAAGGTCCGGTGCTTTGGGTAGATACATTAGCGATCCCTGCTAGTGCGAAAAATAAAGAAAATGCACATAAACTCATTAACTACTTGTTAAGTGCAAAAGTTTCTGAACAATTAACCTTAGCGATTGGTTATCCAACTTCAAACGTTGAAGCGTTAAAAGTATTACCAAAAGAGATTACGGAAGATACTGCAATTTATCCGTCTGCAGAAATTTTACAAAAATCTCAGTGGCAAGATGATGTTGGTGATGCAATTGAACTTTACGAAAAATACTACCAAGAATTAAAAGCAGCAAAATAATGGCTGATTAATTCTGAAACCTCCGAAAGACTTTCGGAGGTTTTTGTTTTTTAATCGCTCGTTCTATTTAATTTCCGACTGAAACTGCAAAAAATTTGGAAAAAACGACCGCTTTCTCAAGTATAATGGCATAGTATTTTAAGAGGTGAGTATGAATTTTCAATGGCAGGCATATCCTGATAATGCCCGTAAATTATTTAAACTATCATGGCCGATTTTTATCTCCCAACTTTCCGCATCGGGTATGGGGTTAGCTGATATTGTAATGGCAGGCTTAGTCAGCGATGATGATGTTTCTGCAATTGCGGTAAGTAATTCTATTTACTTTCCCCTTTTCCTGTTTGTATTGGGTTTACTCAATGCCATTACGCCGACTGTATCTTATTTAAACGGTTCTGGTAATCGACATTTAATTGCACACCAAATTAGACAAGGTATGTGGTTGGTGTTAGTAACCTCTGTGCCATTGATTGCCGTTTTTCTTAACAGCCACCTCATTTTAGATTTAATGGATACTCCGGCTGAATTTTCTCTGAAATCACAGCAGTATTTGACAGTAATGGCAATAGGGCTGATTCCTGCTCTATTAGGCATTAATTTACGCTGTATGAATGATGGTTTGTCAAATCCGAAACCAGCTATGCGAATCACCTTTTTCGGATTATTACTTAACATTCCACTTAACTATATTTTTATTTTTGGTAAATTTGGCTTGCCTGAAATGGGAGCTGTTGGTTGTGGGGTTGCGACCGCCATTGTAAACTGGATTATGTTCTTGTTAATGCTGCATTACTGTTACCGTAATCGATCACAAAAAGACATTAAATTATTTGAAAAATGGCTAGAGGCACCAAGCGGTCAAACTTTACTAAAACTTTGTAAATTAGGCTTACCGATCGCTTTTGCTACTTTTACCGAAGTCATGTTATTTTCAACTTCAGCGTTGTTTCTTTCTCCACTTGGCTCGCAAGTGGTAGCAAGTCATCAAGCGGCATTGCAGACCAGCTCGCTGTTTTTTATGATACCGATGTCATTTGGGATTGCTACTACTATTGTAATAGGGCAAACGCTTGGACAGAAAAATGTGCAGAGGGCAAAAGTGTTAAGCTACCATGCTTTAATTACTGCAACGTTGCTTGCTATTATTGCTGCGGTCATCATTATTTTGTTTAATAATTTAATTCCGCGTGCTTTCAGTAGTGATCCTATTTCTATCTCAATCGCTGCCAATTTATTGATTTTTGCGGCGATATACCAAATTCCGGATGCTATACAAGCGGTGGCTAATGGCATTTTGCGTGGTTATAAACACACTCAGCCGATTTTATATGTTACAGTTTTTTGTTATTGGGTGGTGAGTATGCCATTAGGCTATATTTTAGCTAGGACAAATTGGATTGTTCAGCCTATGGCTGCTCAAGGTTTCTGGCTCGTTTTCTGTATTGGTTTAAGTCTTGCCAGCGGATTATTGTTGTGGCAGATGAGAAAAATTCAATCGATTTCGGAAATACAATTAATTGATAAATTAGAGAGAATTAAATAATAAAATCTCTGCTATTACAGTTAGAATAGCAGGGATTTTAACTTTATATAATAACTACTTATGAAAAAACTCAATCCTATTGATTTACCTTTAAATAAATCGGTATTAATTGAAGCTTCAGCCGGTACAGGTAAAACCTTCACTATTGCCAATATCTATTTACGTTTATTGCTAGGGGTAGGTTGTTTGCCTCTTACGGTAGAGCAAATTTTAGTGGTTACTTTTACCAAAGCGGCTACTGAAGAACTAAAAGATCGAATTCGTAAAAATATTCAGCAATGTGCTGATTTTTTACAAGATAAATCAAATGGATTAGATACTCAGAGCAAAGAGAGGTTTTACCATAGTAATCTTGATTTTTTAACTCAGCTGTATCCAAAAATTGAGAACATTCACGAGGCTTTATTACGCTTAAATATTGCCGAGCGAGAGATGGATACTGCAAGTGTATTCACTATTCACGGCTTTTGCCAGAAAATGCTGGTACAGTTTGCATTTGAATCTGGTGTTCGGTTTGATTTAGATTTACAGCCAAATCAAAGCGAGCTATTTAAAAAATTAAGTGAAGAGGTATGGCGAGAGCAGTTTTATCCGCAAAATTTAGTCGCAACGGAGGTGATTTCTGCTGAGCTTAGTACGCCTTTAGCAGCTTTGGCTGCAGTTAAGCCTTATATAAACGGAGAATTGCCCAAAGCAGCAAAAGTAGAAAATTTTGTTACTGCTTTAGAAAAATATAATCATTTTATTGCTGAAATTAAAGCCGATTGGCAAGCAAATAGTGAGGAATTAGTAAACCTCATCCGTAATGATCTTGCCCAAAAAATTACTTTGCACGGTGGTTGGTATAAAGCTACAGCTTTTGAAGAAGCAGTGCTGGTGATGAACCAATGGGCAGATTCTAACAATCGTTATTTACCCGAAGAATTTTATTTATTTACTGCAGATAGAATCGCTGCCGGCACGAAGAAAAACTGTGAGCCGATGAGAACTGCTCACCTTGTAAAAAATCAGGCTTTTTGGACCGCTTACAAACAGGATTTCGCACAAAGTTTATCTTCCGTGCTATTGTATCAATTTTTAGTAGCGTTAAAAGAAAAGCTCTCTGACTATAAGCAAAATCACCCGGAGCGTAGTTTTGATGATCTTTTAACCATGCTGAATCACGCCTTAAAAGAGCCAGACACAGGTAAAGCTTTAGCACAGAAAATTCGAGCGATTTACCCTTTTGCGATGATCGATGAATTTCAAGATACAGACCTCACTCAATATGAGATTTTTAGCCAAATTTTTATGGCAGACGGTAAAGGGAATGGCTTTATTATGATTGGCGATCCCAAACAGTCTATCTATAAATTCCGAGGCGCAGATATCTTCACTTACTTAAGTGCAGCTAAGCAGGCAAATGAACAGTTTACTCTTGGGAAAAACTGGCGTTCTTTGCCACCTGTGGTGCAAGCGGTCAATAATTTGTTTCATTTTGCAAATAGCGAACATTCCCCTTTTATCTATCAAGGCATTAGTTTTCATCCTGTTGAAGCAGATGATTCAAAGGGAAATCTTGTGAGTGAGCAAGGACATTTTGTTTGCTATACCACTGAAAAAACAAAATTGGATGATTTTGCTGAAATCTGTGCTTATCAAATCCATCAGCAATTAAAAGCAATGGCAGAGGGCAAATTTGGGCTTGAAAAAGGTAAGGAATTTAAAGCGTTTGCAGCGAAAGATATTGCGATTTTAGTGCGTAAAGGTTCTCAAGCAAAACGTATTAAAACAGCCTTAGAAAAACGCAATATTAAATCAGTCTATTTGGCGGAATCAGCAAGTGTATTTAGTTCGGAAATTGCCACCGAACTTTACTGGCTACTGCAAGCCGGGTTGAATCCCTATAATACCAAAACATTGTTTTCTGCGTTAGGTTCAACGCTTTGGGGGTTGAGTGCTGCGGAAATTTATCGTTATAAAACAGATGAAATATTACTTGATATTAAAGTAAATCAGTTTGTGGAATATAACACAATTTGGAAAGAGCAAGGCATTTTGCCGATGTTGCATAAACTCTATCTTGAACAAGGTATTATTCAACGTTTGAAAGGAATGCAGGGCTCAGATCGATTGATTACGGATTTATTGCATTTAACCGAAATTTTGCAAGAGCAATCGCAATCGTTGGAATCTGAGGCAGAACTTGTTCGTTGGTATGAGAGACAAATTCAGTCCCCAGATTATGAAGACGAGCAGCAACTGAGGCTGGAAAGCGAGGAAGAGCTTATTAAGATTGTGACCATTCATGGTTCAAAAGGATTGCAATATCCAATTGTTTGGTTGCCGTTTGCTTCACAAAAAAGTGACAGTAATAATTTAGGCAATTTAGGTGTATTTCGCAATGAAAATGGAGAAATAGATTGGTATGTGGGTTCAATTGATGAGAATGTACAGCAATCTCTGCAAAATGAAGAATATGCGGAAGACTTACGTCTATTTTATGTAGCATTAACTCGGGCTGAATCTCAGATTAATTTGATTTTACCCTCTGAGATTTCAGGTTGGAGTCCGCTACATTATTTGTTAAGTGAAGGAGGAACAGCGGAGAAAGTAGTTGTGGCTGAGGCCTTATCTAGCAAAGCGATTTTGGATAAGCCGATTAAGTTGAGTAATGAATTACCGTTTGAGCGCTGGGAACAAGTTGAGCAAAGAAAGAATTATCAAGCAAAAAGCTTTGAAGGTAATATTCGTGTAGTGGGGCAGATTACCAGCTTTTCATCTCTCTATGCACAACATGAGCGTTTAAGTAAAGGTAAAAGTAATCGGGTAGCGAATTTTGCACAAGATCGCGATGAGAATGTGGAAATTTTCGAAACCGATTATGTCGGAGAATTTAGCGTATTTTCTCCATACCACTTTCCACATGGTACAAAGGTTGGAACGGTGTTACATAGTTTTTTTGAGCATTGTCGCTTTGGACAACCTATTGAACAGGAAAGTGTAGCAAAGATGTGTGAGCAGCTTGATTTATCAGAAGCGTGGATTGAGCCTGCGATGCAATGGTTGGAGCGTATTTTAGCAACACCGTTAGCGGGAGCAGGTTTTAGTTTAAATGAGGTGAATGAGGAGCAGCGTTTGAACGAATGGCAGTTCTATCTGCGTTTAAAAAACGATAAAGCGCTAGTGCTTCTCAATAAGCTGCTTAAACAACACACTATATTGGCTAAGCATTTCCCAGCACTTCAATTTCCGCAGCTGGAAGGATTTGTACGAGGGTTTGTTGATTGTATAGTACAGATGAACGAGAAGTTCTATGTGATTGACTATAAATCAAACTTTTTGGGGCATTTGCCACAAAATTACGCTTTTGAGCATATTCAGCGGGAAATGGGCAAACATCGTTATGATGTGCAATATTTACTTTATACCCTTGCTGTTCATCGTTATTTAACTTCTCGATTAGGTGAAAATTATGATTATGAACGCAATTTCGGTGGAGCTGTCTATCTTTTCATAAGGGCAATGGATGGTAAGAGTGAAAATGGTGTTTATTTTGACAAGCCAAGCAAAGCCTTAATAGAAGAGATAGATCGGTTATTTGGGTAGATATTATGGAAAAGTGGATTACACTTAAATAACATTTAAGTGAATAAAAAATTGACTTTGTGTGTACGCGTGTGTATTATTAAATCTGATTAAGACGGAAGGAGGAATAATGCACTCACGCGACTTAATCAAAGAACTTAAAGCCGCTGGCTGTGAATTTGTTAGGCATGGGAAAGGTGATCATCAAATTTGGTATTCTCCAAATACGAAAAAAGCCTTTGTAGTGCCTCATCCAAAACAATATTTACCCATCGGGACTTTATGTTCTATTAAAAAATCGGCAGGGCTTTTATAGCCCTGCCGAGCTTAAATAAAGGAGTGACTTATGTTATTTACTGTTGGTATTGAAAGTCCTAAAAGAGAGCACGAATCCTTTGGATTGTGTGTGCCAGCACTTTGTACTGATGAATTTAGCTGTTTCAGTGCGGCAGATACGGTTGAAGATATTTTGCCAATAGTAACTGAGGCGATACATTTAGTTTTAGAAACGATGGTAGAGGAAGGCAAGGATGTAACTACTATTAAAGATTTAGGATTTCTATCCTATAAACAGAATGAGGATTTTAATTATTGCGATAGCTGGTTGCTAGTTGATATTGATATTACCGCATACTTAGGTAAACGCCAACGAGTGAATATTGTATTACCGCAGTATTTATTAGATCGTATTGATAATAAGGTAGCAAGTAATTCAGCGTATAAAGATCGTAGTCATTTTTTAGCAATCGCTGCGCAACGTGAGCTACAGCAATCCTAAATGTCATAGATATTTAACTGCTTATGCTCTTTCATAAGCAGTTATGTGTTGCTTATAGGTTAACTTTTTAGGAAATGGATATTATGCTTCATACCAAATTTTGTTGATATAAAGCAGTACTTTTCCGAGCGGAGTTTCAACCCGAATTTCATCATCAATCTGTTTACCGATCAAGGCTCTTGCTACAGGAGAGTCGATGGAGATCCAATTTTTTGCAGGATCAAACTCATCACAGCCTACAATGCGATATTGTTTGGCTTCACCATTCTCGTTTTCCAATTCTACCCACGCACCGAAAAAGACTTTTCCCTCTTGTTTAGGGTGGTAATCTACGATTTGCAGAACTTCTAAACGTTTTGAGAGAAAACGCACACGACGGTCAATTTCGCGTAGCCTACGTTTACCATAAATGTATTCGGCATTTTCACTGCGATCGCCAAGAGCAGCAGCATCAGAAACCGCTTGAGTTACTTTTGGTCTTTCTTCTTTCCATAAAAACTTTAGTTCTTGATCTAAAGCTTGCCAGCCTGCTCGGGTAATATAGTTGGATTTAGCCATATTTTTTCCTTTTTTGCTTGAGCAACAAGCGGTCAAATTAAACTAATTTTTTGCAAATTTTTGCTTAAAAATGACCGCTTGTCCGATTAAGTTTATTTTGAAAGTAATAAGTTGGCTAAAGTTCTCATCCCAATACCGGTAGCACCAGCCGCCCATAAATCGCTAGCAGATTTGCGGAAGGTTGCAGAGGCATCAATATGCAGCCAATTTTGCTGATAGTTTTCCACAAAATAGGATAAAAATGCGGTAGCAGTACTTGCTCCAGCACCGACCGGTACCGAGCCGATATTGGCAATATCGGCAAAAGAGGAGGAAATTTGTCCGCGGTGAAACTCTTCAAAAGGTAAACGCCAGAACGGTTCGTTTTCCGCTTTAGCGGCACGGAGTAGGGCTGAAGTTAAATCATCGTCCATCGATAATACTGAGTGATAGTCATTGCCGACAGCTACTTTTGCCGCACCCGTAAGGGTTGCTGCATCAATAATAAATTGAGGATTTTGTTCGCAAGCATCAATTAAACCGTCTGCCAGTACCAAACGTCCTTCGGCATCGGTGTTTAAAACCTCCACTGTCACATTATTGCGGTAGGTAATAATATCTCCGAGCTTGAACGCATTGTGGCTAACCATATTTTCTGCACAGCAGAGATAGAGTTTAACTCGTTGACTTAAGCCTTTGCTAATAGCAAATGCTAAAGCTCCTGTTAATAGTGCTGCACCGCCCATATCAGTACGCATAGTCATCATACTGTCGCTTGGTTTAATGCTGTATCCACCGGTATCGAAAGTAATACCTTTGCCGACTAAACAGGCAAGAACCGGGGTATTTTCATCACCGCTTGGATTAAAGTCTAATTTAAGTAGAGCAGGTGGGTTGATAGAGCCTTTTCCGACAGTCCAAATACCGTGATAACCTTTTTCTTTTAATGTTTCTCCAAGCATAATTTCATAAGAAACCGTATTCGCATTTGCACTATTTTGGATAAATTCAGCCGCTTGTTGCGCTAATTTTTGAGGAGTTAAACTGTCAGATGGCTCGTTGATAAGCTCTCTGATGAAAGTAGAGCATTTTAGGCGATATTCAAATTCTGTTTGTTGTTCGCCTAAATTTGGATATTCAACTGTGCCTTGGCTGCGAACCGAGGTAAAACCTTGATGAAATGCCCAGCAGGCTTCTAAATTCCAGCCGTCGCCTGAAAGTTTGACGTTTAAAATACCTTGGTTTTTGATTTTTCTGGCTGCTTTTTGAATAGTAGCAAGATCGTTTGTTGTATTATGGATGATAAAGCCGTGATTATCGGCTGAAAGAATAGCATTTTTCCCCCAAATTTCCGGGGCTGCTTGTTGCGAAAGCGTAATTTTCATTGATGTCATTTTAGTCTTCCTTTAATCGGTTCAAGTGGGGTTATCCTAACAAAATTTTGCAAAACTATATAGAAAAATGACCGCTTGTAACGATTAACGTATAAGCGGCCACATTTACAAAATAGTTTAAAGTAGCAAGTGATTAATTATTTTCCATCCCATGCTTTAATTGCATTTTGGCGAATTTTGATTCGGCTTTCAGCATTACCTTTGTAGTAATCTTTGTCTAGACCACCTTCCCAATCACCATAGTTAGGATTAGGCAATATGATGAATTTCTTACCGAATAATTTGCTGTTTTCACTTACGAAGGCTCGGCGTTCAGCATTTGATTTGCGGTAAGTCGCATCACCAAAATCATTTAAGTTGTCCCCGATATAAAGGACTATATCATAGCCTTGCTTTTCAATTTCTTCGAAACGAGGTGTTTTGTTAGATTTATCTTTCTTCAGAAATAAAGTTTGTTCATTTACACCGATAAAACCTAATTTTTTCATATCATCAATAGTTGCGGCTTTTTCAGTGCTGTCTTTACGGTTAGAGACGTAGAATACGGTACCTTTTTGGCTATTTACATAGTTGTTAAATTCAACGGCACCAGCAATTGCACCTGTTTGACGTGCGTTAACCCAGCGAGTCCAGCTTTCACTATCAAATAACTGATGGTTTTTCACTTGCCAACCGGCATAAGGACTGTTATCTACCATTGTTTCGTCTAGATCAACGACAACAGCTTTTTTCTTTCCTTTTTTAGCTTTAGCCTGATCAAAAGCTACTTTTGCAGTATTAAATGCTTGATGAGCCAGTGCTTGATATTCGCCGGATTGTTGTACCCAGTTGACACCTAAGGTGGCTTGCTCTTGCAACACCATTTCATGGTGTTTATCATTTTTTTGATGATGGCTACAAGCACTTAGAGTTAAGACTGCTACCGTTGTGAGTAGAGGGAGTTTTAGCATTTTCATACAATATCCTTAATTTTATTGTTGATAAGGGAATGGTATTATACTTAAGAATGACAGGTCCTTGCTACATTTTTTGATACTAATTATTTAAATAGAATTAAAATATATAGAGAATATGCCTTATGTGTTTAATAAATAAAGCGGTTAAGTTTACAAAAAAATATGTAAAATCAACCGCTTGTCATTTTAAGTTAGAAGATTCTTGGTCCTCGGGCTGAGCTGACTTTCTCGTCATCTGCTCGTTGAGTTAAGATCACTTGATCTCCTTCATTGATACCGGATAAAACTTCTGTGTTCTGACTATCAGCCATTCCAAGAGTAATTGCTTTTTCCACCGAGATTCCGTTTTCCAGCACATTTACGTAGTTCTCTTTACCTCGTTTTTTAATAACCGATGTTGGAATTACCAGCACTTGTTCCCGTTTTGCAATAGTGATTCGAGCCTGTGTTGTCATGCCTATACGTAAGCTGTTATCTGGATTATCTACCAGTAAATTTGCGTAGTAATAAATTGCCTCGGTATTGCCGGATTTCTCTGTGTAGTTATTATCGGTGAGATTTGTTAAGGCAGGATCAATGCTATCAATGGTCGCATTATATTCCCGCTCCGGTTCGGCAAGTGTCGTAAAATTCACCTGTTGCCCCGTTTTAACCTGTGCAATATCACCTTCCGAAATCTCTAGTTTTATTAACATTTTAGATAAATCTGCTACTTGAACTATAGTTGGAGAAGTTTGGTTTGCATTAACCGTTTGCCCGACTGAAACTGGTACTGAAACAATTACTCCCTCTATTGGTGAGATGATCTGAGTATAATTTAAGTTAGTTTTGGCATTATTAACGGAGATTTCAGCCGATTTAATTTGAGCTTTAATGTTATCAACATTTGCTTTTGCCGATGCCAGCGTATTTTTGGCCGTTTCTAAATCGCTTAAAGAAGTGCTGTTTGCTTTATATAATTTAGTTAAACGATTGTAATTAGATTGCGCAACCTCAAGTGCGACTTTCGCTGAGCTTAATTGTGCTTGATAGGCAGAGAGTTGTGCTTCTGCAGTGCTTAAACTATTACTTTGGTTACTGGAATCGATCTCCGCAATCAAATCGCCTTGTTTAACTTTTTGCCCGAGTTTAACATAAAGATTTTGGACTTTACCTGAAACTTGAGCCCCTACCTCGGTGCGTTTATTGGCACGAACAGAGCCGGTTGCAAGTACTTTTTTATCAATGCTGGTGCGTGTTACCTGCTCGGTAATATAATGAATCTGTTCATTTTTTTGTTGTTGATTGTAGTAGAAATATCCACCTATTCCGATAGCGGTAATTAGCACAAGTAGGGCTAATGGTTTTAGTTTCATAGTATTCCTTTAAGTTGATTTAAGCTACAAGCGGCCAAAATTGAGTTATTTTTTGCAAAAATTTAGATAATGCCGAATGTGTCTCGAATATAGCTGGCAACGGCTTCATCTTTATTGCTACCGATAACTTCATTATTGGGTAATAATGCTTTTAAGCGTGGGTCAGCATTTGCCATTAGGCAGCCTTTTCCTGCAGCAGCGAGCATTTCTGCATCATTCATACCATCTCCAAAAGCGATACAGTCTTTTAGAGTATAGCCTCGTAATTTGACCAATTTTTCCAAAGAGTTGGCTTTGCAAACTCCCTTTGCCATTACTTCCAGACAGAGCAGTGCAGAGTAGGTCATCTGTACACTATCTCCGTAAGTCGCTTGAATATAACGTTCAATTGGAATTAGAGCTTCGGGTGTTTTACCGATAAAGAAGACTTTTTCGGTTTGTTTACCATGATGATTAGCAAAATTTACTACTTGATAGCTGAAACCAGAATCTTGATGATATTTTTTAAGCTCTTCGATTTCTTTATTAATAAACCATGTATCGCCTTGATAGCTATTTAAACAGACATTTTTATCATCAAATTTAATATTCATGAGTGCTAAGGCAATATCTTCGGGCAAATGTTGGGTAATTAATGTATTGCCGTTTAAATCATTGGCTCTTGCGCCATTTGAGGTAACCAGCATTGCATTTTTTACCTTCACTTTACGGATAATGTGTGAGACATCAGGGTAATTTCGACCTGTAGCGAAAAAGATATCTACGCCTTGTAGGGATAATTTTTCCAAGGTTTCTATGGTAAAACGACCAATTTTATGATCGGCATTCAAAAGGGTGCCGTCGAGATCTGAAATAATGGCACGAAAAGGTAAATTCATAATACATCCTTAAAACTTAAAATTAGTGAAAAGGTATCAAATTTGAGTTCAAACTTCAAAGAAAATAGTGTTCTAGTGTTTTTTTAAAAAATTTAACAAAAAATTAAAAAATATTTTTGAAAGTTGAAATATTTAATTTTTTATTTAAAGGTAAAGTATTCTCTTAAATTAATAAGTGTGAATAGTTTTTTTATCTAAATTTAGTTGTTTTGTTGGATTAATTATCTATTTTTATTGGTCAAAAATAAAGGGTAACCGTTTGCGTTAGGTAAAAAATACTATTGACATTACTTTGGATGAAGATAACATACATCCATTACCGAATAACAATGCAAACATAAACACACAACACAATATGGAAAAATTTACCCTTCTCCGATTATCTCTGTTATCGTATTCTGTGCGAGTATAGAGGTTGTCTGGAGAAAGTAAATGGACTATCCACATCTTGCCCGCACTTTAACATGCGGGCTTTTTTTATTAGGCAAAAAATATTTCAAAATAATTAAGGATTTTCTATGAGCAATAATAATATTATTATTTTTGATACAACTTTACGTGATGGCGAACAATCATTAAAAGCAAGTCTAACGGTAAAAGAAAAATTACAAATTGCATTGGCATTAGAGCGTTTAGGCGTTGATGTAATGGAAGTTGGTTTTCCGGTTTCTTCATCAGGTGATTTTGAGTCTGTGCAAACAATTGCACGCCATATTAAAAATAGCCGTGTGGCGGCACTTTCTCGTGCGGTCGCAAAAGATATTGATGCGGCTTATGAAGCATTAAAAGTGGCGGAGGCTTTTCGTATTCATACCTTTATTGCAAGTTCAGCCTTACATGTTGAAGCAAAATTAAAACGCTCTTTTGATGATGTTGTTGAGATGGCTGTTGCGGCAGTAAAACGTGCCAGAGGTTATACCGATGATGTGGAATTTTCTTGTGAAGATGCCGGTCGTACAGGTATTGATAACATCTGTCGTATTGTTGAAGCAGCGATTAATGCAGGTGCAACTACAGTGAATATTCCAGACACTGTAGGTTTCTGTTTACCGAACGAATACGGCAATATTATTCATCAGGTAATGAATCGTGTTCCAAATATTGATAAAGCGGTGGTATCTGTTCACTGTCATAATGATTTAGGTATGGCAACAGCGAATTCGTTAACTGCAATTCAAAATGGTGCAAGACAGATTGAGTGTACCATTAACGGTATTGGTGAACGAGCGGGTAATACCGCCTTAGAAGAAGTTGTTATGGCAATTAAGACCCGCCAAGAATTCTTAGGTGTGGATACTCGTATTAACACGCAAGAAATTCATCGAGTGAGCCAAATGGTAAGCCAATTGTGTAATATGCCGATTCAACCGAATAAAGCGATTGTAGGTAGTAATGCTTTTGCTCATTCTTCGGGTATTCACCAAGACGGCATGCTTAAAAATAAAAATACTTATGAAATTATGTCGCCGGAAACCATTGGTTTGAAAAAAGAGAAGTTGAATTTAACTGCTCGTTCAGGCCGTGCTGCGGTGAAAGGGCACATGGCAGATATGGGTTATACCGAAACCGATTATGATTTGGATAAATTATATGAGGCATTCTTACAGTTAGCAGATAAAAAAGGTCAGGTGTTTGACTATGATTTAGAAGCTCTAGCATTTATTGATATGCAGCAAGGTGATGAAGATAGATTAAAATTAGATGTTATTACCTCACAAACTATTAGCACATTGCCGGCTTCTGCTTTCGTTCAAGTTGAGTTAGACGGCAAGCGAATGAACCAAACCTCAAATGGTGGTAATGGACCGGTAGATGCGGTTTATAATGCGATTATGCAAATTGTTGGAATGGATCTGAAAATGTCGCATTATAATTTAACTGCGAAAGGTGAAGGGGCGGAAGCTTTAGGACAAGTGGATATTGTAGTTGAATATGAGGGCAGAAAATTCCATGGTGTAGGCTTGGCAACAGATATTGTAGAAAGTTCTGCAAGAGCCTTAATCCATGCTATTAATGCGATTTACCGTTCACAAAAAGTAGCGGATTTAAAATCGAAGAAATAGTTGTCACTTATATGTGATAAAATATTACAAGCGGTCAGATTTTTTGAAAATTTTGCAAATTTTCGATAAAATCCGACCGCTTTCTCAATTGTGTTTTAGGCATGATTAAGAAACAAAAAATTTCGCATAAAAATATTAAATTTTTTGAACTTTTTATCGTAAGGTACACACTAATGGAGTGTGTGCAATGGAAATGACACAGTTTATTATTAGGAGAGTCCGCAGTTGAGCGAACAGATCACCGACCAAGAATTAGTCGAAAAAGCACAAAAAGGTGATAAAAAAGCATTTAATTTACTTGTGGTACGTTATCAAAACCGCGTAGCCGGTTTGCTTACTCGCTATGTCGCAAGAGATGATATTCCAGATATTGTGCAAGAATCCTTTATTAAGGCTTACCGTTCTTTAGCCTCTTTTCGCGGGGAAAGTGCTTTTTATACGTGGCTTTATAGAATAGCAGTGAATACTGCGAAGAATCATTTGACCTCTTTAGGTAGAAGACCGCCTAAAGAGGATATTTTAGCAGAAGATGCTGAGAGCTATGATGTAGGTGTTCAATTACGTGAAAGTGATACACCGGAAAATTTAGTGCTATCTGAAGAATTAAAACGTGTTGTATTTGATACGATTGAGAATTTGCCGGATGAATTGAAAACCGCAATTCGATTAAGAGAATTGGAAGGTTTAAGTTATGAAGAAATTGCTGAAGTAATGGAATGCCCGGTAGGTACAGTTCGTTCACGAATTTTCCGTGCTAGAGAAGCGATTGATGCGAAAGTCAATCCGCTTATGCAGTAATCAGAATTTTGAAGTATTAGTTAATATAGAATAGATGTAAAAATCATTGGAGTCGATTATGCAACAAAGCATTATTCAACAGAACGAGCACCTTTCAGCTTATATGGATGGGCAGGGTGTTGATAGGGATTTTGTCGAAACATTAACAAATAGCCCAGAGTTAAAGCAAAAGTGGGCAAGCTATCATGCTATTCGTAGTGTGATGCACGGAGATGAAATTATTTTAGGTAATGATTTCTCTGCAAAAATGGAAGCCTTGCTTGAAAACGAAGAAATCGATACATTATCTTCTGAAGAGAAAAATAAACAACCTAAAGGTTTGCTGCTTAAACTTAAACGCTGGAGTACACCGATTATGCAAGCCGGTATTGCTGCCTCCGTATGTTTAGTTGCTGTTTTAGGGGTGAACTCTTTTAGCCATAAAGATGAGGTTGCTCAAACTCAACCAAATATCTTGAAAACTTTACCGTTTAGCAATTCTATTGAAGCTGTGAGTTACAATGCTCCGGCTAATGCTCAGCCGACAGCAGAGCAGTTGGAAGTTCAGCAACGTAGAATAAATGCGTTATTAGAAAATCATGAATTACAACGCCGTACTAATAATGCTGTAATCCTTACTGAAACTGAAAAAGAGAAGGCGCAGACTTCAAATGTAGAGGCTCAGGAAAAGAGTCAGAAATAATTTGTTGAGATAAGTTAGCGAAAAGCCACGTAATGGACAGATAATTACGTGGCTTTTTGTATGTAAATGTACCTAAAAAACAAGAAATTACCAACAAATAGCGAAATCATAGAAAATTTTTGATAGAATGTGCCAGATTTATTTGATTAGAGAATAAGTATGTTTGTTAAGATGAAAAAATATGTGTTTCTATTTATTCTTATTTTTGCTCAATCTACTCTTTCTTGGGCAGAAATAGGGTTAAAAACACCCTTGTCTTATTTAGAAGCAATGACACAAGCACATAAAAAATCAACTTATGAACTGCTTTATATTTTGCAAACGGAAGGAGATGTAGAATCTTTTCGTCTACGACATACTTTTATGGATGGCAAAGAGTATGCTCAATTGTTAAACCTAGATCGCAGCCGCGAAGAGATTATTCTAAAAAATCAAACTGTTAGTTATTTGGGATACAATTTTCGACCGTTTAGTTTAAATACCCCTCATATTCTTGATAACCTGCCTAATGTTCTTTATACCGACTATGCAAATTTGAAAGGCTATGCTTTTTTAGATTCGGGTAAAGACCGTATTGCCGATCGAATTGCCAGAGTAATCCGAATCGTTCCAAATGATAATTTACGCCATTCTTATACGCTTTGGATTGATGATGAGAGCAATTTATTGCTAAAAAGTCAATTACGCGGTGTTGATAATGCTCTTTTAGAAGAATTCAGAGTACTACATTTATATCAAGCTAAGGAGCTTGAAATGATTGCCTCTGCAATTGAATCACTTGTGTTACCGGCATTGACTTCAATAAATATAGAAACATTGAAATCGCAGCATAATTGGGAAGTTGATTGGTTGCCAACAGGTTTTAACTTAATTGAAAACCAGACGATGAATGGGGCAATGTATAAACTTGAAAATGAAAGTATTGATAGTCGTTTATATAGCGATGGTTTATCTACATTAAATATTTATATTATGCCAAGCCAAGGGGTTAATTTTAATGAGTACGCTTGGCAACAAGGAAAATTGACTATTTTAAATCAAACGGTAAATGATAAAGATATTGTGATTATTGGCGAAATTCCCATTCAATCAGCTAAGCAGATTCTACAAAATATTCGATTCTTAGGAGAAGCTAACTAATGATGATGGAGCAGGCTACTGTTGTAGCGTATAACAATGGTGTTGCAGTTGTTCAATGCTATGCTAAACGTGGTTGTGGAGGTTGTTCCGCTAATTCTATGTGTGGAACAACCGCTTTATCTGCATTAGTTGGAGAAAAAACAGCTCCTAAATTTAGGATTAAAGTGGATGAGCCACTAAAAATTGGGGATGAAATTAAACTTGGACTGCCTGAAAACACTTTGCTGAAAAGTGTAGGGTTAATTTACGGTTTGCCACTATTCGTGTTGATAATGACAGCGGTCATATTTTCACAATTTTTTGCAAATGAACTTATTATTTTACTCACAATGTTGCTTTTTACAGGAATAACTTTCTGGGCTGTGAAAAAATGCATAGATAAACGCAGCCGACAAGCACATTTTTCGCCTATATTTTTAGGCAAAGTTTAGGAGACTATCATGGAAAAAATATGGTTTAAGAATTACCCTCCCTATTCACCACAAACAATTGAAACTAATCAATACGAATCGTTAGTCGAAATGTTTGAAACGGCGATACAGCGTCATCCTGATATGCCGGCTTATATTAATATGGGGCAAATTCTGACCTTTCGTAAATTAGAGGAACGGAGTCGATCATTTGCAGCCTATTTACAAAATGAATTGCGTTTACAGAAAGGCGATCGTATTGCGTTAATGATGCCCAATTTATTACAGTATCCTATTGCCTTATTTGGTGCTTTGCGTGCGGGGTTGGTAGTGGTGAATGTGAATCCACTTTATACCCCACGTGAATTAGAGCATCAGCTAAATGATAGTGGAGCAAAAGCGATTGTCATTGTGTCTAACTTTGCGGCCACATTAGAAAAAGTGGTTTTTAATACCAATATTAAACATGTTATTTTAACTCGAATGGGTGATCAGCTCTCATTTGGTAAACGTACGTTGGTTAATTTTGTGGTTAAATATATTAAGAAGTTAGTGCCTAAATATAAGTTGCCCCACGCAGTAAGTTTTCGTGAAGCTTTAAGTATTGGTAAGCAAAGACAATATGTCAAGCCGACAATTAACAGTAGTGATCTTGCGTTTTTACAATACACAGGTGGGACAACCGGTGTGGCTAAAGGTGCAATGCTGACGCATCAAAATCTTATCGCTAATATGATGCAGGCAAAGTGGATTGTTGAACCGTTATTAGGAAGCTCTCCTAATCTTATCGGGGTTGTACCATTACCGTTATATCATGTGCTTGCATTATCGCTAAACTGCCTATTATTCCTTGAATTGGGAATTACAGGCTTATTCATTACTAATCCTCGTGATATTCCGGGCTTTATTAAAGAATTAAAAAAATATCGTGTTTCTGTGATTACAGGCGTAAATACCCTTTTCAATGCCTTATTAAATCATGAAAGCTTAAAAGAAGTTGATTTTTCTTCGTTGAAATTAAGTGTAGGTGGTGGTGCAGCGATTCAATCTAATGTTGCTAAACGTTGGCATGATTTAACGGGTTGCCATATTATTGAAGGCTATGGAATGACCGAATGTTCCCCATTGATTTCCGCAACGCGTGGCGATTCTCAAGAATATTCAGGTTCTATTGGTGTTCCTGTACCTAATACCGATATCCGTATTGTAGATGATGAAGGTAATGAGGTGCCGCTTGGCGAACGTGGCGAGCTATTAGTAAAAGGTCCTCAAGTTATGTTGGGCTACTGGAATCGCCCGGATGAAACAGCAGAAGTATTGAAAGATGGTTGGATGGCGACGGGGGATATTGTTGAAATGGGGCAAGATCTTAATTTACGCATTGTCGATCGCAAAAAAGATATGATCATTGTGTCGGGTTTTAATGTTTATCCAACTGAAATTGAAGAGGTTATCTCACAAAATCCGAAAGTTAATGAGGTAGTAGCGATTGGTGTGCCAAATCCGGCTTCCGGTGAGAGCATTAAAATTTTTGTAACGAAAAAAGAGGAAAGCCTGACACGTGATGAATTGCGTACTTATTGCCGCCAATTTTTAACCGGCTATAAAATCCCACGAGATATTGAATTCCGTGATGAGCTACCAAAAAGTAATGTAGGCAAAATTCTTCGTCGAGTATTAAAAGATGAAGAATTGGCAAAAATCAAAAATAGTGCATAAATTCTTTCAAAGGGGAACTTAAAATGAAAATTGTTGAAGTAAAACACCCGCTTGTAAAGCATAAATTAGGCTTAATGCGTGAGGCGGACATTAGCACCAAAGATTTCCGTGAGCTTGCAAATGAAATAGGCAGTTTACTGACTTATGAAGCAACCAAAGATTTGGAGATGGAAGAAGTTGAAATCGATGGTTGGAGTGGCGATAAAGTTGCAGTTGAGCGTATCAAAGGCAAGAAAGTCACAGTTGTGCCTATTTTACGAGCTGGCTTAGGTATGATGGATGGTGTGTTAGAGCATATTCCAAGTGCCCGTATTAGTGTTGTAGGCATTTACCGTGATGAAGAAACGCTACAACCTGTGCCTTATTTCAAAAAATTAGCTAATGATGTAGACGAGCGTTTAGCCATTATTACCGACCCAATGTTAGCAACCGGTGGTTCAATGGTTGCCACTATCGATCTGCTAAAAGAAGCAGGTTGTAAACATATCAAGGTATTAGTTTTAGTTGCAGCACCTGAAGGAGTTAAGGTTTTAGAAGAAGCCCATCCGGATGTTGAGCTTTATACCGCTTCAATTGACAGCCATTTAAACGAAAAAGGCTATATCATCCCGGGTTTAGGCGATGCGGGCGATAAAATTTTCGGTACGAAATAATTTTCTCATCTCAATACACAAGCGGTTATATTTGCAAAATTTTTTACAAATATAACCGCTTGTTGTTTCTATCTTATCTTAGCTTTTAGCAATCTTTATCGGCAATTTCTTCAAGATTATCCACTTCAGGTGGGTTATCGCATAACCAATTTGCTAAGCGCACATAATCTTTAATGGTTAAATTTTCTGCCCGTGCGGTGAGGTCAATTTCCAATGCTTCAAGCTGCTCTGCACTAAAAAGTGTAGAAAGGGCATTACGCAACGTTTTACGTCGTTGGTTAAAAGCTTGGGTGGTCACTCTATTGAGCCAGTAAACATCTTTTACTGGGTAAGGTAATTGTTTGTAAGGTACTAAGCGAACTACGGCAGAGTCCACTTTCGGTGCAGGCTTAAAGGCAGTTGGCGGCACTTCAAGCACAGGCATTACTTGGCAGTAATATTGTGCCATAATGGTTAATCTGCCGTAAGCTTTGCTATTTGGGGCGGCACATAAACGTTTTACTACCTCTTTTTGCAACATAAAGTGCATATCTTCAATCAAATCGTGGAATTTGAATAGGTGGAACATCAACGGCGTTGAAATGTTGTAAGGCAAGTTACCAAATACTCGTACTGCTTCATTTTCAGCTAAATTCAAACTTTCAAAATATTCACGAAAATTAAAACGTAGAGCATCTTGTTCAATCACGGTTAATTTTTGATTTAGGAATGGGTGATGACGAAGGCGTTCTGCTAAATCACGGTCTAATTCCACTACCGTTAATTTATCGACAAGCTCTGCCACAGGCTCGGTTAAAGCACCTAAACCCGGGCCAATTTCTAATAGGAACTGACCATTTTTAGGGTTGATTGCAGAAACAATACCATGAATTATATTCATATCGTATAAGAAGTTTTGCCCGAAACGTTTACGAGCGGTATGACCTAAATGTTTTTTGGAATTTGGTGAACTCATTTTTATCCTTTTTAGTAATAAGAAAAGAACCCCGCAAGGCGAGGTTCTTAGAATATCTTTGTATTATTGACCAATGTATTGAATATTTGCAGTGCTTCTTAATGCTTTAATCCAATCTTTAGAGGCCTCCTCAGCTTGTTTGGTCACTAGTTGCTGATAAGCTCTTTGGTGATAAGCATCTTCGGTTCTATCTCCTTCACGGGCATCGGTAATTTTAAGAATATGCCAACCGAATTGCGATTTAAATGGCGCAGAAATTTGATCTTTTTTCATTTTTGCAGCTACATTTGCGAATGCAGGATCATAAATATCTAAGATATTAAAACCTAAATCCCCGCCATCTGCAGCAGAAGCATAATCAACAGAGTTTTCTTTTGCAGCTTGTTCAAAAGTAGTCTTACCGGCTTTGATATCAGCAGCTAAACTATTTAATTTTGCTTTTGCTTGTGCGTCATTTAAGATCGGGTTAGTTTTAAGGAGAATATGGCTTACGCGGTGTTCTTTACCTAAAACCGTTTTGAGTTTGCCAGCTGCTTTATCTTTTGCCATTAATTCTTGGGCTAAAGATTTAACTTGCTCTGGTGCAACTTGAATAGATTTGCTGATACTGATATGGCGAACCTGTTCCATTGCCATTTGTTGAGCAATATTGCGTTTAAATTGTTCAAGTGTAATGCCTTGATAGTCTAAAGCGTCTAATAGCTGGCCATAGGTAATACCGTTTTGGATAGCCACATTTTCAACCGCTTGGTTAACTGATGAAGGGCTAATTGTAATACCCGCTTCTTTGGTGACTTGTTGAACCAACATATCATCAATCACTTGATCAATGGCAGCACGGTGAGCAGCTTCAGACACTTTTTTCTTGCCTAAAATACGTTGCACTTGGCTGGCCATCACTGGTGTATCATTAACTAAAGCTACAACGCGTTCTTCAAAAGCGTGAGCAGTTTGGGTAAGACTAAATGTAGCAACGGCTACAGCAAATAATGATTTTACTAATTTCATTTTTATAACAATCCTAGTGGAGATAATAAGTAATACCTTTCATTAGAGATAATTTTATAGAAAAGGTTCACTAAACTTAAGCAGTTTCTTCATTCAAAGCAGGAACTAAGACCACTTGATTAATTCCATCATAATGTGATGTTTGAACTTGAATCTGTTCATTTTTTGCCGTAGGAATATTTTTCCCGACATAATCTGCTCGAATTGGTAACTCACGATGTCCACGATCGACAAATATCACTAGCTCAATACGAGCAGCACGCCCAAAATCTAGCAAAGCATCTAATGCGGCACGAATGGTTCTGCCGGTAAATAACACATCATCAACCAAAATTACTTTTTTACCATTGAGATTGAGCTGATTATCAGCACCGGTAAAAACCGGATCCTGATAAATTAAGTCTAAATCATCACGATAGAAAGTAATATCTAATGCCATACTGGGTAAATGGATATTAGATAACTCAGCTATACGTTTTTGAATGAATTCAGCAATTTCAGCTCCTCGGCGTTTAATACCTACAATAACCACATTTTGCATATCTCCGTGTTTTTCGATAATTTGATGCGAAATACGAGATATCGTTCGCTGAAATTGCTCAGTATCAATTATGATTTTTTCCATAGTCATTATAATGCTTGAATTTTCTTAATTACATTGGTAGTAGAGCAACCGTTCTCAAAGTTTAGTACCTTAACCTCTCCACCGTTTGCCCAAACTTCTTGACTGCCTGCAATCTCTTCCGGCTTATAGTCTCCCCCTTTGACTAAAAGATCAGGGAGAATTTCACCGATTAAACGTTGTGGCGTATCTTCATCAAAAGGCACAACCCAATCCACAGAGGCTAAGCCCGCTAATACTGCCATACGAGCCTCTAAATTGTTAATTGGGCGAGATTCACCTTTTAAACGTTTAACCGAATTATCCGTATTAACAGCCACAATTAAACGATCACCTAATTTACGGGCATTTTCTAAATAGGAAACATGCCCCGGGTGAAGGATATCAAAGCAGCCATTGGTCATTACGATTTTCTCACCACGTTTTTTAGCTTCATCGATAATTACTTTTAATTCTGCTTCAGAAACGACTCCAAACCCGGTTTCAGCACGTTGGTGTACTGCATTTTCAAGCTCAACAGGGCTTACAGTTGATGTACCTAGTTTACCGACTACTACACCTGCTGCTGCATTAGCTAAATAGCAAGCCTCTTCATAAGGGCGACCATCTGCAATGGCTGTTGCAAGTACGCTGATAACAGTATCACCGGCACCGGTTACATCATAAACTTCTTTAGCTTGGGTTGGTAAGTGGTAAGGTTCTTTACCGGCACGTAGCAAGGTCATTCCTTTTTCGGAACGCGTGACTAACAAGGCTGAAAGCTCAAAGTCTGCAATCATTTTTAAGCCTTTTACTACAATATCCTCTTCATCTTTACAATGTCCAACTACCGCTTCAAATTCTGACATATTTGGTGTTAGAAGCGTTGCCCCACGATAGCGTTCAAAATCTGTGCCTTTTGGATCGATTAGCACAGGCACATTCGCTTGGCGGGCAATTTGAATCATTTGCTGTACCGATTCTAATGTACCTTTGCCGTAATCAGATAAAATCAAGGCACCGTAAGCGGTAATTTCTTGAGAAAGTTTTGCAAGTAGAGCACTAGAGTCTACATTATGGAAACCCTCTTCAAAATCTAAGCGTAATAATTGTTGATGACGCGATAAAATCCGCAATTTTGTAATAGTTGGATGGGAATCAATCGCCACACAGTGGTTTTGGATATTATATGAATTGAGCAATTTATCTAACGCATTGCCGGCATCATCTTGTCCAATCAAACCGTGCAATGCCACAGGCACACCAAGGCTTGCGATATTCATCGCTACGTTTGCCGCACCGCCTGCACGCTCTTCAATATCTTGTACTTTTACTACCGGTACCGGGGCTTCAGGCGAAATACGATTAGTTGCGCCAAACCAGTAACGGTCTAACATAACATCACCAAGCACTAACACTTTTGCATTATTAAATTTCGGAGAATATTGCATCATCATAGTTTTGCTCCTTTATCAAATTTCCCTTTCTTTTTTCTACAGTTCGAAAGGGAGATTTGTTTAATTATTTCTTACTTTTTTTAATAAACTTCATCAAACGCTTGCGTTTACGTAATTGGTTTGGTGTGAGTTTATTTTTCTTACCGGCAAATGGGTTATTCCCTTCTTGGAACAGAATGCGAATTGGCGAGCCGATAATTTTTAAACTCTTACGGAAATAGTTGCTCAAATAGCGTTTATAAGAGTCTGCTAATTTTTCCACTTGGTTACCGTGAATCACGATGATTGGTGGATTATAACCACCCGGGTGGGCGTATTTTAATTTGACTCGACGACCATTAACCAATGGAGGCTGATGCTCATCTGCCGCCATGCGCAAGATTCGGGTGAGCATTGAGGTTGAAGTTTTTTGGGTTGCACAAGCGTAAGCTTCTTTAACAGAATCAAATAAATTACCAACACCTGAACCGTGTAATGCAGAAATAAAATGCACACGGGCAAAGTCAATAAAATCTAAACGGCGATCTAATTCGGATTTCACTTGATCTTTAATATCTTGCGATAAACCGTCCCACTTATTTACCACAATCACTAAAGAGCGACCGGCATTTAATATAAAGCCTAATAGCGATAAATCTTGGTCTGAAATTCCTTCACGAGCATCAATAGTTAAAAGCACCACGTTAGCATCTTGGATAGCTTGTAAGGTTTTAATTACCGAGAATTTTTCAACCGCTAAATTGACTTTACCACGCTTACGTACGCCCGCGGTGTCAATAATAGTATATTGCTGACCATCACGTTCCATTGGAATATAGATAGAGTCACGAGTGGTGCCCGGCATATCGTAAACCACCACACGTTCTTCACCTAAAATACGGTTGGTGAGGGTTGATTTTCCTACATTTGGTCTGCCGACAATCGCAATTTTGATGTTCTTATCTTCAATGGATTCTTCAGCTTCTTCTAAGGCTTCATCTAATAGTGCGGTATCTTCTTCATTCTCAAAGTCGAAGTCGGTATCCCATTCATCATCTTCATCACTTGCAGAATTCTCATCATTTTCGACCGCTTGTTCGGCATTAAGCTGTTCGCCAAGAGGGGCTAACACCTGCTCGATAAGTTGTGTTACACCACGCCCTTGAGCAGCAGCGATTTGTTCTACTTCGCCTAAGCCAAGTTGATAGAATTCAGCACAGTGGGAATCAGCATCAATGCCGTCTGTTTTGTTTGCTACTACTACAGTCGTTTTTTCACGCTGGCGTAAATATTGAGCAATGCCAATATCTGCAGGCAATAAGCCTGCACGGGCATCGACTAAAAATAGTACTACATCGGCTTCTTCAATCGCCAGTAGCGACTGTTCTGCCATTTTTTCTTCCACACCTTCTTCCGTTCCATCAATACCGCCGGTGTCGATCACGATAAAATCATAGCCACCAATATTAGCGTGGCCATATTTACGGTCACGGGTTAAGCCGGGGAAATCGGCTACTAAGGCATCACGGGTGCGGGTTAAACGGTTAAATAGGGTTGATTTACCAACATTTGGTCTGCCGACAAGGGCAACAACAGGAGTCATTTTATATCCTTCTAATATTCAATCATTTGCAATTGCTTTGCAAAAATTGGCTCATTATAGCTGAAATTTGAGTAATATGAAATTGCGAGAAAGCGAGAATGCACAAGCGGTCGTTTTTTATCAATTTTTTGCTGGAGTGAGTAATTGTAAAAAATTCGCGAAAAATAACCGCTTGTATCCTCTTATTTGAACGATTAATTCTATAGGTAAACTTTGTTCTTCAATAGCAAATATTGAGCAGAAAGTCAGATGGATTGGTGTATAATAAGCAGAGTTTTATATTCAGTTTATCCAAATTTCCTTAATTTGATTTAAGATAGGTTAGGGATATTGAGGGAATTATTTGATGAAGAAATCATTTATTTTTAAAAAAATGGTGTTGGTTTCGCTGTGTTCCTTACCTTTAGCGAATATGGTAAATGCACAGACACCTTTGAGAGATATTTTACAGGTTGCGTTAGTCACAGATCCTACTTTAGATGAGGCGCGAGCTAATATTGGGGCGGCAGAAAGTCAGAAAAAGATTTCTGAAGCGGGGCATCATCCGATTGTGTCGGTTTCCAATACGGGAGTAATTGCTCAAAAACGTACTTATTCTAGTGAAAGACGTTCCGGTCCGGCAATTAACGGTAAGCTTAATCTTTATTCTTGGGGAGCAGTTGAGGCTGAAATTGAACGTGATCAGCATAAGCAGGATTATTTCCAACATAAATTTACTGAAACCAGAGAGCAAGTCGGGCGTCAGATTGGTGAGCTATATTTAACAGCATTGCGTGCAAAAGAAAATATTGCCATTTATAAAGAGAGTTTAAAACGACACGATAAGTTAATCAGAGATCTAAAAGTGATTGTGAGCTATGACGGTGGTCGTGCTTCGGAGTTAAATGAAGCTTTATCACGGCGTAATCAGACAGAGGCGATGCTTTTGCAGTTTGAGCGAACTATGCACAATGCTTTAAGTCGTTTGAGTCGTTATACAAGCAAAATGCTAACGGAACAAGATTTAATGGATCCATTTGCTAAGGTGTCTGCTGAGCAATTTATTACCCAATATCATAACTCAAATATTGACACAAATCCGACTTTTTTGGCACAGCAAAAAGAGTTTGAGAGTGCTAAGGCAGGGGTTGAAGCAGCTAAAGCCCGTCGTAAGCCTGCAATTAATTTAGAAGGTTCTGCCAGTCGCCTTGAGCGTGAGATTTATGTTAATGTGTCATGGGATATCTATAACCCTGCCAGTAAATATCAAGAGCAGCAAAGTTATTATTCTCAAAAAGCGGCTGAGGCAAAATTGCAGGAAATTGAGCTAGAGGTCTCGCAACAGGGTAGGACGGCTGAAATTGATATGGTTCGTAATCAAAAATTGGCACAGGTTGCGAATAAACAAATTAGTTTACAGAAGAATGTAGTAAAGGATACTGAACTTCAATTTGAGATTGCTATGAAATCACTGATTGATGTGTTGGATGCTTATCAAGAATTAACGGCAGTGCAAGCTACGGAAGTTTCGGCTCGTAATGATTTCCGTGATGCGGCATTGCTTTATTTAGTTTCACAATCTCGAGTTTCGGCTTGGGCCGGTGTAACTTCCCTTTCTCTAAAATAAAGAGTAAAAGAAAGAATGAAATCAGTAATTGAACATATTTCATTAGTAACCCAAATATATGGCAACCCTATTGCTCAAGAAGCATTGGCTGCTCAAGTAGTAAGGGATGCTTCTAATAAAGTGAATTTTTATTCGGTGGTTGAAGTTTTACGTAGTTACGGGTTTGAAAATTCGATTTCAGCTCGTCCATTACAAGAGATTCCCAGCCTTTCTGTACCTGTTGTGGCTATTTTAAAAAATGAAGAAGCGGTTGTTATCACTAAAATTGAAGGGAAAGGGTTAGACCGACGTTACACCATTCGACAATCCGGTGATGGGGAGCAAATTTTAGAACATCGTACATTGGAGGAAAATTATTTAGGCTACTGCTGGTTTATTAAGCCTAAAATGGCATCTGATGTGCGTTCGGAACTGCCTGAATACCATATGCCTAAATCATGGTTTTGGAAAGTGATTTGGCGTTTTAAGAGCTATTATTATCAAGTTATCCTTGCCAGTTTTATTATTAATTTTTTGGCTTTGGTTAGTTCATTGTATGTAATGAATGTTTACGATCGTGTTATTCCAAATCAAACTTACGAAACATTATGGGCGCTAAGTATCGGGGTAGTAATCGCTATTTTCTTTGAGTTTATCGCAAGAATAATTCGAGGTCATTTGACTGACGTAGCAGGAAAGAAAGCGGATCTGATTATTAGTTCGGCTCTATTTAGGCGAATAATGGCGTTGCGGTTAATCGATAAACCAGTTTCGTCTGGCTCTTATGCCAATAATTTACGTGAATTTGAATCGGTGCGTGAATTTATGACCAGTGCGAGCTTATTGGCATTGGTGGATTTACCTTTCCTATTTTTGTTTATTTTTGTGATTTATTTGGTGGGCGGCATATTGGCGTTTGTGCCAATGGTAATGATTGTGCTGGTTTTAGTAGTCGGCTTTGCGGTACAACCTAAACTATCAGCCTTTCTAAATGAATCTATGCGTGAATCTTCTCAGCGTCAAGGTTTGATTGTTGAAGCACTTGATGGTATTGAAACCCTTAAGTCAAACAATGCGGTAAATTGGGCTCAGCAGCGTTGGGATAATTATACGGCAAAAGTTTCTGCTTCCCAGATTAAGGTTAAGGATTTAAGTAACTTTGTAACGAGCTTTGCCACGAAAATTCAGCAACTTAATACGGTTTGTTTAGTGGTCTTAGGTGCCTACATGGTACATGCTGAATCAGAGGCTAATCGTATTACAATTGGTGCAATTATTGCCTCAGTATTACTTTCCGGGCGTGCGTTATCACCGGTTGGACAAATTGCTTCATTGGCTATTCGTTTCCAGCAGGCGAAATTAGCATTAAAAGGTATTGATGCGATTATTGAGCGTCCGATTGAGCGTGATGTTGCTCGTCAATACATTACGCTTAAACAAGTATTTGGTAAAATCGGGTTCCAAAATGTCTCTTTTCAATACAATAAAGAGGTAGCTGATGTTGTCAGCGAGCTAAATTTAACCATACAAGCGGGTGAAAAAGTGGCGATTTTAGGCAAAATCGGCAGTGGTAAAAGTACTTTGCTTAAGCTTGCCTCAGGCTTATATGAGCCAGTAAAAGGTGGTGTGAGTTTAGATGATGTGGATATTCGTCAACTCGATCCAAATTATTTGCGTAGCAAAGTAGCTTTATTAGGGCAATCTGAGAGATTATTTTTAGGTACTTTACGTGAGAATCTTGAGATGGCTCGGATGGATAATTTATCTGATGATAGAGTATTGGTTTCAGCTTTACAACGTTTTGGATTATTGCCTCTAATACAAAAACATCCTAAAGGATTAGATATGCCGTTGGGTGAAAATGGCATGGGATTATCTGGTGGGCAAAAACAGTTATTGGCTTTAGCCCGCATGACAATTAAAGATCCAAAAGTTGTTTTGTTAGATGAACCTACCAGTGATTTAGATCAATCTTCGGAAGAGATGGTGTTAAATGCATTGGCACATTGGTTGGCTAATAGAACCTTGGTGGTGGTGACTCATCGTCCTCAGGTATTGAAGTTGGTTAATCGAGTTATTGTGATGGATAATGGCAAAATTGTTATGGATGGCCCGAGAGATGAAATCCTAGCCCGTTTACAGAAACAGCCACAAGCTAAAAAACAGGAACCTGCTACTACAGAATCTAAGGAAGTATAATGAGTAACAATCATTCAATTGAAAAAGTGAAAAAGTCGGATTTATCTCTGATTAACGATTTAAATGCGGCATTGCAGGTAGAAAAACATCATAAATCTTTTGCGGTCATTATTCTTTTTTCCATTTTTTTGGCAGTATTTGTCATTTGGGCTTATTTGAGTCCGCTTGAAGAGGTTACCCGTGGTCAGGGAAGCGTGATTCCAAGTAGCCGAGAGCAAATTGTGCAGAGTTTAGATCCGGGTATTATCAGAGAAATGAAGGTAAAAGAAGGAGATATTGTTGAAAAAGATCAAATCTTACTTACCTTAGACGATACTCGTAGTTCTGCGATTTTGCGTGAAAGTGAAGCGAAAGTACAAAACTTAGAAGCGATAGTTAGCCGTTTACGAGCGGAGGCTTATGGCATTGCTTTAAAATTTCCGGATGATATTGCCAAAGAAGTGAAGGAAAGAGAGCTTGCTGCTTATAACGCTCGCCGCAAAGCAATGCAGGATAGTATTGCTGGCTTATCTAAAAGCAAGGCGTTATTAGATAAAGAGATTGCTATCGTGCAACCTATGGTGAAAAAAGGGGTAATGTCAGAAGTTGAACTCTTAAGAATGCAACGCCAGTCTTCAGATATTGCCCAGCAGATCACCGAGCGGAAAAATAAATATGCTGCAGATGCAAGTAATGAATTAGTTCAATCGGAATCAGAGTTGGCACAGGCGCGTGAAAATATGGTTATGCGGGCAGATCCTGTAGAGAGATCGCAAATTAAAGCTCCATTACGTGGTGTGGTGAAAAATATTAGAATCAATACTGTTGGTGGAGTGGTTCAAGCGGGGCAAGATATTCTAGAAATTGTACCGCTTGATGATAAGTTGATTGTTCAGGCCTATATTAGCCCTAAAGATGTCGCCTTTATTCGCACAGGACAAGATGCTTTGATTAAAGTGAGTGCCTACGATTACTCAATTTATGGAGGACTAGAAGGGAAAGTTATTTTAATTAGTCCTGATACCTTACAAGATGAAAGACGACCAAGTGAGTTAAAATTAAATGCCGAGCAATCTTATTATCGTGTTTTAGTAGAAACTTCAGACAGCTATATTACTGATAAAGCAGGGAATAAATTAGATATTTCTCCCGGAATGACGGCAACTGTGGATATCAAAACCGGTGAAAAAACAATTTTCCAATATTTAATTAAGCCGATCACCAGAATGAAGCAAGCTTTACAGGAAAGATAACTTAAAAGACGATTAAAAATAAATACCTTTAATAGTTGCCTATTTAAAGGTATTTTTTTATTCATCAATCTTCAAATCTTAGTGCTTTTGAGAAACTTTGCAAGCCGGTGGAGTTTCCATTCTTTGCCATAGCTTGTAATGCCTGAGTGGGAGCATGTAAAAGTTGGTTAGTTAGTTTATAACTTAACTCATGTAGTACTTTTTCGCTATCCTGTCCTTGGCTTATTGCTTGCAGTGCTTTTTCCAGCAATTCTTGACGGATTTGCTCCGCATCTTGACGGTAGCGTTTAATTAAATCACTCGATTGTTGCTGTTTAAGCCATTCAAAAAAAGCTTTACTCTCTTCTTTAACAATCTCGGCTGCTTGTTTAGCGGCTTCCTCTCGCTGAGCCATATTACGCTGAATGATATTTTGCAAATCATCTACGCTGTAAGCATAGACACCGTCTAACTCTCCGGCTTTCTCATCAATATCACGTGGTACGGCAATATCAATGAGTAGCAATGGGTCAAATTGACGCTGTTTTTGGGCAATACTTACCATCTCTTGGGTAATTAAGGTATCAGGACTGCCGGTGGAGCTAATAACTACATCTGCTTGGTTTAAACCTAATTGCAATGCACTAAGCGAGAGAATTTGCATTGGTGCATTTAATTTTTCCGCCAGCATTTCTGCGCGAATATGAGTACGGTTAGCCAGCATAATATTTGTCGCACCGTGTTGGATTAAATAGCGAGCGACCAGCTCAATGGTTTCACCAGCCCCGACAAGCAAGAAACGTAATTTACCGAAATTATCAAAAATTTGGCGAGCCAAGCCACAAGCAGCATAAGCAACTGATACTGCTTGACTACCGATTTCTGTTTCAGAACGCACCCGTTTTGCAGTGGCAAAAGTCCGTTGGAATAAGCGGGAAAGTTTAGTAGAAATAGTCCGCTGATGTTGTTGATAGAAATCTTCGCTATATTGATAAGCTTGCTTAACTTGCCCGAGAATTTGAGGCTCGCCTAAAATCAGAGAATCTAAACCACTTGCTACTTTCATAAGATGGTTAGCTGCCTCTAAGTTCTGCTTGAAATATAGACATTCCAGCAGTTCGGTCTCATCTAGCTGATGGATATGAGCAAACCATCGTAAGCATTGTTCACGCCATTGAATATTTTCAAGGCTGTTTTCTTGAGGCGAAATATTCGGCTGATGAAAATAGAGTTCTGTACGATTGCAAGTTGAAAGAATAACAACACTATCAGCTAAGCCATTTTGTTGGATTTGTTCAAGAGCCAGCTCACGTTTGTTATCTACAAACGCGACTTTTTCCCTCAATCCGACGGAGGCGGTTTTATGATTAATACCTAAGGCTAAAATTGTCATTACTACCCACAAGCGTAAATACGCGATTTAAAATAAAAACACAAATATTGTAATCAAGAGCGTAAGTCTGTGCAAATGATTGTGCCAATAGGTTTGATTTATCACAATGTTATTACCTCTTAATGAGTAATGTGATTTCAAGGTTGGCATTAAATTTTCATAAAAGGATAAATTTTTTTTGAAATTCCACGTATAATTAGCCTTCATTTCGAGCTGTCACAAGCGGTTATTTTTTCGTGAAATTTTACAAGGAGGCTGAATGGTTGCAATTCGTTATTCCCACCAACTTGACCCGAATAATTTTGAATTGGCGAGTTGGAGTGCGAGCTTGAATATGTCGCCGGTTACCTTTGAAAAAATTCAACAGGCTTGGTTATATGCTCAAGAAAAACTGGATACCGATTACAGTTTGATGTGGTATGGCATCGAAATGGTGGAGGTACTGCACGGGCTGAATATGGATGATGACAGCCTCGTTGCAGCCTTACTATTTCCTCTCGTTAAGCACAATATTATTGATTTGGTTCAATTAAAAGACGATTTTAGCAATCAAATTAAGAATCTGGTGAAAGGTGTTCTCGAAATGGAGAATATTCGCCAATTAAGTGCTAACAATGTCTCAGATCTACAAATTGACAATATTCGTCGAATGTTGCTTGCAATGGTTGATGATTTCCGCTGTGTGGTTATCAAATTAGCCGAGCGGATTGCCTATTTGCGTGAAGGTCGCCACCACTCGGAAGAAGATACGGTGCTAGCTGCTAAAGAGTGTTCACATGTTTATGCACCTCTTGCTAACCGTTTAGGCATTGGTCAGCTTAAATGGGAGCTGGAAGATTATTGCTTCCGTATTCTTCACCCTATCTCTTATACCCAAATTGCCAAATTTGATTTAGCTGAACGCAGATTAGATCGTGAACGCTATATTGCAAATTTTGTGGCAGATTTGACCGCTTGTTTATCATCTGAAATTGATAATGTACAGGTTTATGGTCGTCCGAAGCATATTTATAGCATTTGGAAAAAAATGCAGAAAAAGCGTTTGAAGTTCAATCAGTTGTTTGATATTCGTGCTGTCCGTGTCATTGTTCCTACCTTGGAAGATTGCTATACCGCTTTGGGCATTATTCATACCAAATACCAACATCTGCCGGAACATTTTGATGATTATATTGCAAACCCGAAGCCAAATGGCTATCAATCTCTGCACACTGTTGTGTTAGGTGAGGGTGATAAAACGATTGAAGTCCAAATTCGTACTCAACAAATGCACGATGATGCAGAACTTGGTGTCGCCGCTCACTGGAAGTATAAAGAAGGCGCGACAGCAGGGCGTTCGGGTTATGAGGAAAAAATCGTTTGGTTGCGTAAATTACTTGAATGGCAAAATGATCTTGCCGATTCCGGTGATATGGTGGCAGAAATGCGTTCACAAATATTTGATGATCGTGTTTATGTGTTTACGCCAAGAGGTGAGGTAATTGATTTACCACAAAAAGCTACACCCCTTGATTTTGCGTATGCGATTCATAGTGAAATCGGACATCGTTGCATTGGGGCAAAAGTAGCCGGTCGAATTGTACCCTTTACTTATCATTTACAAATGGGTGATCAGGTTGAGATCATCACTCAAAAACAACCAAACCCAAGCCGAGATTGGCTCAATCCAAATGCGGGGTTTGTAAATACAGGCAAAGCTCGCTCGAAAATCATTGCTTGGTTTAAAAAATTAGATAGAGAAAAGCATATTCCAATTGGTAAAGAAGCTCTTGAAGCGGAGATGGCGAAATATAGCTTTACCCTTAAACAGATTGAAGAATATGCTTTGCCTCGTTACAACCTCAAACAGTTTGATGATTTATATGCAGCTATTGGTGGTGGTGATATTCGCTTAAACCAACTGATGCACTACCTGCAATCTAAATTAATCAAACCGACTGCTGAGCAAGAAGATGAGGCAGTGTTAAAGCAGGTCAACAAAAACAGCAACCAGCCGAAGCAAAGTAAAGGCTATGTGATTGTTGAAGGTGTAGGGAATTTAATGCACTCCATTGCCCGCTGTTGTCAGCCGATTCCAGGCGATGAAATTGTCGGTTATATTACTCAAGGGCGAGGGATCTCCATTCATCGAGCCGATTGTGAACAACTATATGAGTTGCTCAGTATTAATCCTGAGCGGGTTGTTGAAGCCGATTGGGGAGAAGGCTATTCTTCGGGACTAAGTTTGACTATTCGCGTGATTGCTAATGACCGCAACGGTTTATTACGAGATGTAAGTGCAATCATGGCAAATGAGAAAGTCAATGTGCTTGGGGTATCCAGCCGTACTGATGTTAAACGTAGCATTGCCACCATTGATATGGAAATTCAGCTCAATAATGTAGAAATTTTAAATAAATTATTAGCCAGAGTGGCTCAATTAGATGATGTGATTGAGGCAAAACGTCTATCCAGTTAAGCGCATGGAATTTGTAAAATTTTGATAAAAAACGACCGCTTGTCGGATTAAAAAGAGAACAATAATGGAAAAATTAGTGATTTTAGGCTCAACCGGATCTATTGGGAAAAGTACCTTAGCGGTTGTAGACAAAAATAAAGAAAAATATGAGGTTTTTGCTTTAGTAGGGGGAAGAAATGTAGCGTTGATGGCGGAACAATGTCAACAATATCAACCCCAGTTTGCGGCACTAGATGATGAAGATGCTGCTTTAGCACTTAAAAGCGAGCTATCGAAATTAAAGCTAAAAACAGAAGTATTAGCTGGACAACAAGCGATTTGTGATCTTTCTGCGCATCCACAGGTGGATATGGTGATGGCGGCAATTGTAGGCGCAGCCGGTTTATTGCCGACGCTTTCAGCTGTGAAAGCGGGTAAAAAGGTTTTATTGGCAAATAAAGAATCGCTGGTAACTTGTGGGCAGCTTTTTATTGATGAAGCCCGTCGGTCAGGCGCAAAATTACTGCCAGTAGATAGTGAACATAATGCAATTTTCCAAGCCTTACCACCAGAAGCACAACAAAAAGTCGGTTTTTGTCCGTTATCTGAACTAGGAGTGAGCAAAATTATCTTAACCGGTTCGGGTGGACCGTTTAGAACCAAGCCATTAACTGAGTTTGATAGCATTACCCCGGCTCAAGCGGTGGCTCATCCAAATTGGTCTATGGGTAAAAAGATTTCGGTCGATTCGGCAACGATGATGAACAAAGGCTTAGAATATATCGAAGCTCGTTGGTTGTTCAATGCTAGTGCCGATGAGATGGAAATTATTATCCATCCACAATCTATTATTCACTCAATGGTGCGTTATGTGGATGGATCTGTGATTGCTCAAATGGGAAATCCGGATATGTGTACTCCGATTGCTCACACAATGGCATATCCGAATCGTATTGATGCAGGTGTGGCGCCGTTAGATTTCTTTAAGCTAAAAGAATTGACTTTTATTGAACCGGATTTTTCTCGTTATCCAAATTTAAAATTAGCTATTGAAGCCTTTGCTGAAGGGCAGTATGCAACAACTGCTATGAATGCGGCAAATGAAATTGCTGTTGAGGCATTTTTAAATGAACAAATTCGTTTTATTGATATTGTAAACATAAACCGGGCTGTGGTTGAAAATATCGCACCAATTCAAGTTAAAGAAATTGCCGATGTGCTACATATTGATAAGTTGGCAAGAGAGTTAGCTAAACAAGCTGTGATACAGCTATAATTCTAAACGCATAGATAAAAAAATGCCTACAAATCTGTAGGCATTTTTTATGAGTTAGTTTGCTTTTTTGCTGATGGTTACACCGGTAAATCCAAAGATAAGGGTTAGGATTAAGCAGAGATAGCAGAAGAAAGCATAAGGCAAATAATCAAGTACAGAGACATTTAGTACGCTACTGATAAATACGCCACAAACGCTCCAAGGTACAAGTGGGTTGATTACCGTGCCAGCATCTTCCAATGTGCGTGAGAGGTTTTTCGGTTCTAAGCCTAAACGTTCGTAAGTTGAACGGAAAGTATTGCCTGATAATAATAGGCTCAAATATTGTTCTCCGATTAAGACATTAATTCCCACCGCAGTACTTGCTACTACAAGCGTAACTCGCCCTGTACTGGTTAAGAAACCTTTGATTCCTTCAAGTAAAGCCGGTAATACGCCAAGAGCTTGCAATAATCCACCTAAACTTAGTGCTAATACTACAATACTGATGGTAAAGAACATACTGTTAATGCCGCCACGAGAAATTAGTGAGGCAACTTCACCTAGGTTTAAGTTTTCCGCAGGTTTGTACCCTGTGAAAAAGTAAGAACCGAGTTGTTCTAGGCTAGGAGAGCTATGTGTGTAAGTAATAATAAGTGATAATACAACAGTAGTAACGATAATATAGATTGAATTTACACGTTTTATTGCCATTAAAATTAAGGTAGCGAAAGGCAGTAATGAATAACCATGAATTAACCCTGTGGCTTGTAAATTCGTTTTTAAGTTTTCAATATTAGCGAAATCGTATACATCAGCAGGTTCGGTTAATAACCAAAGGAAAATAGCAGTCAAGATCCATGCAGGAATAGTGGTGTACATCATATTGCGAATATGCGCAAACATATCAATACTTACCGTTGAAGCTGCGATAGCTGTGGTATCTGAAAGTGGTGACATTTTATCGCCAAAGAATGCCCCTGATACTACGGCACCAGCGACAATTGCAGGATTAGCTCCGAAAGCTGAACCCATTCCAATAAAGGCAACGCCGATAGTGGCTGTTGTGGTTAAACTACTTCCTAATGCAACACCTGTAATAGAGCTTAATGCAAAAGCTGAAATATAGAAAAATTCAGGTGAAATACTGGTTAAGCCGTAATACATTAAAGTGGGAATTGCGCCGGACATCATTAATGCAGAGACTAATAACCCGATGAAAAAGAATAAATAAATAGCCCCAATACCAGACATTAAGCCTTTAGCCATACCTTCTTGCATATCTTTAAAGGGAATTTTATTGACTAAGCCGAAAAGTAATAAGGTAATGACAACCAATAAAATAGAAATTTGAGGAACCCAACCTAATTTGATCATGGTTACCCCCAAAATAAAAACAGTGATAATAGACAATAACACTGCGGTACTTGGTTTTAGCTTAAGCAGGTAGCTATTCATGTGTACTCCTAAGGTAATTTTGATTTTCTGATGCTTAAAACAAGGTTTGCATTATAGACTAATTTTACTTAACTAAGTAGTGTGCGCCTAAACTCTTCTCATTCAACATTTGATTAACTACTAACTGAGCAGTTTTTAATGCGTTGTAGATTTCAATTCCTTGAAATTGTGCGTGATAAATCGGATCGAATCTTTGTTCCAATTGCGCTAATTCATTTAATAATAGGGTGAGATTTTCAACGGTACGATAAATATTTGCATATAATGTCATTTTTTCGCGAATAGTTGAAAGTACTTCACTCGAGGTAAGTGCCTGCTGTGCATTAGGCGGTGTAAGCTGATTTAATGCGTTTTCTACCTCTGCAAGCGGTAATATTTCGTGATTTTTTTGCAAATGCATTGCAAGCGAATGTTTAATTTTAGCGATTGCACGCTTGGCAAATACTAAACCACCACCCACTGAATTGCCACCCATACGATTTGCCCCTTCAATACAATGAGCAATTTCACCAATAGCAAATAAACCTTGGACATGGCTTTCACCCCATTCATCGATCTGAATCCCACCATTACAACTGTGGGCAAAAGGCTTAATTGCGATTTTATTTTTGACTAAATCAATTCCAACTTCATTTTTCAGCCAGCTTAGATAGACCGTATAAAATTCTTCTTTATCTTCATAGAGTTTAGGGCTGTATTTAAGATAAACTCCTTTTTCAGACGGATTTTCCAATAAATGCTTCATCATGACTAAATCAAATTCCACACAGTCAAAGTCAAGGCTAAATGGGGCGTAATGGCTTCTTTCAAGCATCATTTTAGCAAATTGTTCTGTGCTTAAATGTGGAAACAGATTATTGCCATGAGAGTCGGTAATTTCGTTCACATATTTTAGGGTATGTTCACCAAATAAAACTTTATATTTAGGTTCAACGAAGGCTGGAATAAATTGGATAAAGGGTAAATTGACCAATTTTGCCCCGGCTTTTTGAGCGACGGAGTGCAAAGAGCCAATGACATCAGCAGGGTAAAGATTATCTTTATACAACCCTGCAATGCCGCCAGCTGCCAAAATAATATAGCGGGTTTTGCAAAAAATATACGAAATTTGACCGCTTGTATTAAGCGAGAACACCGCACCTTCTACTTGATTATTCTCGCTGACAATATGTAACAGGGTAGCATTTTCATAAAAAGGAATTTGCTGTTCTTCTAAAATTTGTTTGGCACGAATTGCAGACTCTCGCCAATCTTTAATCAGATAAATCGGTCTTGAATATTTAGCAAAGCAAGCCGGGCGGTTGTCGTTACGTTTCCAAGGCTTGAAACCAATTCGATTTAATAATTCAATTGCTTGAGGAGAATCTTCAATATAGGCTTGCACAACATGCGGATTAATTTTGCCTTGACCGATACGCTCAATATCTTCTCGAAAATGGGCATGATCGCTTTCATCTCCGGTTACTTGAATTCCAAGGGTTGCTTTAAGCGGAAAATAGCTCGCTCCTGAGCCAATGGTCGACTTGCTGATAAGCAGTGCATTGAGACTCTTGCTTTTTGCTTCAACAGCCGCTGAAAGCCCGGCAATGCCGGAGCCTACAATGAGTAAATCGGTTTCTATAGTTTGGGTAATTTTAATCATATTCGATTTCTAAAAAAACAAGCGGTAAAATTCTGTTAAAATTTTACCGCTTGTATAATCAAAGCTCAACTTAAAGCTGAATTAGAGTAGAGAAGGCGCCGCCTCAATTAAGGTGCGAGTATACTCTTTCGTCGGATTTTCAAATACATCTACCGCATTTCCCATTTCCACAATTTGTCCACCATTCATTACCACGATTCGGTCGGAAACTTGGTGAACGGTTTGTAAGTCATGTGAAATAAATACCATCGCAAGATTTAGCTCTTTTTTCAAATCGGCTAACAGGTTAAGTACCTGCGCACGAACTGATACATCAAGGGCTGAGGTTGGTTCATCAGCTACAATCAGTTTTGGATTTAGTGCTAATGCACGAGCAATCGCTACACGTTGTTTTTGACCGCCAGATAAACGGGTTGGCTCAACTAGTGCAGCAGAGCGTGGTAAACCTACACGAGAAAGTAAGTCGTAAACGCGTTTTTCACGCTCTTGCGGCTGTAAAATATTATGAATATCCATTGGATCTTTTAAAATATCCAACACTCTCATACGAGGGTTCAGCGCTGTTGCCGGGTCTTGGAAAATCACAGATACTTGGCTGCCGAAATATTTACGTGCTTGTGCACTACCATATTTCATTTCCAAACCGTTGAATTTTACTGTGCCGGAAGTCGGCTTTTGCAAGCCGATAATCACATTCGCAAGGGTTGATTTACCACAGCCAGATTGACCTACTAAGCCAACTGTTTCACCTGCATGAATAGCAAGGCTGACATCATTAACCGCGGTGAATTTTTTCGGGTTAAATAATGTACCATCACGGGAGGCAAATTGGACAACAATATTGGATAGTTCAATAATCGGTTGTTCTTTGACGAATTTCATACTCATAGTATTGCCCTCCTCTATACTTCTTTAGCGGCGTGTTTATCTTCTAAGTGCGATGCCCAGAAGTGTTGTGGATGATCACCTGTCGGTACAAGTTTCAACCGTTGCTCAGGGTTTGCATCCGGTCTTAATGAACGGCTTGCAAAACGGTCACCTTTAGCAAAATCGAACGGTGAAGGTACACTGCCCGGAATTTGATATAAGCGTTCAGCACGAAGTTCGGTTGAAAGCACAGAGCCTAATAGGCCACGGGTATATTCGTGAGTCGGGTTCGCCAACAATGGAGTTGTTGGAGCGGTTTCAACAACTTGACCTGCATACATTACTGTAATGTGGTGTGCAATTTGTGCTACTAACGCTAAGTCGTGGCTTACGAATACCATTGCAAAACCAAGCTTTTCACGTAATTCATTTAACAGTTTAATCACTTCGGCTTGAACAGTTACGTCTAATGCTGTTGTCGGTTCATCAGCAATTAACAGTTTCGGCTCACGGGCTAATGCCATTGCAATTAACACACGTTGACGTTGACCACCGGAAAGCTCATGCGGATAACGGTTAAGCGTTTTTTCAGGATCTAATTTCACCCATTTTAATAAAGTCTCAGCAGATTGTTTACCACCACGGCTAATTAATTGTGCCATTTGGTCTTTAATACGCATTGATGGGTTTAACGCACTCAACGCATCTTGGTAAATCATTGAGATTTCATGACCACGTAGAGCATTTAAATCTGCAGATTCTAATAAGTTATGTTGTTTGCCTGAACGGTCGGTAAACAGAATCTCACCGGTAATTTTTGCCGTTTTTGGTAATAATCCCATAATAGAGAATGCTGTAATAGATTTACCACAACCTGACTCACCCACTAGACCCATTGTTTCACCTTCGTGAACAGTAAAGCTGATGTTATCTACAAGCGGGGTTTCGCCATAACGATTTGGGAAACGGATCGATAAGTTTTTTACTTGTAGAATTGGTTTTGCATTTGGGTTTAATTGCATACGGTCAGTACGCGTTGTTTCTTTCTCATTTAATTTGAGTAAGTAACGTTTTAACGCAAGTGTTTCAGACATTGCTTCTTGAACATCTGTTGCTAATGGTTTAGCCACATCTTCTTTGCTTTGGGTAGAACGTTTAAGTTTAGGATTCACTAATGCATCAGTTAAACCTTCAGCAAGAATGTTTAATGCCAATACAGTTAATAAAATCATAATACCGGCGAAGGTTGTCGCCCACCAGAAACCACTTAATACTAAGTTACGACCTTCAGATAAGATATTACCCCAAGATGGGAATGGAGGTTGTACACCAGCACCTAAGAATGAAAGTGAAGCCTCAAATACAATTGCATCGGCAACCATTACTGTTGCGAATACTAATACAGGGGCTGCGGTATTACGTACTACGTGTTTTAAAAGAATGTAAGTACGGCTACCACCGATTACACGCTCTGCACGCACATAATCTTCTTCCCATTGCGCCACTACGTTTGCACGCACAACACGAGCAAGCTGTGGTGTGTAAACTACCGCAATAGTTACGATAATTACAGGGACAGAGTTACCAAAGGTAGCAAGTAATACTGCCGCTAATGCGATACCCGGAAATGCCATTAAGATATCCATAAAGCGCATAATGACCTCGTTACCAAATTTGTCTGCGGTTGCCGCGGTTGCACCTAAGATACTACCAAAGATAATGGCAACGCCTACCGCACCTAAACCGATAAATAGAGATGTTCTTGCACCCCATACCATACGAGAGAAAATATCACGTCCTAAGCGGTCTGTACCGAATAAATATTCGCTGCTTGGAGCTTGTACAGGACGAATTGTTTGTAGCGGGTCATAAGTTGCAACCCAAGGGGCAAATACGGCAACTAATGCCACAAACACAATAAAGAATAGGGCGATTTTTGAACTTGTTGATAATGCTCTAAATCTTGCACCGCCTGAAGCAAGTCGAGCAGCTAATCCTTGGCGAAACATATTATAAACTCCGAATTTTTGGATTAATGAGCAAGTAGAGAATATCAACAATGATATTCACCAACACGAAAGTAAATGCAATGGTTAAAACCACACCTTGTACAAGGTTTAAGTCGTGGTTAACAATACCATTAAAAATCAATTTACCCATGCCCGGTAAGTCGAAGATTTGTTCAATAACCACGGCACCACCTAATAAGTATCCTACACGTAAACCTAATACGGTAACAGGAGTAATTAATGCGTTACGTAATACGTTATGGCGGATAACAGTTGGGTAAGGCACGCCATTACCGATTGCAGTACGTACATAGTCTTTATCCATTTCTTCTACCATTGTTGTACGCACAACACGAATTAATGAAGCACATACCGGCACTGCAAGAGCAAGTGATGGAAGAATCATTGAGTTTACATAGCCTTTCGGATCTTCACTAAACGGCACAAAACCGCCTGAAGGTAACCAATCTAACTTAAGAGAGAAGTATTGGATTAATAAAATACCCAACCAGAAAGAAGGTGTTGCAACCGCCGCGACAGAAATTAAACGGATGAGTTGGTCCACCCAAGTATCACGGTAAAGTGCAGCAGTTACACCTAAAGTGAAAGAGACAATAGCAGCTAAAAATACACCGATAAAAGTCAACTGTAATGTAAGTGGGAATGCTTTGGCAATCATATCCACAATAGGCTGTTCCGGTGGTGTTGTCATCCCGAAATCAAGTACGAATAGATTACCTAAAAAGCGAAGATATTGAACAATGAGAGGATCATTTAACCCGTGTTGCTCACGGTAAATTTCTTTTGCTGCTTCGCTAGCGCTTTCACCAAGTGCGACCGTTGCCGGATCACCTGGGGTAAATTGTAGAACGATAAATACAAGGGCAGTTACGCCTAAGATCATTACCGGCAGAGCCATAAGGCGACGCCATAATAATCGGAGTATAATTTCCATTTTCTTCTCCTTGAGTGTAGTTACACTCCAAAAATAATTCTAAGTTTACCTACACAATAAAATAAATCAGCATGTAGGATTATAAATGAAAATATAGACAGAGGTGATGAGAATTTTGAGTGATATAAGCAATATAGCTTAAAATTACATCTTTTAAGTTTTATGCAAGCGGTAAAATTTTAAGAGAATTTTACCGCTTGCTTTATTAGTCTTTACGATTATTTAGCCACACCAACACCAATGAATGACATACCTGTTGTTGGTAACGGTTGGAAACCGGTTAATACTTTGTCATTCCAAGCAGTTGGTAATTTACGGTGAATAATCGGATAAAGTGGAACTTGTTCAGCAATGATATTAATCGCTTTCGTCCAAGCTTCTTTAGATGCTGCAGGATTTTTCGCTGCTTCATCAAGTAGTTTTTGAACTTCTGCATATTCAGCTGTTTCAGACCAACGGAAGCGGCGTTTTGGCCATACATCACCACGATACCACCAGCTTAATAATAAGTCTAAGTCATTACCGAATACAGATGGGTCACCCGGAGCGATAACAACTTCATACGCACCTTTATCTACATGGGTGCCATATAATGCACCTGATTGTAAGTGTTTAAGTGTGACACTCACACCTTTTAATGCGTTCCAAGACTCAAGAATTAATGGCGCACACTCTTTTACCCAAGAGTGGTCTGTTGCTAATAATTCAAACTTCAACTCTTTTACACCAGCTTCTGCTAATAATGCTTCTGCTTTTGCTTTGTCAAAATCATATTGCGATGTTGCTTTTACATAATCCGGATGAGTATCTTGAACATAAGAACTTGCTGCTTTTGCATTGCCTAAGAATACCACATCGATTAATTTTTGTGTGTCTAAACCATAGTGTAATGCTTGGCGTACTTTCGGATTGTTAAACGGTGCTTTTTCACAGTTAAACATTAAGAATAATAAGCCGAATGATTGTACTGACTCTACGGTGCCTTTACGTTTTAGACGCTCTGCATCTAAGTAAGGTACAGATTCAATTGCTTGTACACGACCTGATTCTTGTGCGGTTACACGTGCTGCATCATCAGATAATAAGAACCAAGTCATTTTTTCTACTTGAGCCGGATATTGGCCATTGTAGTCTGCGAATGCTTCAAATACGATACGGTCATCTTTAGTCGCAGAAACAAATTTATATGGACCGGTACCAACCGGGCTTGCATCAAATGCAGCTTGACCTGCTTCCACTAATGCTTTTGGTACGATTTTAACGATAGTCAAACGCTCTTTGAATAACGCAAATGGATATTTCAATTTGAATTCAACGACTTTTTCATCAACTTTTTTCACTGTATCAATAAATGGAATGAACTGTGCGAAAAGTGATGCTTTTGCCGGATCTAATACTCGCTCAAATGAGTAAACTACGTCTTCTGTAGTTACCGGGTTACCATTATGGAATTTTGCTCCGTCGCGTAATGTGATACGATAAGTAACATCATCTACTTTTTCAGGTTCTGCCGCAGCTAATGCTAAATATGGCTTACGAGTGGCTGGGTGCAAGTCCACGAGGCCTTCAAAAATATGGAGGTTTGCCGCCATTGATGAGGCACCACTTGAGGTAAGAGGATCGAATCCGGTTGAGATAGGATAAGCGATCCCCGCTTCAATTGCTGAGCCGGCACTGGGTGCTGCAACCGCTTTAGAGGTAAAAGTACCTAAAGTCCCACTAAATGCCATACCGGCGCCAACACCAGCCATTAATTTCATAAACCCACGACGAGATTCGTTGTGTTCAAAATGTTTTGTCATAGTAACGCTCCTTTGAGGTCGTATCATTTTATTGAAGTGAATTTGTCAAAACTCACGATTATTTTGAATCAAATTTATCATATCATTAACTGTGAAGCGGTAAAGCGGCAATGTTTGAATTTGTGATCTAGTTCACGAAAAATCTTTACTTTCCACCTAGCCTGCTTTTCGCTATTATTTAGCACCATATAGAAATATAACGAAATATTCACAGTGACACTAATTCTACCCCCTTTAAGCCTTTATATCCATATTCCTTGGTGTGTGCAAAAATGCCCTTACTGCGATTTTAACTCTCATGCCCAAAAAGGATTGATTCCCGAACAGGAATATATTCAGCATTTGCTTGCAGATTTATCGCAAGATTTGACCGCTTACCAAGCAGCGATTGGAGATCGTAAACTACATTCTATTTTTATTGGCGGCGGCACACCAAGTCTTTTTTCTGCTGAGGGAATCAGCCACCTATTAAATGAGGTAGAAAAACGAATTGCTTTCGAACCTAATATTGAAATTACCCTAGAAGCCAACCCTGGTACTGCTGAGGCCGAACGTTTTTTAGGTTATGCTCAAGGCGGGGTGACGCGTATTTCAATGGGGATTCAAAGTTTCGAGCCGGAAAAATTACTCAAATTAGGGCGAATTCATGATGCGAACGAGGCAAAACAAGCGGTCAATTATGCACAAAATTCTGCAAAATCAGGCTTACAAAGTTTCAATATTGATTTAATGCACGGTTTGCCGAATCAATCGGTTAAGCAAGCCTTGGCGGATTTAGAAACCGGCATTTCGCTCAATCCTCCGCATTTATCGTGGTATCAGCTTACTATTGAGCCAAACACGATGTTCTACTACCGCAAGCCTACTTTACCCGATGATGATGAATTATGGGACATTTTCGAGCAAGGGCATCAACTTCTCACAGCAGCAGGTTATGAGCAGTATGAAACCTCAGCCTATGCGAAAAAAGGTTTTCAGTGCAAACATAATCTCAACTACTGGCGATTTGGCGATTATCTCGCTATTGGTTGCGGTGCGCATGGTAAAATCAGCTACCCTAATGGTGAAATTTACCGTTTTTCCAAAACTAAGCACCCCAAGGGATATATGCGGGGGGAATACCGCTACAGCCAAGATTTGGTTGAGTTAGATGATCGCCCCTTTGAGTTTTTTATGAACCGATTCCGCTTACTTGAAGCTACACCCAAGCAAGAGTTTGAATGGTTTACGGGATTAGAGCGAGAAGTCGTTCGCCCAACAATGGAGTGGGCGTTAAGCCAAAACTATATTTCTGAAACCCCAACCCATTGGCAAATTACCCAACACGGAAAACTGTTTTTAAATGAACTATTGGAAGGTTTTTTGGAATAGTTTGCAAGAAAATAGCAAAATTCAACCGCTTGTCATGAAAATGACAAGCAGTTTTTTGTGATCTCTCTCGAAAAAATCTGATTTTTTACTAGACAAAAAAACAGTATTCAGTAGGATACCTCTCACGAATAAGGAGAGTTTATGACCAGCAAACAAATCCGCAATAGCACCGCTGAATTTTTGATTTTTGCTCAACAAAATAGCGAAGAAAATATCACCGTTCGCTATGAAAATAATGAAATTTGGCTCACGCAAAAGTTGATTGCACAGCTTTTTGACTGTTCAACTGACAATGTTTCTCTACATTTGAAAAATATTTTTAATAGTGGTGAGCTTGATGTTAATTCAGTTACCGAGGATTTCTCGGTAACTGCCGCAGATGGCAAAAATTACAAAACCAAACATTACAATCTTGATGCGGTGATTTCAGTCGGTTATCGAGTGAACTCTATTCGGGCAACCCAATTTCGCCAATGGGCAACGAAAATTCTGCGGGATTTTGCTCAAAAAGGTTATGTTATTGATCGCCAAAGAATGGAAAACGGCACTTTTCTAAACGAAGACTATTTTGAACAGTTACTGGCTGAGATTCGGGAAATTCGTTTATCAGAGCGGCGTTTTTACCAAAAAATTACTGATATTTACGCCACTTCTGTTGATTACAACAAAGATGCACCAACTACTAAGCAATTTTTTGCAACAGTACAAAATAAATTACATTTTGCGATTCACCAACATACTGCCGCTGAATTGATTTATGAACGAGCAGATAGTGAAAAACCGAATATGGGGCTGACTAATTGGGCAAAATCACCCGATGGCAAGATCTTAAAAAGTGATGTGGCGGTTGCAAAAAATTATTTAACTGCGGAAGAGCTCAAAGAATTAGGACTGATTGTGAATGCCTTTTTAGATTTAGCCGAAAGACGAGCGAGACGTAAAATTCCAATGACAATGGAAGATTGGGCGAAACGATTGGATATTTTCTTGAATGCTGATGACTTGCCACTTTTGGCAAATAAAGGAAAAATCAGTCTTGAGTCAGCCAAATTACACGCTGAAAGTGAATTTGAAAAATATCGGATAGTGCAAGATAGACTGTTTGAAAGTGATTTTGACAAAGTATTAAAGGAAGCTTTACTCACTGAAAATCAGTATTGCCCGAAGTTATAAGAGAAAACGGCGATAAGGTGTAAATTTTTTGCCAAGTCTGACCGCTTGCCGTGTATAATGCAAGCGGTCTTTTTTTAGGAATTTTTTACAAATGAACAGATTACAAACAGGCGATAAAGCTCCTGAATTTACATTGCTCGATCAAAACGAAAATAGCATTTCCTTAAACCAATTTCTGGGCAAAAAAGTGTTGGTTTATTTCTACCCAAAAGCTCTCACACCCGGCTGCACCACACAAGCCTGTGGCTTGCGTGATAGCAAATCAGAGCTAGATGAACTGAATATTGTGGTGCTTGGTATTAGCCCGGATTTACCGAAAAAATTGGCTCAATTTATTGAGAAAAAAGAGCTCAATTTCACGTTGTTATCCGACCCTGATCACAAAATCGCGGAAGCCTTTGGCGTTTGGGGCGAGAAGAAATTTTTAGGTAAAACCTATGATGGTATTCACCGTATTAGCTTTTTAATCAATGAACAAGGCGTGATTGAGCAAGTATTTGATAAATTTAAAACGAGTGAGCATCACCAGATGATTGTCGATTATGTACGAGGTCAATAATGGGTAAAAAAGCAATTTTTTTAGACCGTGACGGAACGCTCAATATCGACCACGGCTATGTGCATAAAATTGATGATTTTCAATTTATCGAAGGTGTCGGCAAAACGCTCAAACAGCTGCAAGATAAAGGCTATTTGCTGGTATTGGTTACAAACCAATCGGGCATTGCACGTGGTTATTTCAGTGAAGAACAATTTATGCAATTAACCGAATGGATGGATTGGTCATTGGATGAAGACTACGGCGTGGTGCTAGACGGCATCTATTACTGCCCGCATCACCCTGAGGGCAAAGGTGAATACCGAGAAGATTGTGATTGCCGCAAGCCAAAAGCAGGCATGTTTTTGCAGGCGATCAAAGATTTAAATATCGATCCTGCACAATCTTATATGGTAGGCGATAAATTAGAAGATATGCTTGCTGCTGAAAACGCAGGCGTGAAAACAAAAGTGTTAGTACGTACCGGTAAAGCAATAACCCCAGAAGGTGAAGCCAAAGCAGATTTAGTGCTAGACAGTTTGGTAGATCTAATAAGATATATTAAGTAATTTTTATTGTGATATAAATTAATCCTCCCACAAAAGGAGGAGTAAGGAAATAAATGAACTACAACGACAAATCCCTTTCTGCCTTAAAACTAGGGCAAAAAACAGAATATAAAAGCGAATATGATCCAACTTTACTACAAGCAGTACCTCGCAAACTCAATCGTGACGGTTTAGGTATTACTGAAACTCAGCCCTTTAATCAAGGTGCTGATATTTGGACTTGCTACGAACTTTCTTGGTTGAACCCAAACGGTTTACCTCAGGTGGCGATTGCTGATGTAGCGATCGATTTTCAAAGTGAAAACTTAATTGAATCGAAAAGCTTTAAGCTCTACTTAAATAGTTTTAATCAATCAAAATTTGATTCAATAGAAGCTGTAGAAAAGACTATCCAAGCTGATCTTGCTCATTGTGCAAGCGGTCAAGTTTCAGTAAAAATTTACAAATTAGGCCACTACACTAAGCAGCCGATAGTTGATTTTGAAGGTGACTGCATTGACGAGCAGGATATTCAAATTGATAGCTATGCCTTTTCTACCGATTATTTGGAAAATGTGGCAAGTGGTGAAGCGGTAGAAGAAACATTAGTTAGCCATTTGCTGAAATCAAACTGCTTAATTACTTCTCAACCGGACTGGGGCAGCGTACAAATTTGCTACCAAGGTAAAAAATTAGATCGTGAAAAACTGTTGCGTTATCTCGTTTCTTTCCGTGAACACAATGAATTTCACGAACAATGCGTAGAACGGATTTTTTGTGACCTAATGCAATTTGCTCAGCCTGAAAAGTTGACCGTTTACGCACGCTACACCAGACGAGGAGGATTAGATATTAATCCGTTCAGATCGAATTTTGAAGAAGTACCTGAAAACTTCAGAATGGCAAGGCAATGATGAAAGATTACTATATCGGTGTAATGTCCGGCACAAGTCTTGATGGGGTTGATATTGCCTTAATCGATTTTGCAAAAAATCCACCAAAAATGACCGCTTGTGATTTCATCCCAATGCCTGAAGCGTTACGTGCGGATATTTCAACCTTACTGAAAACAGGTGAAATGAGCCTGCAAAAGTTAGGCGAGATCGATCACCGCTTGGGCTTGCTTTATGCGGAGAGTATCAACGCTTTTTTAGCGAAAAATCAGCTCAAAGCGGAAGATATTACTGCCATTGGCTGTCACGGACAAACGGTCTGGCATTCGCCAAATTCCGATTATCCATTTACTACCCAAATTGGCGATATGAATCTAGTTGTCGCTCAAACAGGCATTACCACTATTGCCGATTTTCGCCGAAAAGATATGGCGTTTGGCGGGCAAGGGGCACCACTTGTGCCGGCATTTCACCAAGCAATTTTCGGCTCTTCAAACTGTTTAACGGTAGTGCTGAACATTGGGGGCATCAGCAATATTTCGGTGCTAAACCCTCATCAACCTACTATTGGTTATGATGTGGGGGCAGGTAATACGCTGATGGATAGTTGGATAGAAAAACATCAAGGCAAAAGATATGATAAAAACGGTGAATGGGCGATGAGTGGCGAGGTGGATGAATCTCTGCTTGCGGAATTACTAAATGAGCCGTTTTTTGCTAAAGCACCGCCGAAAAGCACTGGGCGAGAGCTGTTTAATTTGAGCTGGCTTGCAAAAAAATTACAAAATTTTACCGCTTGTAAGCCCGAAGATGTGCAACGCACCTTAGCTGAATTTACCGCACAAAGCATTGCGAATGAATTAGTTAGATTAGAAAATACACTGCCTTGCTTGCTGTTAGTCTGTGGGGGCGGAGCAAGAAACCCGTTATTAATGGCACGTTTATCCGCCTTACTGCCAAGCTGGAACGTGACAACAACAAATGACTACGACTTAGATATTGATTATGTAGAAGCAGCTGCATTTGCTTGGCTTGCTTATCAACGTATACACAATTTGCCTAGCAATATGCCAAGCGTGACAGGGGCAAAACAGGCGGTTAGCTTAGGCGTGATTTATCCTGCCGAATAAATGCAAAAGAGAGTAAAAGCTAAAATGAGCGAAAAAAATTTACTGAACGCCCTAGGGCAGATGATTACCGAGCAGCGTAACCCGAATTCAATGAAAATTGATGAGCTTTCAGCATTAGAGATTTTGCAGGTTATCAATAATGAAGATAAGCAAGTGCCGCTTGCAGTGGAAAAATGTTTGCCACAAATTGCCTTGGTGGTAGAAAAAATTGTAACCGCCTTTCAGCAAGGTGGGCGATTGATTTATATCGGTGCAGGGACAAGCGGTCGCCTAGGTGTGTTAGATGCTTCAGAATGTCCGCCCACTTATGGCGTAAAACCTGAAATGGTGGTGGGGTTAATTGCCGGTGGTGAGAGAGCTTTACGCTTCCCGATTGAAGGGGCGGAAGATAACCGCGAGCAAGGTAAAGCCGATTTACAAGCGGTCAATTTTTGTGAAAAAGATGTATTAGTCGGTATTGCAGCAAGTGGTAGAACCCCTTATGTACTTGGGGCTATAGAGTATGCTAATAGCCTTGGGGCGACTACCGTTTCGGTTGCCAGCAACCCGAATTCGGCTATGGCACAAATGGCTGATATTGCAATCGATACTGTTGTAGGGGCAGAAGTGCTGACAGGTTCCAGCCGAATGAAATCGGGTACGGCACAAAAGCTGGTGCTGAATATGCTTACTACTGCGTCTATGATTTTAATTGGCAAATGCTACCAAAATTTAATGGTGGATGTGCAAGCCACCAATGAAAAATTAAAGGCTCGAGCTATCCGTATTGTTATGCAAGCGACTGAATGCGAACAAGAAGTGGCTGAAAGTACGCTAAAATTGGCAGAAAATAACGCTAAATTAGCAATTATGATGATTTTAGGTAATTTAGATAAGCAAGAAGCCGAAAGGTTATTAGCACAAAATCAAGGAAGGTTGCAAAAAGCACTTGCTGTTTGATTGTAAGGACGCACCATATGCGTCCCAATTTTATTTGCAAAAAATAATCTAATTTTGACCGCTTGCGGATGCACTCGGCACATCTCTACAAATGAGCTTATTAAGCAAATAAATGTCGATATTTTATTAACTCTTCTTTAGTTAAACTAAACACCCCTAATCCACCATGTTCAAATTCAAGCCAATTAAACGGCACAGTTGGAAATTGTTCGATTAAATGCACCATACTGTTACCTACTTCACACACAAGCAGACCGTTATCGTTTAGATAATCAGCCGCTTCGGCAAGAATTCGTTTGGTTATATCCAAACCATCTGCCCCGGAACCCAATGCTAATTCCGGCTCATGGTGGAATTCTTGAGGCATATCGCCTAAATCTTCAGCATCCACATAAGGAGGGTTGGTAACAATTAGATCGTATTTATCTTGCGGAATATCGTTAAATAAATCAGAGCTAATTGGGAATACTCGATGTGAAACTTGGTGACGTTCAATATTGATTTGAGCAACATCTAAGGCATCAAGGGATAAATCTACTGCATCAACCTCTGCCTCAGGAAACCGCTCTGCACAGGCAATCGCAATACAGCCGCTGCCGGTACACATATCTAAAATACGGTGCGGTTCATTTTTAATAATGCCTTTAAAGCCTTTTTTAATCAGTTCACCAATTGGTGAGCGTGGCACAATCACACGCTCATCCACATAATATTCAGCACCACAGAACCAGGCAGAATTGGTTAAATAAGCAACCGGTTTGCGAGATCCTAAACGTTCAAATACTAAGTTAATTATGCGTTCTTTTTCTACTTGGGTTAAGCGAGAGGAGTAGAGTGCTTCAGGCACATCAATAGGCAAATGAACAGCAGCAAGCACAAGCTGTTGAGCTTCATCCCAAGCGTTATCGTAACCGTGTCCATAATAGAGATCGGAAGCATTAAAATAGCTATAGATCCAGCGCATCATATCTTGAATAGTAGCTAAATCATCAGCTACCGGTAGAGAAGAAATTTCATCAAGAAGTTCAGTATTGTATTTAAACATTTTTGTTGCCTTATCTTTGGTTAGATTTTGGGATTTGTGAAATTGCTGTTTTATACCATATTTCGCTTTATGTTAGAATGTAAAAGTGAATGAAAAGGACAAGATTATGACTAATAAAATGCTAGATGATGAATTTGCTTTATTTAGAGAAGCAGCAAAAGGCACAAAAAAAATCAAACAAGATACCTTTGTGCCGAAAAGCGAGCCTCGCAAAAAATTAAATGAGTTAAGAGAGCTGAAAGAAAAAGCCGATACTGAATTTTATTTTTCTGATGAATACGAACCACTGTTAAAAGAGGAAAATGAGAAAGTCAAATATCTGCGTGAAGATATAGATCCTTATATCCTTAAACAGCTTCGTCGAGGCGATTTCCAACCGGAACTGTTTTTAGATTTACACGGTTTGAGCCGAGAAAAAGCGAAGAAAGAATTGGCTGCTTTGATTTTAGCCTGTGAGCGAGAGAAAGTTTATTGTGCTAGCATTATGACCGGCTTTGGTACACGTACGCTAAAAGATCAAATTCCTCGTTGGTTAGTGCAGCATCCAAAAATTATTGCCTTACACCAAGCCCCGAAAGAGTGGGGCGGAGATGCTGCCATTCTTATTTTGATAGAGCAGCCAGAAAATCCGGAAAAAATGTTTGGACGGTAATTTTGCGAGAAAAAGTGTAAAATTTTCATAAAAAATGACCGCTTGGAGTTATTTTTATTATATTTAGAAAGGATAAATGATGTCAGAAAAAACGTTTCAAACCCTATCTGCATTATTAGATTCACATCAAGCTCGCTACCGAGTGGTTGAGCATTCTTCTGCCGGTAAGTCGGAAGAAGTGGCAAAAATTCGAGGAACAGAACTCGGGCAAGGTGCAAAAGCGTTAGTTTGTAAAGTGAAAGGTAATGGTGTGAAACAAGCCGTACTTGCTATATTACCAGCAGATTACCAAGCAGATTTAAGCAAAGTGGCTGAACATCTTGGCGGGCTTAGAGCCTCACTGGCAAGCCCGGCAGAAGTAACAGAATTGACAGACTGTGTATTTGGCGCTATTCCACCTTTTAGTTTTCATACAGACTTAATGTTAGTTGCGGATCCTAGCTTGTTGGAACGTTATGATGAGCTTGCATTTAATGCCGGCACTTTGGAACGTTCGATTATCTTGAGTACCGAAGACTATAAAAGCATTGTTAATCCCACATTAGTGAAATTTGCGAAATCTTAAATGAATCCCTCATACCTACTTGTATGAGGTTTTTTATGGTGCTAAAAATTCTACAATTTTGCCAATCGCTACATCCATTAATTTCGGGTTAGAAAAAGCGTGATCTGCGCCTTCAACAGGCAGTAATTCGATCACATTATTTTCTGCAAATTGCTGTGAAACACTTAACGGCACCATTTCATCTTCCGTGCCGTGCAAAATAAGAATGTTATCTGCCACATCCAGATAATCATTTTGGAAAATATCGCCTGCTTCCAACTCATCAAAAAATGCTTTGCTGATTTTCATTTGGCGATCAAATCCCCACAAAATTTCCTTACCTTTTGCCAGCTTTTGACGCTCCTCTTCACTCATTCTGTTCATCAATGAATAGTAAATTTGTACTGCAGGAGAGCGTAACACGATTTTACGAAACGGATTGCTGTTCTCAGCGATATATTTTAACGTTAAATAGCCACCGAAACTGGTGCCGTAGGCATAGATATTTTGGACATTGAGGGTATTGTGTACGTAATCGATCACAAGTTGCAGATAAGCCTGACACTCCGTCACCGATAATTTTTTCCGGGCATCCGCTCCGTGGCATGGGAAATCAAAGGCAATTGCCGCATAACCTTTATATTTTGAAGTTAAACGCTCACCGAATTTAGTGTTTGATTTTAACTCTTTTGATGAGCCGAAACCGTGTAGAATAACCACTACATTATCAATGGCATTCAAGTCTTTTTCATAAAATAATTTACAACGAACACTAAACCCTTGTTCGTTAATATCGAATAATTTTTCCATTTTTATGCCCGTGCAATAAAATTCTTCTCTTTCACTAAATTTACTAAAGAGGGGAGTCAAGATTCCGAATAATTGAGGTAAAAAATTTCCGATATTCTAGCATTTTTTAAGTACAAGCGGTCGGATCAGCGGGGTTATTTGTAAATTTTCCACAAAATTTTACCGCTTGCTACTAGCCAAGTTTTAGGCATGTTTATAGAATACTCACTCCATTTTCAAAAGGAGAAATGAAATGTTACAACTTGTTTTCGCTATTTTATGTAGCGTAACTGTCGGTGTGTTGATTAAATTTGCCCGTCAAAGAGGGATTAGGATTGACCAAAGTATTGCGGTAAATTATATCATCACAACAACCCTTACTTTTTTACTACTCAAGCCCGATTTTCAAGGACAATCAATTACAGATATTATGGCGAATAACCCCTCTGCCTATATTTTTGTGATTTTAAGTATTACTTTGCCGACTATTTTCTTGGTGCAAGCAAAAGCTTTAGAATTTGCGGGTATTATCCGTACTGATGCGGCACAACGTTTATCATTATTCTTACCGATTTTGGCTGCTTTTACCATTTTTGGCGAACAAGTTACCCACAATAAATTAATTGCGTTACTATTAGCCTTTATTGCCTTAGGCTGCTTATTATGGAAGGGTAATCAAGGCATGGAAAAAGGCGGTAAAATTGCGATTATCAGCCTTGCTCTGGTTTGGGTTGGCTATGGTGTGAACGATATTTTATTTAAACAAATAGCAAAATCAGGATCAGCGTTTCCGGTTACATTAGCGATTGCCTTTATCGGGGCCGGCTGCTTTATGTTTATCTATTTACTGCTAAAACGCACCCAATGGCATATTCCAAGTGTATTAACCGGGTTACTTTTAGGTGTATTGAATTTCGGTAATATTTTATTCTACATTCAAGCTCACCAAGCGATGAAAGACGATCCAACTCTGGTCTTTACCGGCATGAATCTCGGTGTTATCTGTTTAGGGACTTTTGTTGGTGCATTTTTCTTTAAAGAGAAAATCCACCGTGTGAATTACCTCGGGGTAGCGATTGCGATTATTGCCATTATCTGTCTATTCTATTGGCGTTAATTTAACCGGCATTTGTCTTTGGCAAATGCCTTTATTTTATATCTCTTCTCAACATCAGCTCCCCTTTATATAAAAATAGTGTAGAATTCGGAAAAAATCTTACCGCTTGTAACCTTTATCGGGACGATATTCAATCAAGGATAAAATAATGAAACTGAAAGCCTTACCCATCGCCATTTTGGCGGCTACTTTTGCTACTCAAACTGTTGCGCAAACACCGACCGAAAAGCCATCTTTTTATAACCAAATCGAATCAGGTTATGATTTAGTGTTTAACGATCAAAACTATCGCTTGGTTGAGTCTGAAGTTAAAGGTGAGAAAATTCAGTTCCGTGCCTTTGAGCATATTGTATATGTGGCTAAACCGCTTGAGCCGGAATATCAAACCATTAACTTTTATGTTCCGGAGGCCTATTTTAACAATGGTGAAATTAATGGCTATAAGTTTGATACAGCCCCGATTTTCTTACCCAATTCTATAGGCGGTTATATGCCGGCAAAAGCGGCAACTTATGAACAGAAAGGGCGTAATGATGAGGAGAGTGCGATTTTGTTTGCGCTGTCTAAGGGGTATGTAGTTGCTAGTGTAGGGACAAGAGGGCGTACATTGCAGAAAGAGGGGAAATTCATTGGTAAAGCACCGGCTGTAATTGTGGATTTAAAATCAGCGGTACGTTATTTGCACGCCAATGATGAGCAAATGCCGGGTGATGCCAATAAAATTATTTCAAACGGCACCAGTGCCGGTGGAGCCGTGTCGGCTTTATTAGGGGCTTCAGCGGATCATTTCGATTATGAGCCTTATTTCCAAGAAATCGGGGCGTTAAAGGCAAGCGATAAAATTTTTGCTGTATCTGCGTATTGCCCGATTACCAATCTTGAAAATGCGGATATTGCCTATGAGTGGCAATTTAACGGCGTAAATGAGTACAGCCGGATTGATATGAGCAAGTTGAATTCAGTGCAATACAATGATCGTTCAAAACCACTGCCGAAAATAGAAGGTACGTTGAATGAAGAGGAGATTAAATTCTCCAATGAATTGGCAGCACGTTTCCCAACTTATTTAAACAGCTTGCATTTAACCGATGAAAAGGGTAATTCGCTTACTTTGGATTCACAGGGGAAAGGCACGTTTAAGGATTATTTAGCGGATGTAATGAAGAAATCTGCAAATCAGGCTTATGCGCAATTAGCAGAAAACAGTGAAGCACAGAAAGCCTTTCAGGAAATCAATTGGTTATCTTTTGAAAAAGGAAAAATCACTGATTTGGATTGGTTCGGCTATATTTTTTCGGCAAAACGTATGAAATCCCCTACTGCATTTGATGCGTTAAATGCCGGTTCAGCGGAAAATAATTTATTTGGTTCGGCAACGGAAAATAACCGCCATTTCACCTTATTTGGGCAGGAAAACGGGACGAATAAAGAGGCGAATATTGCCGAACCACAAATTGTAAAGCTCATGAACCCAATGTACTATCTGGATAATCCAAATGCAGCAGAGCATTGGCGCATTCGTGTTGGAATGGAAGACAGGGATACTTCCCACGCCATTTCTGCCATTTTAGCAATTAAATTACAAATGGCAGGTAAAAATGTGAGTTATGAAACTCCGTGGGGCATAGGGCATAAAGGTGATTATGATTTAGACGAGCTGTTCCAATGGGCAGATGGAATTATCAAAGGCAAAAAAGAGTAGGTTAAAATAAGGCAGATAACACGAGATCTGCCTTTTTTATAGATGGAATGAATGTATGCAAGTTAAAAAATTTAGTCAAAAATATGTGAACTGGGTACTCAGATTAGGCCGGCTGAAAGCGACTATTTTGGGCTTTTTTGTAGTGGCAATTTCTGCCATTTTAATTCAAAGTGCGCTAACTTATTTGTTTATTGGGCAAATTGTGGTGATGGATATTTTACGTTCTATTGCTTTTGGTTTGATTTCTGCTCCATTTGTGTTGTATTTCTTTACCTTGTTGGTGGAGAAATTAGAGCGCTCACGCTTGAAGCTGGAAAAGGTTGTGCTTGATTTAGAAGAACTTCGCGAGCAGGATGCCTATTTGAATGCGAAATTAGAAAAAAATAACCGTGATAAAACCATTTTAATGGCGACTATTAGCCACGAGTTACGCACACCGCTTAACGGGATTATCGGCTTAAGTCAAATTCTGCTTGATGATGAGCCAAACGAAAAACAGCATGAATATCTAAAAACCATTAATATGAGTGCGACCGCACTTGCCCATATTTTTGGCGATATTATTGATTTGGAAAAAATAGACAGCAGCCGGATTGAGCTTTTCCGCAAAGAGGTGGAATTTCAACAGCTGATTAACGATATTGCTAACTTTGCCGAGTTTATGGCGGGGGAGAAAAATATTCATTTTGAGCTGAATTATCCACCGAATTTACCGAAATATATCTACATCGACCACGCACGTCTTAACCAAATTCTTTGGAATTTAATCAGTAATGCGGTGAAATTCACCTCAACAAGCGGTCGAATTTCGTTAGAAATTTGCCAATTAGGCAACGAGCAGTTTAGTTTTAGTTTAACTGATTCTGGCATTGGTATTCCTGAAAAAGATCAACGCAAAATTTTTGATATGTTCTATCAGGCGGAAAACTCTAAAGAGAAAAAGGCTCAAGGCAGTGGCATTGGGTTGTCGGTTGCTAAGCGGATCGCGAAATTAATGGGGGGTGATTTAGTTGTGGCTAGTAAAGAGCATCAAGGTTCAACTTTCACTCTAACCGTTCATGCAGATAGCGCAGAAACTAAGCCAACTTTGGAAATTCAAAACCATGCCTTGAAGGTATTGTTGGTTGAAGATATTGAAATGAATGTGGTGATCGCAAGAGTAATGTTGCAAAAGTTTGGCTGTGATGTGGATGTGGCGATGAGTGGTGAAGAAGCCTTTGAACTATTTGAGCAACACAGTTATGATCTGATTTTATTAGATATTCAACTGCCTGATATCAGTGGATTTGAGATAGCTCAAACTCTTAGAAATCGCTATGAAAATGAAGAAATTGATTATTTACCGATCTTAATTGCCTTGACTGCCAACGTGATTCAAACCAAAAAAGATTATCGAATGCAGGGAATGGACGATGTGCTACGCAAACCGCTCTCTTTGGAAGAGTTGGCAAATTGTTTGAATCACTATTTTGATCATAGCTTTATGCAAGATTCTGATGAAAAACGACCGCTTGTAAGCGATGAAAATCCCAATTTATGTTATAGCACCCGAATATTAAAGGAGTTAATCGAGGTGATGGGCAAGGAGGCTGTGCTGGCAAATATGGAGCTGTTTGCTAACCTAATGCCAACCTATCAGGAAAATTTACGTCGTTATATTGCAGATTGGAAGATGGCACCTTCAGCCGAATATCGTAAATTAGCTGCTGAAGAAGCTCATAAAATCAAAGGTGCGTTAGCTTCGGTTGGTTTGCATAAACTACAACAAGTAGCACAGCTGGCTCAAAACGATAATGGAGATATGTGGGAAGCTCATATTGAGAAATGGGCAGAGCAAATTTATGCACAATGGCAAGCAGATTTGCAAGAAGCGAAAGAGTTTGTGAGTAGTCACTAAAAACAAAGGCCTGATTAATTGCAATTAATCAGGCTTTTTTATCACTTTTACCACTTCTTTGTTTTAGGTTTCACAAATTCAATTCCTTGATTTTTATAGCTAATTCCTTCCAACTTAAGCAGGAAACGCTTATTCGGCAGACCTCCTCCAAAGCCGGTTAGAGATTGATTTCTCCCTAACACGCGGTGGCAAGGTACTAAAATGGATATTGGGTTACGCCCAACCGCACCACCTACAGCACGCATTGCGTTAGGCTTTCCGAGTTGTTTGGCAATTTCACCATAAGTGGTGGTTTGCCCGTAGGGAATAGTTCGCAAGATTGTCCACACTGATTTTTGAAAATCGGTGCCGATAAAATGCAGAAAGTCCAGTTGGCTAAAATTAAGTTTTTCTCCAGCAAAATAGCGGTCTAAAATTTCGTGAGTTTTGCAAAAAATTTCTAAAATCGCACCGCTTGTAGTACTTGCCTTGATGAAGTTTTGCAACGAGGTAGTTTGTTGCTCTTGTTCAAATTCAATATAAATTAAACCTTCTGCTTGAGCAAGCAAAAGCAATCTACCCACAGGGCTTTGATAGTAGTCATAGTAAATTTGTGATTTCATCTGGAATACCTATAAAAAAGACGTGTAAGCTAAGTTTACACGTCTTTTAGTTTTCATTCACATTAGAATTTATAATTTACATTTAAACCGTAGAGGTTAGCACGTGATTTAACGTTAAATACACCACTGCCTTCTTTAAATTGGTTTTTTGATCCTCTTAAGTGAGCATAACCAAAATCAGCAGAAAGGTTTGGGTTGAAACGATAGGTCGCACCTACACTATACCAAGTACGATCTGTGTCAGGAATTGAGATTGACGGACTGGTTACACTTGCAGTTTCATCATAAGCAATACCTGTGCGTAGGGTTAACGCTTCGTTTACATCATAAGAGAAACCTAATGCTACGCGTGAAGAGTCATTATAATTCTCTTCTTTGTGAAGCAGAACATTGCCAGACTCACCATAAGCTGTTAATGCTTTGAATTTTTCCCATTCGGTACGTTTATAGCTATATTGCATTGCTAATTTATCGGTTAATTTATGATAACCTGAGATTTCCCAGTAAGCTGGTAAGTGTAAGCTTAAACGTCCCGGAATTTCTTTTCCGCTGGTTGCTTGACTGATCGGGGATTGAGCTGCAATTGCAGGATTACTTAATAAAGCATTGAACACAGCTGGGAAAGCATTAGAATATTGGCCTTTAAATTTCACATTTACAGCAGAGTGATAAGCAAAACCTAAACGGTTTCTTTCATTGATTTCATAAAGTAAGCCGGCATTCCAACCTAAGCTCCATTCATCACCGCTTAAACGCGCGATTTCAGTACCGTTTTTCAATTGCGCTAATGTTGCTGCTGCTGTTGGTGCAACAGCTGATAAGCGTGAAGCTAACACTTTGCCGCCTACCCCTAAATGACGAACTAATTCTGCTTTAGAGTAAATAGCATTTAAGCCTGCTCCCACGCTGAAACCGTAACCTAATTTGTATGCTCCGCTTACGTTAAAGTTAATTGATTGTAGTTGCGTGTTACCGCCATACATACCAGCGTTAAAATCCGGATTAAAACGAGATTTTAAACCGTAGTTTACGTTGATACCGCCACCCACAGCAAAGCGATCGTTAATCGGTGAAACGATATATAAATTAGGAACTAATGCGGTTGGAATAATATTTTTTTGTGAAGCTTTAAATACGCCACCTAAGTTACCATCAACATCAACATCTGCATTTACTACAATACCGCCTGCAGAAAATTCGGTTTGTTTGAATAGAGTCATTAATGCCGGGTTAGTTGCTACTACAGAAGCATTATCAGCTACTGCTGCACTACCTGCATAAGCCATACCTAAGCCTGAGGTTGAAATTTCAGCTAATTGGAATGCCGCCGCGTGAGCACCGGCAGAACTTAATGCAACTAATGAGGCCACTAATGTTTTAGAAAAGTTTGTCATAAGAATCTCTCAAATATAATTAATAAATAATAGTTTTAATATAAAATATTAGATGTTAAAAAAATAACCCAGAGATTCTAGGGGTATGGAGTGATGCTATCAATTAAATTTTAATAAAAAGTACACTGCTCCGATCAGTAATGAAGCAAAAATAATCAAATTATTGTGCTAAATGAGAGTTTATTTTGGTATTTCTATTATTTATTTCGTATAATTGATAACAATTTATGCAAACTTTTTTAATATATAAAACCTTTCACACTAATTAGTTGTAAATGATTGACTAAATTAGTGGGGTATATCAAAATTTAACACATCTTCCAGACGATTTTCTGGACAAAATCAACGAGGAGATTTTATGAAACTTACCTCAAAAGGGCGTTATGCAGTAACTGCCATTTTAGATATTGCTTTACATGGAAAATCAGAGCCGGTGAGTTTAGCTGATATTTCGGATCGTCAAGCTATTTCGCTTTCGTACTTAGAACAACTTTTTGCGCATCTTCGCCGAGATGGTATTGTGCAAAGTGTTCGAGGACCAGGTGGTGGCTATCAATTAGGCAAGAGGCCTGAAGACATTAGCGTAGGAATGATTATTGCTGCTGTTAATGAGAATATTGATGTCACTAAATGTAAAGGTAGTGGTAATTGTCGTAAAGATTCTCAATGTTTAACTCATTCTTTGTGGGAGCGATTAGAAGAGCAAATTGAACAGTTTTTAGGTACAATTTCTCTTGCTGATTTGGCAGCGGAACATGCTGACCATGATTGTGAAAAAGAGCATTGTCACGATCATCCTCATCATCACTAATTGTAAATTTTTTATTAAAGATGACCGCTTTGGTTATTTTAATCAGGAGTAAAAATGAAATTACCAATTTATTTGGATTATGCAGCAACTACACCAATGGACGAGCGTGTTGCAAAAAAAATGATGGAATATATGACCAAAGATGGCATCTTTGGTAATCCGGCTTCTCGTTCCCACAAATTTGGCTGGGAAGCAGAAGAGGCCGTAGATGTTGCCCGTAACCAAATTGCAGATCTTATTGGTGCAGACAGCCGTGAAATCGTATTCACTTCAGGTGCAACTGAATCTGACAATCTTGCTATTAAAGGTGCTGCACATTTCTACCAAACAAAAGGTAAACATATCATTACCGTTAAAACTGAACATAAAGCAGTATTAGATACTTGCCGCCAGTTAGAGCGTGAAGGTTTTGAGGTAACTTACTTAGATCCTGAAGAAGATGGTTTATTAGATTTAGCAAAATTAGAAGCAGCAATTCGTCCAGATACTATTGTTATTTCTGTTATGCACGTGAATAACGAAATGGGTGTGATTCAACCGATTAAAGAGATTGGCGCAATTTGTCGTGCGAAAAAAATTATTTTCCACGTTGATGCAACTCAATCTGTAGGTAAAATTCCGGTAGATGTACAAGAATTAAATGTAGATTTAATGTCTTTTTCTAGCCATAAATTATACGGACCGAAAGGTATCGGCGGCTTATATGTTTGTCGTAAACCACGCGTACGTTTAGAAGCGATTATTCACGGTGGTGGTCATGAACGTGGTATGCGTTCGGGGACATTACCTGTTCACCAAATTGTGGGAATGGGTGAAGCATATCGTATTGCGAAAGAAGAGATGGCAAGCGAGATGGCTCGTTTAACCGTATTACGTGACCGTTTATACAATGGCTTTAAAGATATTGAAGAAGTTTATGTGAATGGTTCAATGGAAGAAGGTAAACGTGTGGGTTCAAACTTAAATATCAGCTTTAACTTTGTTGAAGGTGAATCTTTAATGATGTCATTACGTGATATCGCAGTATCATCTGGTTCAGCTTGTACCTCAGCAAGTTTAGAGCCTTCTTATGTATTGCGTGCTATCGGTCGTGATGATGAATTAGCACACAGCTCAATTCGTTTCACTTTAGGTCGTTGGACAACAGAAGAAGAAATTGATCACACTATCGAAATCGTGAAAAAAGCGATTGTGAAATTACGCGAACTTTCGCCACTTTGGGAAATGTTCAAGGAAGGTGTAGATTTATCTAAAATCGAGTGGAACCACCACTAATTCATGAGGGCGAATGTGATTCGCCCCTGCAAAACAGGATATGACGTATTTTACGTTAATAATGAAAATTTAATGTAGGGATGAATTATATTCGTCCAAAACAGAAGGAATACAAAAATGGCATATAGTGAGAAAGTAATCGATCATTACGAAAATCCGCGTAACGTAGGTACCTTTGACAAGGAAGCATCAGACATCGGTACAGGTATGGTAGGTGCACCTGCTTGTGGTGATATCTTACGTTTACAAATTAAAGTGAACGAGCAAGGTATTATTGAAGATGCACGTTTTAAAGCGTATGGCTGTGGTTCTGCAATTGCATCAAGCTCTTTAATTACCGAATGGGTAAAAGGTAAGTCTTTAGATGAAGCCGGTGCAATCAAAAACAGCGACATCGCAGAAGAACTAGAATTACCACCAGTAAAAGTACACTGCTCAATTTTAGCAGAAGATGCTATCAAAGTGGCGATTGCGGATTATAAAGAGAAGCAAGCGAAGTAATTGATGCTTTGCAAGCGGTCGATTTTGCAAAATTTTTAGCAAAAAAGACCGCTTGCATTCGTTTTTCTATCTTCTATCTATCTTGATTTAATTCATTCATAAAGGACACAATAATGAGCATAAGCTTAACTGAATCTGCTGCAAACCGAGTACGTACTTTTCTTGAAAATCGTGGGAAGGGGATTGGTTTAAGGCTTGGAGTAAAAACCTCCGGTTGCTCTGGATTGGCATATGTACTTGAATTTGTAGATGCATTAAATGAAGACGATAAAGTATTCGAACAACATGGCGTTAAAGTGATTGTAGATGAAAAAAGCCTTGTCTATTTAAGTGGGACTGAATTGGACTACGTAAAAGAAGGCTTAAACGAAGGATTTAAATACAACAACCCAAATGTAAAAAATGAATGTGGCTGTGGTGAAAGTTTCAGCGTATAAGGAATGAGAATGCTTAATCCATTTACACTTTTTGATTTGCCTGTTCAGTTTCAGCTTGATAACGCCCGGCTTTCGGAGCGTTATCTTGCTTTACAAAAACAGCTTCATCCGGACAATTTTGCAAGTTGTTCTCAAGCAGAACAGCTTGCTGCAGTACAAAAATCGGCAGATGTTAATGAAGCTTTGTATATCTTAAAAGACCCGATTTTACGTGCTGAAGCAATTATTCATATCTATACTGGTGAGCAGAAAGATCTGGAAAAACAAAGTGCCAAAGATATGGCATTTTTAATGCAGCAACTTGAATGGCGTGAGAGTTTGGAGAGTATTGAATCTGCAAAAAATGAAACAAAACTGATTACTTTCCAAAGTGAAATTGAAAATACACACAAACAGATTTTGGTACAGTTAGATACTGCACTTTCAAATCAAGAATGGCAAAAAGCCTTTGAAATTTGCGATAAGCTCCGTTTCACTAAAAAATTGTTAACGGAAATTGAGCGGGTAGAAGAGGAACTTTTAGGCTTATAATTAAATTACCATTAAGTAGGGATTATGAATAAGCAACAAAAAACAATCGTTCTAGCTGCTGATTATCGTGTTGAATCCCAATTGCTTTGTGTGATTAAATCAATTTGTTATTATAATCAAGATATTGAGTTCTATTTATTTAACCCGGATTTCCCTAAAGAGTGGTTTTCATCTCTCAATGAGAAATTATCAAAATTTGGTTGTAGCATAAGAGATGTGAAAGTTGATTTGGATGTTTTAAAAGAATTCCCAACTTTTCAACATATTCAATCGGAGGCGACTTTCTACCGCTACTTTATTGCAGATATAGTTAAGGCAGAAAAAGCTTTATATCTAGATTATGATTTAGTTGTTAATGGCTCCCTTGAACCATATTTTAACTTAGAGCTTGGTGAAAACTATATTGCTGCAAGTGTTGATGAACTTGGTCTTCAGATAGGTGATCGAGGAAAATGTTTTAATGCCGGTGTTATGGTAATTAATGTGCCTTTGTGGAAAGAAGATGGAATATCTGGGCAGGCGCTATCACTTTCAAAGGAAATAATTCATAAAGTGCCTGATGCAGATCAAAGTATTCTGAATCTACTTTTTAAAGACAGATGGCTAGAATTGGATAATAATTTTAACTATTTAGTCGGTGCAGAAGTTTATTATATAAACCAAAATCAAACAGAGTTGATTCGTCGTAAAGACAACGAAATCCCTTTGATTGTGCATTATAATACAGCTAATAAACCTTGGAAGCCAATATATGGGCTACCATTAAGAGAATTGTATTGGGAATATTACTCTTTAGATTGGTCTGAAATTACTCAATGCCACATTTCTTAATAATATTATGTATCCTATGATAGGATTGGAATTCAATGAAAAGCTTAGAAGAATTATTAGATAAACAATCGGCTTGGTTAATTTTAAGAGATTGGTTCGCACAGGCGAAAAATCATTACGAAATTTTAGTAAGTTACCCCGAAGATGCGGGGAGTGCTTTAATCGGCATGCAACTTTCTACCCGTTCTCCTCTTGGTGCAATTGTTTATGAAACCGGAGGGATTTTTATTGACCATGGCTGGTTGCGCATTTTAGGTTCGGGAAATGAAAAATTGCCACGTGGTTTATTTGATTGGAATTTTGGTAAAACCTTTAAACAGTCAGGTGAGCAGCCTAGTCATTTATTAGTAGCAGATGATGCCATCGGTGGCTATTTCGCGATTAATGCGGGTGGCATTGGTGATAAAGTCGGGCAGATTTATTATCACCATCCCAAGAAGCAGCAATGGGAATGTTTAAGTTTAGGTTATTCCGAATTTTTAGGTTGGGCATTATCGGGTGATTTAAATGCTTTTTACCAAGCACTACGCTGGGAAAACTGGCAAGCTGATATTGCAAAATTGCAAGGTCATCAAATATTAGATTTAGAAAGTAAAATTGCTGTGCCGATAGAACGCCACTACCAAGGTGTATTTGCCCCAGAGAATATGGGATATTCGGTGGCTTAAAGTTTTATTTACTCTCTCTCCCTGTGTTAGAGAGTTATAATTAGAGAGATAAAAAAATAATGGCATTACTTCAAATTGCTGAACCTGGTCAAACTACAGCACCACATCAACATAGATTAGCGGTGGGAATTGATTTAGGAACAACAAATTCATTAGTGGCAACGGTTCGTAGCGGACAACCTCAAGTGTTGCTAGATGAAAAAGAAAGAGCATTAGTGCCGTCTGTGGTGCATTATGCCGAAACAGAAAAAACGGTTGGAGTTGATGCTTTTGCAAAAGCAGCACTAGACCCAAAAAATACGGTGATTTCGGCTAAACGCTTAATTGGACGTTCACTTGCGGATGTAGAGCAACGTTATAGCAATCTTCCTTATCAATTTATTGCAAGCGAAAATGGCTTGCCATTAATTAAAACCAATCAAGGTAATAAAAGTCCGGTTGAGGTTTCAGCAGATATTTTAAGCTATTTGACTCAGTTTGCTGAACAGCGTTTAGGTGGCGAGCTATCTGGTGTAGTGATTACCGTGCCGGCTTATTTTGATGATGCACAACGCCAAAGCACAAAAGATGCAGCACGCCTAGCCGGGTTAAATGTATTACGTTTATTAAATGAACCGACAGCTGCAGCTATTGCTTATGGATTAGACAGCGGACAAGAAGGGGTGATTGCCGTTTACGATTTAGGCGGCGGTACTTTTGATTTATCCATTTTACGCTTACGTAAAGGTGTGTTTGAGGTGCTTGCAACTGCAGGTGATACTGCACTTGGTGGGGATGATTTCGATCATCTATTAGCTGAGTGGATTGCCGAACAAGCAAATTATAAACCGCAAACTGCGAATGAACAGAGAGAGTTATTAACCCTTGCAACCCAAACAAAAACAGCTCTTTCTCAAGCGGTCGAAATTGAGATAAATTTTGCAAATTGGGTAGGGTCTATTAGCCGTTTGCAATTTAATGAGTTAATTCAACCGCTTGTAAAACGCTCTATAATCACTTGCCGCCGTGCATTAAAAGATGCCGGAGTAGAAGTTGAAGAAGTAAGCGAAGTAGTAATGGTAGGTGGATCAACCCGCGTTCCATTTGTACGTGAAAGTGTTGGTGAATTTTTTGGTAAAACGCCATTAACATCTATTGATCCTGATAAAGTGGTAGCCATTGGGGCTGCAATACAAGCTGATATTTTAGTGGGTAATAAACCGGATGCAGACATGCTGCTGCTGGATGTAGTGCCACTTTCATTAGGTATTGAAACAATGGGTGGCTTGGTGGAAAAAATTATTCCACGCAACACCACTATTCCGGTTGCTCGAGCACAAGAATTTACTACCGGAAAAGATGGGCAAACAGCAATGACTATTCATGTTTTACAAGGTGAACGTGAATTAGTAGAAGATTGCCGTTCATTAGGAAAAATTACTTTACGTGGTATACCGGCAATGGCAGCAGGGGTTGCACAAGTTCGAGTAACTTACCAAGTAGATGCAGATGGTTTGTTGAATGTAACTGCTATGGAAAAATCCACGAAAGTGCAAGCTTCGATTCAAATTAAACCGTCTTACGGCCTAACAGATGAAGAAATCACTCAAATGATTAAATCGTCTATGCTCAATGCGAAAGATGATATGGAATCACGTCAGCTGGTAGAACAGCGAGTCGAAGCAGACCGTGTTATTGATAGTGTGATGGTTGCATTGAAAGAAGATGGTTCGCAAGTACTCAGTATTGAGGAATTTAAAGCAATTGAGGCAGAATTAGCTCGTTTAATCGAGCTAAAAGCTGGCACAGATCGCTTTGCTATTCAGCAAGGTATCAAAGATTTAGACTTAGCTACTCAAGAGTTTGCTGCACGCAGAATGAATTTATCTATTCAAAAGGCATTATCTGGTAAAAAAATGGATGATTTTGCATAAGGAGTTTTTATGTCTAACTATGTAAAAACTGAACTCTCAGAGCAGTTTAGAACCGTTGCGGTGGAGTTTGATTTAGAAGATAACCGTATTTTTGAACTTGGTGAGCGGATTAACGCTGAATATGAAGTCGCTTATATGAACGGTTATAATTGGACAGCATTTTTAAGAGCTTACCTTAGTATTTATCGTCCAAGCCTATTGGAGTTATTAGAAGAAGATCCTGAAGCAGGATGTTATTATGCCACTTACCCGCTTTCAGAGAAAAGCAAAGAGAAAGCTCGTGAGCTAAAAAATATTATTGTTTATCTAGTTGAGCATGAGGATGAAATTTTAAACTTCATCGGTGAACATCTAGAGAATATTGAATGGGATTAATAAAAGGAAACTTAAAATGCCAAAGATTGTTTTTCTTCCACACGAAGAGTTTTGCCCGGAAGGTATGGTAGTTGAAGCCAACACCGGTGATAATTTATTAGAAGTTGCACACGAAGCTGGAGTAGAGATCCATCATGCTTGCGACTGCTCTTGTGCTTGTACCACTTGTCACGTTGTAATTCGTGAAGGATTTGACTCTTTAAATGACACTACCGATCAAGAAGAAGATATGTTAGACAAAGCTTGGGGCTTAGAAATGGACAGTCGTTTAAGCTGTCAATGCATTGTAGGCACCGAAGACTTGGTTGTTGAAATTCCAAAATATAACTTAAACCATGCAAATGAGGCTGCACACTAATGAAATGGACTGATACGCGAATGATCGCAGAGAATCTGTATGATATGAATCCAGATTTAGATCCAACTACGGTACGTTTTACCGATATGCATAAATGGATTTGTGAAATGGAAGATTTTGATGATGATCCTGAAGCATCAAATGAGCATATTTTAGAGGCGATTCTAACTATTTGGCTAGAAGAATATGAGTAAATAACGCGAAAACCTAAAGTAAAAACTTTAGGTTTTTTGTTATCTAAATAAGGGAGGATTCATTAAGAAATAAATTCTCCCTTAATTTTTAATATGGAAAACTACAGAGAATAGATCTCTTGTAGTGAATAGACATTAAATTGCTGAATATGTTTAATACCTTCTACTATTGCATCAGCAGCGGCTATTGTTGTATAGACAGGGACGCGTTGCTGTAATGCAGTACGACGAATCTCATGACTATCTGCAATTACTTCCGGCTCGCCATTGACAGTGTTCACCAGTAGCGCAATTTCCCCATTTTTAATGGCATCAACGATATGCGGGCGACCTTCGCGAACTTTATTCACCGTTTGTACTGCAATGCCGTGTTCACGCAGGAATTTTGCCGTGCCGCAGGTCGCACACAAGCCATAACCCTGCTCTTGGAAGCGTTTAGCAATCTCAATGAGGGTAGGCTTATCCTGCTCAATCACCGACATAAACACTTTGCCCACTTTCGGAATACGTTCGCCTGCACCAAGTTGCGCTTTGAAGAAGGCTTCGTCGAAGGTTTCGCCCACGCCCATCACTTCGCCTGTTGAACGCATTTCAGGGCCTAAAATGGTGTCCACGCCTGGGAATTTAATGAATGGGAATACCGCTTCTTTCACAAAGAATTTGCTTGGAATGATCTCTTCGGTTGCACCCAGCTCGGCGAGCGTTTCACCTGCCATTACACGCGCGGCGATTTTAGCGAGCGGTTGGCCAGTTGCTTTGCTGACAAACGGCACGGTACGGCTGGCACGAGGATTGACTTCGAGAACGTAAACCACATCGTTTTGTACCGCAAACTGCACGTTCATTAAGCCTTTCACGCCGAGTGCAAACGCCATCGCACGGGTCTGTTTGCGGATTTCGTCCAAAATCTTACCGCTTAACGAGTACGCTGGCAGTGAGCAAGCACTGTCGCCACTGTGAATACCGGCTTGCTCAACGTGTTGCATAATGCCGCCGATCAGTACGTTTTTGCCGTCGCAAATGCAGTCCACATCCACTTCAATGGCGTTATTTAAGAAGTGGTCGAGCAAAATCGGGCTGTCGTTGGAGACTGACACCGCTTCACGCATATATTTGTTCAACTCTTCATCACTATAGACAATCTGCATTGCCCGGCCGCCTAACACATAAGACGGACGTACCACCAGCGGATAGCCGACTTCGTTCGCCAGCTGCACAGCTTCTAACGCATTGCGTGCAGTGCGGTTTGCCGGCTGTTTTAAGCCCAATTCGTGTAGGATTTTTTGGAAACGTTCACGGTCTTCAGCGGCATCAATGCTATCGGCAGAAGTGCCGATAATGTTCACGCCGGCATCAAACAACGCATTCGCCAATTTGAGCGGAGTCTGTCCGCCGTAATGTACAATCACGCCCCACGGTTTTTCTACACGTACGATTTCCAGTACATCTTCCAGCGTCAGTGGTTCAAAATACAAGCGGTCGGACGTGTCAAAATCGGTTGAAACGGTTTCCGGGTTGCAGTTCACCATAATCGTCTCAAAGCCCGCCTCACGCAGGGCAAGGCTGGCGTGGACGCAGCAGTAGTCGAACTCAATCCCTTGCCCGATACGGTTTGGGCCGCCGCCTAAAATCATCACTTTTTTGCGATCACTTGGGCTGGCTTCGCACTCTTCTTCGTAAGTAGAGTAGAGGTAGGCAGTATCGCTGGCAAATTCCGCCGCACAGGTATCGACCCGTTTATATACCGGCAGAATATGGTGCAGGTGACGATAATCACGCACTACTTTTTCGCTCACTTTGGTTAGTTGGGCAATGCGTTTATCGGAGAAGCCTTTGCGTTTTAAACGGCGGATTTCGGCTGGGTCTAAATCGCTAAACTGTTTTTTCTCGAGTGCCAGCTCTTCTTGCACTAAATCTTGAATTTGGATTAAGAACCACGGATCGATTTTGGAATAGTGATGCACTTCGTCCAGTGAGAAACCTGCGCCGAATGCATCGGCAACGTAGAGAATACGGTTTGGGCCGGGGTTAGCCAATTCACGGCGGATTTTTTCCGGCTCTTCGGAAAGCAAATTGAAGCCGCAAATGCCGGTTTCCAAGCCACGCAGGGCTTTTTGCAGGCTCTCTTGGAAAGTTCTGCCCATTGCCATCACTTCACCGACCGATTTCATTTGCGTGGTCAAGCGGTCGTCTGCGTTGGCAAATTTTTCAAAGGCGAAACGTGGAATTTTAGTGACGACATAGTCGAGGGTTGGCTCGAAGGAAGCCGGAATTAAACCGCCTGTAATGTCGTTGCGCAGTTCGTTGAGCGTATAGCCCACCGCCAACTTCGCCGCCACTTTGGCAATCGGGAAGCCAGTCGCTTTCGAAGCAAGAGCAGAGGAGCGGCTTACACGCGGGTTCATCTCAATCACGATCATCTCGCCATTTTCAGGGTTGATCGCAAACTGCACGTTCGAACCGCCGGTATCTACGCCGATTTCACGCAACACCGCCAGCGAGGCGTTACGCATAATCTGGTACTCTTTATCGGTCAGCGTTTGCGCAGGGGCAACGGTGATCGAATCGCCGGTATGCACTCCCATCGGGTCGAAGTTCTCAATCGAGCAGACGATAATGCAGTTGTCCGCCTTATCCCGCACCACTTCCATTTCATACTCTTTCCAGCCCAGCACCGACTGCTCGATTAACAGCTCGTGGGTTGGCGAGGCTTCAAAGCCACGCTCGCAGATCGCCATAAATTCATCACGGTTATAGGCAATCCCACCGCCTGAACCACCCATCGTGAAAGAGGGGCGAATTAAGGTCGGAAAGCCAACTTTCTCTTGTGCCGCAAGGGCTTCTTCAAAGCTGTGGGCGATAAAGGATTTCGGGCAGTGCAAGCCGATTTTTTCCATCGCCGCTTTAAAACGCCCACGGTCTTCGGCTTTATCAATCGCATCTTCACTTGCGCCGATCAGCTCCACGCCATACTGTTTCAGCACACCGTGTTTGGAAAGTGCCAAGGCGCAGTTTAACGCGGTCTGCCCGCCCATGGTCGGTAAAATTGCATCAGGACGCTCTTTTTCGATGATTTTCGCCACCGTTTGCCACTCAATAGGCTCAATATAGGTCACATCTGCCATATTCGGATCGGTCATAATCGTGGCAGGGTTGGAATTGACCAACACCACTTTATACCCCTCTTCACGCAGCGCTTTACACGCCTGCGCGCCCGAATAGTCAAATTCACACGCCTGCCCAATGACAATCGGGCCGGCACCGATGATTAAAATTGTGTTTATGTCTGTACGTTTTGGCATAGTTAAATTCTCTTTCTACATAATTTTGCTCGATCTGATTCCCCTCTTTGGGCCATGAGGAGCTAGGGTAAATTTGGCAGGCTTTATTGGCGAAGTGAGGGAATGAATAGGTGATTTTTGATGTTATACAAACGAGGCAACTCAAATTATGCTCTTCGTTAATCACTTCTGCCAAATCACCCCCTGCCCCTCTTTGCTAAAGAGGGGGTACGATCCCTATAACTTTTTCATTCTTCTGTCTTCATCGACAAGCGGTGAAATTTTGCAAATTTCCTGCAAAATCCGACCGCTTGTTACCCCTTCGCGTTTCTCATCTCATCAATAAACCGATCAAACAGATAGGCCACGTCATTCGGGCCGGGGCTGGCTTCGGGGTGGCCTTGGAAGGAGAAAGCGGAGCGGTCGGTCAGTTCAATGCCCTGCACCGTGCCGTCAAACAGCGAGCGGTGGGTTACACGCACATTTGGCGGAAGGCTCGCTTCATCGACTTCAAAACCGTGGTTTTGGCTGGTGATCAGCACTTTTTGGCTATCGAGATCTTGCACAGGGTGGTTTGCACCGTGGTGTCCGAACGCCATTTTTTTGGTTTTTCCGCCGGCTGCCAAGCCTAAGAGCTGATGGCCTAAGCAGATGCCGAAAATCGGTTTATTGGTCTCTAAGAGTTTGCGAATAGCAGTGATGGCGTAGTCACACGGTTCAGGGTCGCCCGGGCCGTTGGAGAGGAAAATGCCATCTGGATTTAAGGCTAACACGGCTTCCGCTGAAGTTTTGGCTGGCACGACCGTTAAACGGCAGCCTCGTTCGGCAAGCATACGCAAGATGTTGTGTTTCACGCCGTAGTCGTAGGCGACTACATGGAATTCGGTCTCTGTTTGTGGCTGATAACCGCTGCCAAGCTGCCATTCGCCTTGTGTCCATTGGTAGAGTTCGCGGCAGGTGACTTCTTTTGCCAGATCTTTGCCTGCCATAGAACCGAAGCTATTCGCCAACTCACGCGCTTTTTCGACATTTTCCGCTGTATGTTCGCCGACCAAAATACAACCAGCCTGCGCACCTTTATTACGCAAAATACGGGTTAAGCGACGGGTGTCGATATCGGCAATGGCAACGATTTTGTGTTGAATTAAGTAATCGGACAAGGAAATCTGAGAGCGGAAATTTCTATGCAGCAGAGGGAGATCGCGAATAATGAGGCCGGCAGCGCACACCTTGGGCGATTCCAAATCTTCCAAGTTTGCCCCCGTGTTACCGATATGGGGGTAAGTGAGTGTGACGATTTGGTGAGTGTAAGACGGGTCAGTCAGAATTTCTTGATAGCCGGTCATGGCGGTGTTAAACACCACTTCACCGATGGTATGACCTTGATAACCAATGGATTTTCCGTAAAACACAGATCCATCTGCAAGAACCAAAATGGCTGGTTGAAACATATTTTACTCCTAAAATAAATATGGGTTGGTACTTATGAGTCGCCATTAACCTTTGCTAGAAGTAGGCGGCTAATTTTAATTTAGCAATCGTTTGCGCGCAAGTCATATTTATAAAATACAATAAAGTGAATTTTTATGCAATATTTTAACATAAAAATTCAATTGAAATATGGTTAATAGAAGATTTACTATCAAGAGTTGTTATTGTTTGAACTGATATTTTAGTTGTTTAATTACAGAGGTTCGACGTTTGTTGAGCTCTTCGCGAATGGCTTGTTTTTCAAAGCCGTCTTGAATAACTTGCTGTACATCAATGCTGAGAGCGGCTTGGTAGTAAGCTTGGGCAAGTTTGGCTTGGGGGTAGCCACGGTTTTCAAAGCCGAGTCTGCCTCGGGCATCGGCCTCACAAGCTAATAAGAAATCAAAAAAGCGTTTAGGTTTTCGCCAAACATCAAGTGCATTGAATAGTTTTATCACCGTTTCTGGGCGAAGCTCTGCGATTTTATGGCAGTGAGAGTGATATTCCGTCACTAAGGCGGCAAACTCTTTGATTTCACTTGGGGTTTTTAAGCGGTTAGCGAGATCGCGGGTGGGTTTAATGCCTTTGGTTTCGTGTCCGTAGTGATGAGGCAAAATCTCCTGTGGGGTTAGGCCTTTGCCGAGGTCGTGGCAAAGGGCGGCAAAGAGTAAAGCGGTCGGATTTTCTGCTTTTTTTGTAAGTTTTTTTGCTTGTTCCATCACCATTAAGGTGTGAATACCGGAGTCAATTTCAGGGTGATGTTGAGGTGGTTGTGGCACGCCAAAGAGTTTATCCACTTCAGGAAACAACACTTGTAATGCTCCCACTTCACGAAATATTTCGAAATAGATATGCGGGGCAGGGGTGGCAAAAGCTTTTTCGGTTTCAAGCCAAACGCGTTCGGCGGTGAGGTGTGCCAGCTCGCCACAAGCGGTCATTTTTTGCATTAATTTTACCGTTTCATCGGCAATTTTAAAGCCAAAAGGGTGGAAGCGGGCGGCAAAACGTGCGACCCTTAAAACGCGTAGCGGATCTTCAGCAAACGCTGGAGAAATATGGCGTAAAATGCGGTTTTCTAAATCAGCAACACCGCCGTAAGGGTCATGAAGAGTGCCTTGTTCATCTTTTGCTATCGCATTGATGGTGAGATCGCGGCGGATTAAATCCTGCTCAAGGGTGACCTCAGACGAGAAATCGCAAATAAAACCGTTGTAGCCATTGCCATTTTTGCGTTCTTGGCGGGCAAGGGCGTATTCTTCTTTGGTTTCAGGGTGCAGAAAGACCGGGAAATCTGCCCCGACTTGTTGAAACCCTTGAGCGGTTAATTGCTCGGCAGTTGCCCCCACCACCAGAAAATCACGGTCTTTCACATCCAGACCAAGCAGTTGGTCTCGAACCGCACCGCCGACTAAATAGATATCCATTTGCAAAATTCTCTAAAAATATGACCGCTTACATATCGGTTTTTTCTTTAAATTCACATAAATCTTCAATAATGCACGAGCCGCAGCGGGGCTTACGGGCAACACAGGTGTAGCGACCGTGTAAAATCAACCAATGATGAACATCCACCTTAAATTCATCGGGGACGACTTTAAGTAGTTTTTCTTCCACCTGCACTACATTTTTGCCGGGAGCGAAATTAGTGCGGTTGGCAACACGGAAAATATGAGTATCCACTGCAATAGTTGGATGCCCGAAAGCGGTATTCATCACCACATTGGCGGTTTTTCTGCCCACACCGGCAAGGGCTTCAAGAGCTTCTCGGTCTTCCGGCACTTCGCCGTTATGCTTTTCAATTAAATCTCGGCAGGTTTTGATAATATTTTCCGCCTTGCTGTTAAATAGCCCGATAGTTTTTATGTACTCTTTTAAGCCGTCTAAGCCTAGATCTAAAATTGCTTGTGGTGTATTTGCTACAGGGAATAATTTGTCGGTGGCTTTATTTACTCCTTTGTCTGTTGCTTGAGCAGAAAGAATCACGGCAATCAACAATTCAAATGGATTGCTATAGTTTAATTCCGTTGTTGGGTGTGGGTTTTCATTGCGTAAGCGAGTTAAAATTTCAACACGTTTTGCTTTATTCATTTAGTTAAAAATTCCTTGTTCGTAGAGCATTTTTGCCACCATCGCAAACGACATCGTCACTAGCATTGGGCGGATTAACTGTTTACCTTTGGTCATCACCATTTTAGCCCCTAAGGTGCCACCGATAAATTGACCTACCATCATAATTAAGCCGACTTTCCAGACGACTGCACCACCAAGAGTAAAGAAAATCAGCGATGCAAAATTAGAGGTAAAATTAATTACTTTTGCATGGGCAACCGATTTTGATAGGTTAAAACCAAGCAGCAAAATAAAGGCAAGTGTCATAAAAGAGCCGGCTGCGGGCCCAAACATTCCATCATAAAAGCCAAGTGCCGCAGCCACAAAAGCAAACACCGAAAGACTTATTCTTTGTTTTCGATCTTCATCGCCAATAGTCGGGCTAAATAAAAAATAGATTCCGATAATTAAAATTAAAAAAGGCAGTAATTTTTTTAGAAATTCCACATCAATATGCTGTACGAAAACCGTGCCGGCAGCTGAACCTATAAAGGTAAATAAAATGAGATACCAAATTTGCTTTAAATTGACCGCTTTCTTACGAATAAAATAAAAAGAGGAGGAAAAAGAACCTCCACAGGCTTGTAGTTTATTTGTGCCTAAAGCCATTGCAGGAGGAAGACCGGCAGCCATTAATGCCGGAATAGTCAGTAAGCCACCGCCACCGGCAATAGCATCAATAAAGCCGGCTAGCATACCTACAGCAAATAAGATGGCTAAAATATTCATTCCTAATTCCATTAGTACACCACCATTTCGTCACTATGCACAGCAACCGAACCAAATTCATAGCCAAGCAGAGATTCGATCTCTTTCGATTTCTTGCCTTTAATTCGCAACAAGGCTTCGCTGCTATAACGGGCAATACCTAAAGCAATTGCTTTTCCTTCTTGATTAAAAATTTTGATCACCTCGCCTCGGGTAAATTCTCCTTTGATTTGCGAAACCCCAACAGGCAGTAGTGATTTGTGTTGAAGCAAGGCTTTTTCTGCTCCAAGATCGACTACGATTTCGCCTACTTGTGGAGCGGCAAATAACCAACGTTTTCTGCCTTCCAAGCGGTCAGATTGTACTAAAAATTTACTACCGATAGCTTCACCTTTAGCCAAATCTACTAAAACATTCGCTCTAGATCCTGAGGCGATAATCGTTTCAACCCCTGAGCGGGTAGCTATATCGGCAGCAGTAATTTTGGTACTCATTCCCCCAGTACCTAAGCCGGTTGAACTACCTCCGGCAATTTGGCGGATTTCAGGGGTGATTTTTTCAACCACCGAGAGCAATTTTGCATCAGGATTAGAGCGGGGGTCGGCACTAAATAAGCCTTCTTGGTCAGTTAATAAATAGAGTTGATCTGCTTGTGCCAGAATCGCAACAAGGGCAGAGAGGTTATCGTTATCGCCAACTTTAAACTCTTCGGTAGCGACCGCATCGTTTTCATTAATCACAGGGATAATTTTTTGAGCGAGTAGGGCATCTAGTGTATCGCGGGCATTTAAAAAACGCTCACGATCGTCCAAATCTGCTCGGGTGAGTAACATCTGCCCAATATGAATATTATAAATATCAAATAAATTTTCCCAAACTCGAATTAACTGACTTTGTCCAACAGCCGCTAACATTTGTTTTGAGGCAAGTGTTTTAGGCAATTCAGGGTGACCTAAATAATCACGGCCAGCGGCGGCGGCTCCCGATGTTACTACGATCACTCGGTGGTATTTGTGTAGTTCGGCAATCTGTTTCACTAATTCTAACATATACGGACGGCTTAAACTTTTTGTGCCGTGGGTAAGTGTGCTGGTTCCAAATTTAATCACAATCGTTTTTGACATAATCCATTCACTTTCATCTAAAAAATAATGCTGTCAAAATTATCATTTTTAAGGTGTAAAATCACGTTTAATTTGATATAAAATGAAGCTAATACGCCATAAAATGGAGATAAAATGAAAATTAGTGTTATTGTGGCAAGAACGCAAAATAAGGTTATTGGTAAAGATAACCAAATGCCGTGGCATTTACCGGTAGATTTAGCATGGTTTCGTCAAAATACAGTCGGTAAGCCGGTGATTATGGGGCGAAAAACTTATGAGTCTATCGGACGTTTATTGCCGAAACGCCCGAATATTATTCTTTCCCGTTCAGATTTTGCAGTAGAAGGTGCTTATACGGCAAAGTCTATTGAACAAGCGGTCGAATTAGCAAAAAGTTTTGCAAATAGTGAAGAAATTGTGATTATCGGCGGCGGTGAGTTGTTCAAACAGGCAATGCCAACGGCAGATACCCTTTATTTGACTGAAATTCAAGCAGAGATTGAGGGCGATACCTTCTTTGAATTTGATGAAGAAAATTGGCAACTGGTTAACGAAACATGGTCAGAAGTAGATGAAAACAACTCTTATCGTTGCCGTTTTATGTTGTTGAAAAGGAAATAGTGTTCAATTACTCAGCAATTAAAAATAAAAATGTGAACGCAAACCTTTGCTATTTTTTAGCCTAGATACAAACTAAAAAGGAATCTTTAAAATATAGAGAGTTTAATTTTATAATTTAAGGAGACCCTATGGATTATGTTGAAATTTTAGGTTACGTTGCAATGGTATTAGTAGCGATTTCCTTTTTATTGAAGGATGTGATTAAGCTACGTTTGGTTAATTCTGTCGGTTGTGCCTGCTTTGTAATTTATGGATTATTGATTGGCTCTATTCCGGTTACAGGATTAAATGCGTTAGTCGTTTGTATCAATCTATACTATATTTTCAAAAGCAGTCGCTCAAATAGCATTGTAAATTCGTAAATTTTCTATAAAAAAATACCGCTTGTACCTTGTAAATCGGGGTTCTAAGCGGTATTTTTTATGCTTTTTAGAGATTGCCTAAAATATCTAATGCATCACTGAGTTTTTTTACAGTGAACACTTCCATATCTTTAATCGGTTTTTTTGGAGCATTACCGTAAGGAATAATTGCTCGTCTAAAACCGTGTTTGGCTGCTTCGCTAATCCGTTCTTGTCCGCTGGTAACCGGACGAATTTCACCGGCTAACCCCACTTCACCAAAGATGACTAAATCTTGGGGCAACGGGCGATTGCGGAAGCTGGAGATTAAAGCTAAGATCAATGCCAGATCTGCACTGGTTTCTGTTACTTTCACGCCCCCAACCACATTGACAAACACATCTTGATCCGACATTTGCAACCCGCCGTGGCGGTGTAAAACGGCAAGTAAAAGTGATAGGCGGTTATGATCTAACCCAACTGCCACGCGTCGAGGGTTAGCCAGCATTGAGTGATCAACAAGTGCTTGAATTTCCACTAACAATGGTCGAGTGCCTTCCCATAATACCATGACCGAGCTGCCTGGAGTTTGTTCTTCGCTGCGGCTTAAGAAAATAGCAGAGGGGTTTTTTACTTCTCGTAAGCCTTGTTCTGTCATCGCAAAAACACCAAGTTCATTAACCGCACCAAAACGGTTTTTTTGGCTACGCAAAGTACGGAATCGGGAATCAGCTTCGCCTTCCAATAGCAAAGAGGCATCAATTGCATGCTCCAATACTTTTGGACCGGCAAGTGTGCCGTCTTTTGTTACATGACCTACCATAATAATAGCAACTTGGCGGGTTTTTGCATAACGGGTCAGAAAGGATGCACATTCACGTACTTGAGAAACGCTACCGGGAGAGGATTGAATATCGGCAAGATGCATCACCTGAATCGAGTCAATTACCATAATCTTTGGTTTTTCTTGATCGGCAATATTACAAATATGCTCAACAGAGGTTTCAGATAACATTTTAAGGTTCGCTGTCGGCAAACCTAAACGATTAGCCCGCATAGCAACCTGTTGTAGAGATTCTTCCCCTGTTACATAAAGAGTCGGGATCTGTTGTGCTAATCCACACATCACTTGCAGTAAAAGGGTACTTTTCCCTGCACCCGGATGGCCGCCGATAAGAATAGCAGAACCGGGAACAACGCCTCCCCCTAGCACTCGGTCAAGTTCATTAAAGCCACTACTAAAGCGGGGGACTTCTTGTAAGCTAATATCGGCAAGGGTTTGCACTTTACCTGAGGTTTCACCTGCATATCCGCTAAAGCGGTCAGATTTAGTTGATTCTTTGCTCGAAATTAAGCGGACTTCGCTGATCGTATTCCAAGATTTACATTCTCGACATTGCCCCATCCAACGGGAGTACTCTGCTCCACAATCATTACATACATAAGCCGTTTTAGGTGCTTTTGCCATTTTTTAATCCTCAATCATTTGAATTTTCCAAAATTCTAGCAAATAAAACTGTATGGATAAACAGAAGGAAATATTATTTTTTCGATCTGCATCGAAAAATTAAATTTTGCTGCTCGAAACTGATGAGAAAAGTTTGCACACTCTGGTTGCCACAATATGTTGGTTCGATTAATAGGGAACTTATCATGCAAAAAATCACACTTTTTCGACCGCTTCAACCTGCGTTTACTTTAATTGAATTGATGATCGTTATTGCGATTATTGCTATGTTAGCGACTATTGCCATTCCGTCATACAATTCATATACACAGAAGGCTGCGTTATCTGAATTATTGCAGGCTTCAGCTTCATATAAATCTGATGTCGAACTCTGTATTTATAACACAGGAGCATTGACTAACTGCTCGGGCGGTTCAAATGGTATTCAAGCGAATAAAACTGCCATCAGTGAAACTAAATATTTGAGTTCTATTAGTGTGACTAATGGAGTCATTACAGTAACAGGAAAAGGAGCAGTAAATGGATATGGTTATAGTTTAACGCCGAGTTACAGTAATAATACGATTAGTTGGTCTGCAAGTTGTTCGGGCAAAGATACCGGCTTATTTCCTGCTAATTTCTGTTCTGCTAAGCCACAAACTACACCAAATGGCTAGTTGAATCATTGAGGAAATTGAGATGGAATATGTTGTAACCGATTTAAATAGCCAAGTGTTATTTGAAATCTCGGCAGAACAATGGCAGAAAAATTGCAATGATAAGCAAATTTTATTGCGATATTTAGCTGTGCCTTTGCAGGAAGATGAAAATATATTATGGCTGGCAATTGATGATATGCAAAATCTTAGCGCTTGTGAGATCTTTGCTTTTATTGCACATAAACAAATTGAACCTGTTTTGATTTCCTCTGATGAATTAAAATTTTTACTTAATGCTCTTTCTCCTGAGCAGAATATACAACACAGAGAAATGTATGAGGGAAAAGCGGAATATTACAGCTTAAATGAAAATGAGCAACACGATATTCATGACCCGATCATCCAAATTTTAGATGCCCTTTTTAAATTCTGTTTACGGAAAAATGCCTCAGATATTCATTTAGAGCCACAAAAAGAGAAATTACGTGTGAGGTTGCGTATTGATGGGGTTTTGCATCTGTATAAGACTTTTTCACAAAGTTTATCCAGCCGCATTATTTCACGTATTAAATTATTGGCAAAACTAGATATCAGTGAAAGTCGACTGCCACAAGACGGACAATTTCATTTTAAAACACAGTTGGCGGAAACCTTAGATTTTCGTGTTTCCACACTACCTACCCATTGGGGTGAAAAAATCGTCCTCAGATTACAGAAAAATAAACCTACTCATTTTGATTTTCTGGATCTCGGTTTTAGCGAAAGCCAAAAAAACACCTTACTGAACGCATTACAGCAGCCACAAGGTTTAATTTTAGTTACCGGCCCAACGGGGAGCGGTAAAAGTATCACGCTTTATAGTGCTTTGAGATATTTAAACAGTAATGAAAAGCATATTTTAACAGCAGAAGATCCGATTGAAATTGAAATCGAGGGGGTTATTCAGACCCAAGTTAACCGTGGGATTGAGCTGGATTTTAGCCAGCTTTTACGCACATTTCTCCGACAAGATCCGGATGTCATTATGCTAGGAGAAATTCGCGATGAGGAGAGTGCAGAAATTGCTCTTAGAGCGGCACAAACTGGGCATTTAGTGCTTTCAACCTTACATACCAATGATGCTCCTTCAGCCTTTGAACGTTTATTGCAGTTAGGCATAAAAGAGTATGAATTAAAAAATTCACTTTTGTTAGTGGTGGCACAACGTTTATTACGACGACTTTGTGTGAAATGTTGTGGAGCGGGCTGTGAACATTGTTATCAAGGATATAAAGGCAGAATTGGCGTTTACCAACTGTTTAGTCGAACGGCAAAAAATTTTGAAAAAATGACCGCTTGTTTAGATTTCGAAAGTTTGCAGGAAAGTGCAAAGGAGAAATTAGCAGCAGGAAAGACCAATCAAGCTGAAATTTTAAGGGTATTGGGGAATGCTTAAAATTTATGAATACCACTGGAAAGCCGTTGATCGTTTTCAGCAAAAACGTTACGGCAAGCAACTGGCAGATAGTCGGATAGCGTTAGAAAATTACCTGATTGCTAAGGGATATCATCAAATTCGTATCAGTCGTAATTTTGTGCTGTCGCAAAATCCAAAAAAGGAAGATGTAAGTCAGTTTTTATCGCAACTTGCTTTATTGGTTAATTCCGCTATTCCGCTTAAACAAGCGTTATCTATGATTTTACAAAATTGCCATAATATCCGGCTTTATCAATGGCTGGCTGAGTTAATTCAATTCATTGAACATGGCTATACTTTTTCCCAATCGCTACAAAAGTTAGATAAATTTATTACGAACCAAGAAATCCAATTGATAAGAATGGGGGAGCAGAGTGGGAAGCTAAGTATAATTTTGACAAATTTAGCTAAAAGTCGAATGAAATCAGAAAGGCTTGCGAAAAAAGTGAAGAAAATTTTATTTTATCCTGTAATTGTGTTGGTGATTTCACTCGCACTTTCTATCGGTTTATTGGTGTTTATTGTTCCACAATTTGCCGAGCTTTACGGCTCAAAGGCAAAAAGCTTACCTTTTATTACAGATGTGCTATTTGGGCTTTCCCGTTTTTTGCTAGAACATAAAATAAGTTTACTGGTTCTGCTGCTACTAGCGGTTATTTTTTTCCTGTTTTTTGCAAATAAACTTAAATTCTGGGGGCTACTAAAAATGCGATTACTGTCTGCTATGCCTATATTTAGCAAGATTATTGCACATTCCCGCATTATATTTTTCAGCCAAAACCTTGCTCTGATGCTCAATGCTCATATTCCGTTGGAAATGGCATTAAATTCATTTTTATCTGAAAAGAGTGATGATCCAATTTTACAATATGAAGTTCAATTTATGCTGGATTTATTAAAGCAAGGTTATCGATTTTCAGAAGGCATAAATCCAACAGTGTTTGGCTCGGATTTGGTGCAAATGATAGATATTGGTGAGAAAAGCGGTAATTTGGCAAAAATGGGCGAGCATATTAGCGAGATTTATCAGCATAAACTAGATTACCAAATAGACATTCTCTCCCAATTGTTAGAGCCTGTGCTGATGTTAATTATGGGAGTGATTGTCGGCACTATTATTATCGGGCTGTATCTACCAATTTTTGATATGGGTAATCTCATGGAGTAGAGTATGTTGATATTGTGCTCAATTTTTGCGGCATTTTGGCTGAAGGCTGAAATACGCAAATTTGCGATTCGAACCAATAAACAGATTTATCAAGATATGGTCTCATTAATTAATCTTGATTTTTCAGAACAACATTTTTTGGCGGAGTCGCAACTTAAGCCCCAACAAAGCCAATGGGAGAATCTCTTTTTTGGGCTTTTTCCGTTGATAACTTTATTTTCCGAAAGCCCGATGGTTGCTGGCATTTTTATTTCGCTTTGTTTTCTATCGCTACTGGATATCTGCTATTACCTTGCCGATCTGCGCGCGATTATTTTGATCTTCCTACTGGTTTTGGTGGAAACGCTAACTAACTTTCATAATGAAACCCTGCTTTTTACCCTCTTATTTTGCATCTTTATCACCATTTTTTCACAAATTATGTTTAAAAAAGAAACTTTCGGTTCAGGTGATATGCTACTGTTATGTGCGTTATCTCCCCTGTTTGAGTCGGAAAAAATGCTGTTGCTGATGTTAATTGCAAGCCTGTTTGGAATTTTTACTTATGGGCTTTATTGGCGATGGCATAAGAAAAAACTTGAAAAACTGCCTTTTATTCCCTTTATCAGTGTTGCAACGGTGATTGTATATTTAACTTGAAAATATAATTTATGGCTTATAAAATTGAGGGTGTTATAATTTATGAAAGAGCTTAACTTAGACGATCCTACTTTCAAATGGGAGTTATTAGTTACCGATTGCTTCTATTTTTGGTTATGTGAGCAAGACAAAGGTACGAAAAATTGTATATTGTCGGCTTTGGAGAGATTGAGGCTTTTTGGCCCGTATCTTGCTAGACCTTACGCAGATCATATAAAAGGATCTAATTATAAAAATATGAAGGAATTGCGTGTACAGTATCAGGGAAAAGTTATAAGAGCTTTCTTTGCTTTTGATCCACTCAGAAAAGCAATAGTACTCTGTGCTGGGGATAAAAGTAATGACAAATTATTTTATGAAAAAATGCTTAAATTAGCGGATAAGGAATTTAAAAATTATTTAGCTAGTTTGGAGGAATAAATGGCTAATAAACTAAGAACATTAGATGAAGTAATTGCTGAGCTACCACAGGATCAGCAAGATGAAATACATCGAATGGCGGAAGAACTGATTTTAGAAGCTGGGCTTTCTATGCTGCGTGAAGATCTGGAAATTTCTCAAAAAGAGCTGGCGAAGGCATTGGGTGTTTCACAGCCGGCAGTTGTTCAGATGGAACAGAGAGGTAATGATATTAAACTCTCTACCTTAAAGCGTTATGTGGAAGCGATGGGTGGCAAGCTAAGTCTTGCGGTGCAAATGCCGACAGGTAACAGCCGTATTTTCAGAATTTAAGGAATCTTATGAGCTATGTTGTAGGGCTAACCGGCGGAATCGGCAGCGGTAAAACCACAGTTTCTAATCTCTTTGCCGAGCTAGGTGTGGAAATTATTGATGCGGATATTATCGCTCGTCAAGTAGTGGAAAAAGGCTCACCTTTATTGGCAAAAATTGCAGAGCATTTTGGTCAACAGATTTTAACCACTGAAAAAGAGCTAAACCGCACTGCACTTCGCCAAATTGTGTTTAATAATGAAGCAGAAAAAACGTGGTTGAATAATTTACTCCACCCGGCCATTCGTGAAGAAATGGTAAAAAAATTGGCAGAATCAACCGCTTGTTATGTGATTTGGGTGGTTCCACTTTTAATTGAAAACAAGCTCACCGAATTTTGCGACCGCATTTTAGTAGTCGATGTTCTGCCTGAAATTCAGTTAGAACGAGCAGCTAAGCGAGATCAAAACAAAATAGAGACCATTCAAAAAATTATCGCAGCCCAAGTTAGTCGCGAAGAACGATTAAGCTATGCTGATGATATTATTGAAAATAATGAACCACTTGAACAAGGCTTAGTAAAAATTCAGCAACAGGTGGAAGCATTGCATCAGCAATATTTAGAATTCGCTAAAAATAAGGAACCACAATGTCAGAAACAATAGTAAATTGCCCAACTTGTGAAAAAGCAGTTGTGTGGAATAGAGAGAGTAAATACCGCCCGTTTTGTAGTGAGCGTTGCCAACTCATTGATTTGGGCGATTGGGCAGCGGAAAAACACACTATTGCCAGTGTTGAAGATGAGGTATTTAGTGAGGAATTAGAACGTTATTAGGCTAAGCGAAGTTAGCAGAAAAACGGGCTAATTCTTGCCAAATTTCATCACTAAATTCTTGTTTTACTTTACGCTCAAGTTCAGCTAATTGTTGGATAAGAGCATAAAGTTTTTTATAGCTTAAGCGTTGGACAACTTGAGTGTAGAAAGGGCGGCGGTTTTGCCAAATTTTCAAGCGGTCAAATTCTTGGCGTAAATTACCACTAAATAACGGCTGATTGCTTGCGTTTATTGGTGCTGGAGAGCGTGTGATTTCAAGTAAAATCATTAGCTCTTTTTGCACAATTCTTAATAAAACTACTGCTTGCACATCTTCATTTTGTAGATGTTGCAAGATGCGTTGAGCTCTTCCGATTTTTCCTTCAAATAAAGCATCTATCCATTGAAATGGGGTGAATTGTGCTGAGTGTTCAACAATTTCTTGAGCGCGGTTGAGGTTAATTTTCCCATCTGGAAAGCGTAATTGAAGTAGTTGCAATGCTTGCTTTAAGGCTAGTAAGTTCCCCTCGTAGCTGTAGCAAAGGAGTTGATTCGCTTCATTTTCGAGGCTTAAATTCATTGCTTTTGAGCGGTTAGAGAGCCATTGAGGTAATTTCCCTATTTCTGGTGTTTGGCAGTTTATCTGTATTAACTGTGGCTCAATTTGGTTAAACCAAGCTTGTTTTTCCATTGTTTTGGAAAATTTAGGCAAATGAATGATCAAAATTAGATCACTATGGCTTAAAGCACAGAACTCCGCAAGTTGTTTAAATTGTGTGGAAGTAGGAGATTCCGGGAAATTAAATACGATGATTTGACGTGTAAAAAATAGCCCGATAGATTGGGCTGATTCAAAAAGAGCTTCCCAGTTAGTTTCATTATTAATGTTAACTTCTTGTTTTTCATCAAACCCTTGAGAGCGTGCGGATTGTATGATGAGGTCTTTTGATTCATTAACTAAAAGAAGATCACTGCCTGTAAGTAAATAAAAAGGCTGTAATCCTTTCTCTAGTGTGAGTTGAATAGTTTCCGGGAAGATCTTTTGCATGATAGGCTCTAAATAACCCCTCTTTTTTGAAGAGGGGATAAGTTATTTCGCTTGTGAAAGTGCTTTTTTTAAGCTCGCCATTTTGATAATCAATTGGCGAGAGGCTTGTTCATACATATCTTTCATAATCATCTCTTTTTCTGCTGATTTTGCCAACGCGGCACGAGAATCATCAAAGAATGTACGATGTACAGAAACTTCTAATGGATATTGCCCTTTATTTGGAATATCCGCAATGGCTTCGACATTTAGAGTCAGGATTTTTTCCGCTTCACGAGCTTGTTTAAACACAGAAACCACTTTGCTGTCTGTTGATGTTGAAACAAGACGTAGCTTTGTAATGTTGGCATTACTTGGCACTAATTTCACATCACTGAGTTGGAGCTGCGTGCGCAAAATACGAGACATTTCGCTATGCGGGTCGGCACTTTCAAATGTCAGTGTTCTGAGTGATTCAGGTAACACTTCATTATTTTTGAAATGCCATCCGCAGGCAGTTAATGTAAGGACAAAAACAATAGAGAGTTTTTTAATCATAGGTGTTTCCTTATATTCCCCCTCTTGAATCAAAGAGGGGGAGAGGAGATTTATTATGCTTTAACCGCAAAGCTTAACATTTTAAATGGAATGTAGATTTCTTTGACAATTTCTTGACCGTCTAAGAATTTCGCCACATTCGCATCGGCTTTTGCGATTGCTTTGACTTCATCTTCGGTTGCAGTAGCAGAGACGGTAATTTTACCGCGTACTTTACCGTTTACTTGTACTACAACGAGTTTTTCATCTTCTACCATTGCCGCCTCATCCGCTTGAACCCAAGGGGCGAAGTCAATGGTTTTTTCATTACCAAGCGCTTGCCATAATTCAAAACAAATATGCGGTGTGATTGGGTAGAGCATACGCACAACCGCACTTAAAGCTTCTGCCATCACAGCTTTATCTTGATCTGATTCAAGAGGTGCTTTAGTTAGCTTGTTCATTAATTCCATCACGGCAGCAATAGCTGTGTTGAATGTTTGGCGGCGCCCAATGTCATCAGACACTTTAGCAATGGTTTTATGCACATCACGGCGTAGCTCTTTTTGTGTTTTGGTTAATGCATTCACATCTAAGCCAACAGTTGCCGGATTTTGTGCATATTCATACACTAAATTCCACACACGACCTAAGAAACGTTTAGCACCTTCCACACCAGACTCTTGCCATTCAAGCGTCATTTCTGCAGGCGATGCGAACATCATAAATAAGCGAACGGTGTCTGCACCATATTTTTCCACCATCTCTTGTGGGTCGATACCGTTATTTTTCGATTTCGACATTTTGGTCATACCGCTGTGAACCAATTCACGCCCTTCAGGATCGGTTGCTTTAATGATTCTACCTTTCTCATCACGCTCTAAAGTCACTTGTGTTGGGCTGACCCAAATACGCTCGTTAGTTGGGCTGGTGTAGTAGAACGCATCGGCAAGTACCATACCTTGACAAAGCAGCTTGGTTGCCGGTTCGTCAGAATTTAAAATACCTGCATCACGCAATAATTTGTGGAAGAATCGGAAGTAGAGCAAGTGCATTGTAGCGTGTTCGATACCGCCAATATATTGATCCACCGGCAACCAGTAGTTTGCTTCGTCAGCATCTAACATTCCTTCATGATATTGCGGGCAAGTGTAGCGTGCATAATACCAAGACGATTCCATAAAGGTATCGAAAGTATCCGTTTCACGCAGAGCAGGTTTGCCGTTATAACTGGTTTTTGCCCATTGTGGATCAGCCTTAATTGGGCTTTTTACGCCGTCCATTACCACATCTTCAGGCAGAATTACTGGTAAATCTTGAAGTGGAACGGTGACGACTTCCCCCTCTTCGGTTGTCATCATTGGAATTGGAGCTCCCCAATAACGTTGGCGAGAAACACCCCAGTCACGCAGACGGAAATTCACTTGGCGTTTGCCCACGCCCATAGACTCTAATTTATCGGCAATCGCATTGAATGCAGCATCAAATTCTAAACCGTCAAATTCAGCAGAATTCACTAATTTACCGTGTTCAGTATAGGCCGCTTTGCTGAAGTCCCATTCTGAGCCATCAAGCGGTTGAATTACCTGATTAATTTGCAAATAGTATTTTTGTGCGAACTCAAAGTCACGTTCATCGTGAGCAGGTACAGCCATTACTGCACCTGTTCCGTAGTGCATTAATACAAAGTTAGCAACCCAAACCGGCACTTCTTTGCCTGTTAATGGATGGATAGCAAACAAGCCTGTCGCCATGCCTTTTTTCTCCATTGTGGCTAATTCTGCTTCTGCCACTTTGGTGTTTTTTGCCTCACGGATAAATTCCGCAAGGGCAGGGTTATTTTCTGCCGCTAATTCTGCTAATGGGTGAGCAGCTGCTACCGCTACATAACTCACGCCAAAGAACGTATCTGGTCGAGTGGTATAAACAGGCAATGTTGCGTTTGAACCTGCGATTTTAAAGGTGATTTCCACCCCTTCTGAACGCCCGATCCAGTTACGTTGCATGGTTTTAACTTGATCCGGCCATTGTGGTAAGTTATCTAAGCAATTTAATAATTCTTCTGCATAGTCGGTAATTTTGATAAACCATTGTGGAATTTCACGCTGTTCTACAGGGGTATCACAACGCCAGCAACAGCCTTCGTGTACTTGTTCGTTCGCAAGCACGGTTTCATCGTTCGGACACCAGTTTACCGTTGAGGTTTTTTTATACACTAAACCTTTTTTATAAAGCTCGGTGAAGAACCATTGTTCCCACTTATAGTATTCAGGACGGCAAGTGGTCACTTCACGATCCCAATCGTAAGAAAAGCCCAACATTTTGAGCTGACCTTTCATATATTCGATATTTTCATACGTCCATTTTGCCGGTGCGGTATTGTTTTTCACAGCAGCTCCTTCTGCCGGTAAACCGAACGCATCCCAACCCATTGGTTGAAGTACGTTTTTGCCGATCATACGCTGGTAGCGTGAAACCACATCGCCAATGGTATAGTTACGCACGTGCCCCATATGTAATTTGCCTGATGGATAAGGCAACATTGACAGGCAATAATATTTCTCTTTGGTAACGTCTTTGACCGCTTTAAAAACTTTATTTTCTGCCCAATAGTGCTGAACTTTCGGTTCAATTTCACTTGGGTTGTATTGTTGTTGCATAAAATCTAACCTTGCTTTGAATTAGTTAAAAAATTGCTGTGATGATACCGCAAAACAGGGCTTTTTTGAATGGCAAGCGGTCTAATTTGCACGGTTTTTTGCAGATTTTTGCGATCTGCTTCGAAAAATATTAAATGGTAAATGAGAAAATCTAGAACTTTGATTATTATATTCTAATATATATTGTAACTACAAAAAGTGTTGATTTGATTGAGTGATGATGTTATAACTGATGAGGTTCATCGCAAATGAAATTGGAATATGATGAGCAAAAAAGTATAAAAAATACCTTAGAAAGAGGGCTTCCTTTCTCACTGGTGCAGAATTTTGAATTTGATACTGCATTTATTAAACAAGATTTACGCAATGAATACAGTGAAATCAGGTATCAAGCTTTAGGACTAATTGAAAATCGACTTTACGCATTAGTATTTTGTTTAAGGAATGGTGCTGTTAGGGTGATCAGTTTTAGAAAAGCCAATTCAAGAGAGATTATAATTTATGAAAAAAACAGACAATCAGATAATAGATAATGAAAATCCGGAATGGACACAGGCAGATATTGATAATGCTTTGGCATTCCAACAAATGCCAGAACAACTTCAATCCTTGGTGCTACAATCCCAAGCCAAGAAAAGGGGCAGACCTTTAAGTCAAAGCAAAAAAGTGAGTGTAACGATTCGTTATTCATCAAACGTTATTGACGCTTTTAAGGCGACAGGTAAAGGCTGGCAAAGTAGAATGAATAAGGTGTTGGAAGATTATATTGCTCAGCATTGAATTAAGAAAAGTAGGAGATACATTATGAATGTTAATAATGTAAGAGTTTATAGTCCAATATTATCTAGTGATAATTTAGACTATTTAATATGGTATGCTAAGTATAAAAATAGGCTAAAAGAAGCGATTCAAATCAATTTGGATAATTGTACGATCCAAAGAATGGAAAGGTTAGATAAAAATTCTACTGTTGAAGATATTAAGAAATTAGGGCTATATCCTTTATATAAGATACTTACCGAGTGTCCAAATATATTAATTTCTGCTTTAGGTATAAATGAAATGCCTGGCTGTTATATCTCTAGAGCGAGAGAGGCTTATAACTTATTTTGTAAAAAATTTATTCCTAGTTATGTTGACGATCCTAATGCAACGAATAAACTATTTAATGTTGAGGAAGAAAAAATAATATTTAGAGATCTTCCTGTAGATACACAAAAAGCATTAGGATGTTTTTATTTACCATATTTATTAATACAGTATATCTATAAGTATAACTCGGGACAATCTGGTTTAGATAAATTCAGGCATTATTTATATGGGGTTATCCATTATTTAGATATGGTGTCAGCTTTTGAATTAGAATTGGCAAAATATGCCTTTTGGGAAATTAATGATAAATCAGTAATTCATACTTTATCAAGTGAAATAAAGGAAAGACGAAAAAGAATAAGAAAAAATTTTGTGAAAGAAAGGAATTCATTAAATTCAATCAGAGCTGCCTGTCTTAATTCTGCAATGGATACATATTGGATAAGAAGTATTTGTTTTGGGACTGATGAAAGAGAGGTTATTTTGAATGGATATACTATTTGTGAACATTGGCTAGCAACTAATGATGATAAACTCTATATTATAGCTAATGATATAAAGCCCGTCCAAAGCATAAATGGGTTTGGATATATTATAGAATCTGTAAGAGAAAAAGAGTTACTAGAATTTTCTTATTGGAAGGAAGTTGATAATTTATCTTCAAATGTGTTAAATGATAGAAAATATTTATCTGATAGTCAATTTGATATAAAAATTGAAAATATCACAGAATCAATTTCTCAATTGGATGATGCATTGGAAAAATATTTTCGGAATTTAACAGTTAGAAGCCAACCTGATTAAGATTGGCTTCTATGTAGTATAACAGACTAGACTGTGATAATCTCAGTTCCACCCATATAAGGTCTTAACACCTCTGGCACAGTAATTGATCCATCAGCATTTTGGTAGTTTTCTAAAACTGCCACAAGTGTACGACCTACCGCTAAACCTGAACCGTTTAAGGTATGTACTAAACGAGTTTTCTTGTCACCTTTCGCTTTACTGCGGGCAGACATTCGGCGGGCTTGAAAATCCCACATATTTGAGCAAGAAGAAATTTCGCGGTAAGTGTTTTGCGCCGGTAACCAAACTTCTAAATCGTAGGTTTTAGCTGCTCCGAATCCCATATCACCAGAGCAGAGTAGCATTTTGCGGTATGGTAAGCCTAAAAGTTGTAACACTTTTTCAGCGTGGCCGGTTAATTCTTCTAAGGCTTCCATTGATTTTTCAGGAGCTACAATTTGCACCAGTTCCACTTTTTCAAATTGGTGCATACGGATTAAACCACGCGTATCACGTCCGTAAGAACCGGCTTCTGCTCGGAAGCACGGTGTGTGGGCGGTGTAGCGTAGTGGCAATGTGTCTTCATCAATGATTTCATCACGCACTAAGTTCGTTACCGGTACTTCTGCCGTTGGAATTAAGCCGAATGGGCGTTGTACTTCGTTTGGATCTTGTCCCATCAATGGCTGCGTGTGGAATAAATCTTCACCAAATTTCGGTAACTGACCAGTGCCATAAAGGGTATCGTGGTTCACTAAGAATGGTACGTTAGTTTCTACATAGCCGTGTTGTTCGGTGTGTAGATCTAACATAAATTGTGATAAGGCGCGGTGTAAACGGGCTAATTTGCCTTTCATTACCACAAAACGGCTTGCGGTTAATTTTACGCCGGCTGCAAAGTCTAATCCGTCTAAGTTTTCGCCTAAAGCCACGTGATCTTTCACTTCAAAATCAAATTGACGAGGCTCACCCCAGCGGGCAACTTCTAAGTTTTCGCTATCATCTTTGCCGATTGGCACTTCCTCTGCCGGTAAGTTTGGTACAGATAAAAGCAAATCGCGGATTTCATTTTGTACTTTGTCTAATTCAGCTTTGGCACTATCTAACTCACTACCCATTGAATCTACTTCGGCTAATAGGGCTGAAATATCTTCACCACGTGCTTTTGCCGCACCGATATTTTTCGAACGAGCATTACGTTCTGCCTGCAAGGTTTCGGTTTTCACTTGCAAGGTTTTACGTTGTTCTTCAAGAGTTTTTACGCGTTCTACATCTAAAATAAAGTTACGTTTAATTTTGAGAGTTTGGGCAACTTCTTCTAGGTTTGTACGGAGCAGATTTTGGTCGATCATTTTATGTTCCTTAATTTAGAAAATTGGGTTTTATTTACACTCTTCCACAAAGGGAAGAAGGGTATTTACCCACGATTTGCATTTTTCATAATACGTTGTTTAGCAACTTGCCATTCGCGGTCTTTAATATCCTCGCGTTTATCGTGCAATTTTTTACCTTTAGCTAAACCGATTTTAACTTTCACCCAGGCATTTTTCCAATACATTGATGTTGCAACTATGGTATAGCCTTCACGGTTTACTTTACCGAATAGGGAGTCTAACTCGCGTTTATTGAGCAACAGTTTGCGGGTACGGGTTGGATCTGAAACAATATGGGTAGATGCCATATTCAGTGGTGTAATCATCGCCCCGAATAAAAAAGCTTCTCCGTTGCGGAAAATGACATAGCTATCGCCGATATTCACTTTACCTGCACGTATCGCTTTAACTTCCCAGCCTTGTAGTTCAAGCCCTGCTTCAATTTCATCTTCAATAAAATATTCGTGTCTGGCACGCTTATTTAGCGCAATCGTATTGGATGCTACTTTTGGTTTTTTTGCCATAATCTTTAAAATTGTCAGAAAAATTCTTTAGATTTTACCTCAAACCGTTTGAACAGTGAACCACAAAACCACTGCAAGCGGTTGATTTTAGCGAAAGATTTGCAAATTTTTAGCAAAACTGCACCGCTTGCTATCTAAAAATGCTATTCAAATCGATCTGCCAATAAAAATTGTAAGACCGAATCCATGCGTAAATGGGGAATAGATTGATTAAATTCCAACGGTTTAGGTTCAAATTGGTCGAACTCGAAACGGTTAAATTGCCAGTAGTTTTTATCCGGTAAGCGGCTTGGTACTGAGCCGGGGTAGAGAGTAACTTGTTTTTTATCGCTGGAACGAATACCTCGGATCGCTTTGATTGTTTTACCATTTTGAGTCACGTTCACTGCATCTGTTGATTGAATGGCGGAAATAGCTAAATAGCCGGTTTCGATACCATCAAATTCGGCAAAGAGACCGCCTTCTTGTACTAATTGTCGCATCAGACTTTCCAAATTCGGGAGTTGATCGCTGGTGATATGGTCTGCTTTGGTTGCAATAAAGAGCAGTTTATCTATATTGGATGAAAACAGGCGGTGGAACAGCGAACGATTGCCGTAATGAAAATGTTTGAAAAGCTGCTGTAAGCCTAGTTTCATTTCCATAAATTCATGATAGCCATAGTTTAATGGGGTTAGGCAATCGGCAAGAATCACTTGTCGATCAAATTGAGAAAAGTAGTCTTCATAAAAAGGTTTCACAATTTTTTGCTGATAATGTTGATAGCGTTTTTTCAGGGTGTGGAATGTGCTGTTTTGATCACTTTGTTCTAATTTTTCCCATTCCGATTCGCTTAAATTCAGCAGCGGAAAAAATTGGAATACCGGTGCCCCTTTGGCATGTTCGGTTGGTAGCACAAAACGACCCGGTTGAATGTATTGCATTCCTCGAGCTTTGCATTCAAGCAAATAGTTGGTGTAGGTTTGGCTGAGTTCGGCAAGTTGATTTTCATCGGCTTTTGCAAAAAGATCGAGATTTTTGACCGCTTGTAGCCACGGTTGAGCAAGCTCTGCACGCTCCTCTTTATGCACGGTTTGTTGGGTTTGAGACCATTCTTTAAATGAGAGTGAAAGCAGTGGTAAATCAAGCAGCCATTCTCCGGGATAGTCAAAAATATCTAAATAAAGCGTACCGGTTTCTTTAATGTGACGAAGTATAGAATGTTGGCGTTGGTAGCGAATCGCAAGGCGAATTTCGCTAATACCTGTGGTGGAATCCGGCCAGCGTGGCGGTTGTGTTTCTAAACATTGGCGGTTTTTGTCATATTCAAATCGAGGAATAGTCAGATCACCTTGCTCAATACGTTTGACAGAGAGAATTTGTCCTTGTCTGGCAGGGGCAAACAGATTTAAATGTGGGTTACCGTTTTTGTTGATATGCAGAAGTTGATCGACAAAACTGGTAATAAAAGCAGTTTTACCACTGCGGCTTAAACCTGTTACCGCAAGGCGTAAGTGGTTGTCTAGCCCACGTTGGACAAAGTTATTGAGTTTATGTTGAATTTTAGAAAACATTTTGCAAAATTTATTGATAAAATAACCGCTTGATTATACAACGTTGTGATGTGGTGTGAAATGAAAAACCAAAATCAAGCTGAAATTGAGCTAAAAATCATGCTGGATCAGCAAAATGTACCCTTAATTAAAAATTGGCTGAAAACGGCAACTGACTTTCCGTGCCTTTCTCATAGGTGCGATTTGCTCGGTAATACTTACTATGATACACCGAAGCTGTTTTTTGCTTCGCAGAAAATGGGGTTGCGTGTGCGAGCGCAAAATCGTGAATTTGAGATAACGCTAAAAACTAAAGGAAATATTGTGGGGGGCTTGCATATTCGCCCGGAATATAATTTGCCTTTGCCCAATAATCAGCCTGATTTTCTGGCGTTGGTTGAAAAGTTTGATTTACCGTTTGAGAGTGCTGATGAAATTGCACAGAACTTACAAGCGATTTTTAGTACCGATTTCACTCGTCAAACTTGGTTATTCCAAGTGGGCGCATCTCAAATTGAAGTTGCTCTCGATCAAGGATTAATCAAAAATCAATTCTCACAAGAGCCTATTTGTGAACTGGAGTTTGAAATCAAACAAGGTGAACTGGCTGATCTTTTTGCTTTGGTGGAGGCAATACCAAAAGCAGATGGTATGTGGCTAAGTAATTTAAGCAAAGCACAGCGTGGCTATTTGAGTGGACAAGCGGTTAAATTTGAACAAGAAATTGCAAAAGCCTTACAAGGTGAGAATAGCAAGAAATTAGAACAATTATTGGCTGATTTTATTCGTATAGCGGATGAAAAAGCAGATGTTATTGAACGTTTTAATCAATGTACTCATCAAAATTTAATCTCTTGGAAGCATGCTAGAGAATGGGTAAAAAGTAAAAATTACCTGATTTCTGGTTTGGCGGATTTAAAAACCATAATTTAGCATAAAGCCACAGATTGATGTCTGTGGCTTTTTCTTATTTTACAATTTCAAATTCTAGACCTTTAAAAATGTAGTCATTAATTTGAATTTCCATTTTATATTTACCGATTGGGTCAGTTTTATCAAAACCCCAGCAGCGGTTTACGTTTTGGTTTCCCATATTATTGATTTCAGTCACAATAGTGTGATTCTTTTTATCTGGAGATGAATCAATTTTTGAGCCTGGTGAAACTAAAGTTAGGGTATTAGGTGCATAGAAAGCTTCAACTACCATAGCTTTATTTTGTACAGGAAGATTGACGCTACTCCAACATAGTCTACTCTGTTTTTTGCTGATAGAAAGTGTATTACCGGTAATTGGTCTGGCAATTTGACTACTAATATCGAAAACTTGTAATACAACACTCGGTTTACCCTCAAACGGCTTAGGCTCGGTTACTTTTTTTTCTGCTGCAGCAGTACTGTAATTAGCTGCAAGTGATAAGGTAAGTGCTATCCATAATTTATTCATTTTTTGTCTCCGGGGTTTGATACTGTTGGCGTAATTTATTGGCGATAAGCTGAATTGCTTCTCCGGCACTTACACCTTCTGCCATCAGTTTTTGAATTTCTTCCACAGCAGCTTGTTGCTGTTCGTGCGTGAGTGATAGAAGTGAATTATCCATACAATCCTCGTGTTTGTCTAATAGTATTGCGTAAAGTTCCAGTCAAAAAATGTAAAGAGTCGCTGCCATTGCTCATCAAGCGGTGCGATTATCTCAATTTTTTGCAAAGTTTTTGGGTGCTGAAAGTGCAAACTGTATGCGTGCAACATCAAGCGATTGACATTCGCTTTTTCTGATAAAGCCCGATTTTGGTGCAAGTCTCCGTATTTTGAATCCCCTATAATCGGGTGAAACAAGTGTTTAAGATGGCGGCGAAGTTGGTGCTTTCTACCTGTTTTTGGAAATAGTTTCACCAAGCTATAACGAGCGGTTTGATGTTTTCCTGCCGCATAAGGCATTTCAACGGTAGCTAAGCCTTTATAATCGGTAATTGCTTCTTGAGCCTCTTTTTCTTGCGAAAATTTATCTGCGATTTTATCTAAAATCACCTTTAGCGGATAATCAATGCGAGCTTCGCCTTGTAAATATCCCCGTACAATGGCTAAATAGCTTTTCTGTACTTTATGTTGCTCAAATTGCTCACTCATTAAACGTGCAGTTTCGCTGTTTAAGGCAAAAAGCAGAACGCCTGAGGTAGGGCGGTCTAAGCGATGAATGGGGAAAACATGTTGCCCGATTTGATCTCGTAAGGTTTGCATCGCAAACACCGTTTCGTGTTTGTCTAACCAAGAACGGTGTACCAGCATACCTGCGGGCTTGTTAATAGCGATGAGTTCATCATCGTGGTATAAAATCTCTAATGTCATAATATGTTAAGTATAAGCGTAATTTATCAAATCTCCTCTAACCCCTCTTTGCTAAAGAGGGGAATTAGATCCCATAATCCATTAATTCATTTTTCTAAAATCAATTTTAAAGTAGCCAGATAAACTCAATATTTTCTCTGAATGATCTCCCTCTTTAGCAAAGAGGGGAAGGGGAGATTTGGCAGAATAAATTGGCGAAGTGAGGGATAAATTAATCTTTCAGCAACATTTCCAATTTTAATATAGGCCCACAAATCGCTTGCAAATACACTTCATTTTTCAATGCTTCTTCCAAATAAGGCGTTATCGCAAAGTTACGCGGTAATTCGGCATTAGCATCTAAAAGTGCTTGCATTCTTGGAAGAAAAATCCATTGTAGCCATTGGGTAGGGCTTAAGGTTTCTACACAGAAAGGTTGTGGATTTGCCATCGCTTCAATGCTTGGGGGAGTGCTTTCCCAAAGATGGTGTAAACGCATCGTAATTTCTAAATCAGATAAATATTGTTTAACTTGGGATTTCATCTTAGTTTCGTCTTGTTAAATTTTGTTTTTTGGGTTAAAACTATGGCTAGTTTAAAAGAGCGGATTCTACCACTCAATCTTATTTCTCTCTAGGAATTTATATGCAAAACATAAAAGATAGCCAACCGACTATTTTACAAAAAATCGTACAAGATAAAGCCATTTGGGTCGCACAAAAACAGCGAAATTTTCCGTTAACTGAATTTCAACAAAAAATTACCCAAAGCGATCGAGATTTTTATGCCGCATTAGCGAAAGGAACTCACCAAGTACCGGCCTATATTTTAGAATGCAAAAAAGCCTCGCCATCGAAAGGTTTAATCCGTTCGGATTTCAATTTAGATACCATCGCACAGATTTATTCAAAATATGCCGCTGCAATTTCAGTGCTGACTGATGAGCAATATTTCCAAGGAGATTTCCGCTATATTGACCAAGTTAAACGCCAGACTACGCAGCCGATTTTGTGTAAAGATTTTATGATTTCATCCTATCAAGTCTATCTTGCCCGTTTTTATAATGCGGATGCGATTTTATTAATGCTTTCGGTGGTAGATGATGAAACTTACCGTGAACTGGCAGACTTGGCACATTCTCTCGGTATGGGTGTGTTGACTGAAACCAGTACCGAATCGGAATTTGAGCGGGCGTTAGCGTTGGGGGCGAAAGTGATTGGCGTGAATAACCGCGATTTACATACTCTTACCATTGATATGAACCGGATTACCCGCTTGGTAGAAAAATATCAAAGCCAAATTCCGTCCGATGTTTGTTTGATTTCCGAATCGGGTATTAGCGATCATAATCAAGTGAAGAAGATCAAACCTTACGCCCACGCCTTTTTGATCGGCAGTAGCTTGATGGGCAATACGGATTTAGATAATGCAGTGCGTGCAGTGATTTTCGGGGAAAATAAAGTGTGCGGTTTGACTCGTGTGCAAGATATTCAGGCTGCTTATGCACAAGGGGCGTTATATGGTGGTTTAATTTTTGCCGAAGGCTCACCACGCCAGCTTTCGTTACGTCAAGCACAGGAATTGGTAGTGAATGCACCGCTGCGTTATGTGGGCGTTTTCCAAGATCAAGCGGTTGAATTTGTCGAAAAAATTGCAAAACAGTTAGGTTTATTTGCAGTTCAATTACACGGTTCGGAAGATGAGTCTTACATTGAGTTGCTTTCTGAAAAACTAGGCGAGAGTATCCAGATCTGGAAAGCTCTATCGATAGATATTGAGGCTGAAACTTTTGATTTTAATGATAATGCTAAAGTAAGCCGTTATGTGTTAGACAGCAAAAGTGGCTCACAACAAGGCGGCACAGGCAAGACCTTTGATTGGTCACTTATCCCTCCACAACTCAAGCAAAAAGCGTTATTAGCGGGGGGAATCAAGCTAGAGAATATTGAAGCAGCGTTAGCACAAGGTTGCTTAGGACTGGATTTAAATTCCGGCGTTGAAAGTGCCAAAGGTGTAAAAGATTTGACAAAATTGACCGCTTGTTTTGAGAAAATTATTCAAGCCTAGTTTTTCAAATTGAATTACTTTATGCTAGAATTGTATCAGCATAAATCATTTACTAATAATAAACGAGGATTAAATATGGGAACTTTTGGTTATTCAATGATGACAGTTGTAGGCGCTCTCGGTATGATCGTATTCATTGCCTATAATATTTTCTAATATTTATGTTATTGATTTAAAACACGGAAAATCTTCAGGTTTTCCGTGTTTTGTTTTGGGGATATGATGACTAAATTAACTTTTGCTTCACTTGCTTTTAATGGGACTAATACACCGATTTCCGAGCAGTTTGATGATATTTATTTTTCTACCCAAGATGGCTTGGCAGAAAGCCACTATGTATTCCAACAAGGAAATCAACTTTGGGAAAAATGGCAAACTCATCCAAGAGAAGCCTTTGTTATTGCTGAAACAGGTTTTGGCACCGGATTGAATTTTTTGGCGGTGGCAGAGAAATTCCATCAATTTAGAGCTGAGTTTCCGCATAGTATCCTGCAACGTCTTTATTTTATTTCTTTTGAAAAATACCCTTTAACAGCGACGCAATTGCAACACATTCATCAAAATTACCCACAATTTGCAAAAAATTCACAAATTTTGACCGCTTGCTGGCAGCCTCGTCAAGTTGGGTGTCAGCGTTATCATTTTGAACATATCTATCTGGATATTTGGTTGGGTGATATGGCGGATAATTTACCTCAATTAGGCGATCTTTATAACAATAGCATTGATGCTTGGTTTTTAGACGGCTTCTCACCGGATAAAAACCCTGAAATGTGGAACGAAAATTTGTATCAGCAGATGTTTCGTTTAAGTTGTAACGGCGGCAGTTTTGCCACTTTTACTGCCGCAAGTGCGGTGCGTAAAGGCTTGCAAGCGGCTGGATTTCATGTTTATAAGCGAAAAGGATTTGGCAAAAAACGGGAAATGCTTTGGGGCGAAAAACCGCTGGAAAGTGTAATAGCCCCGCTCAAATATCCTTATTTTTATGGAAAAAATGAGTGCGAGCAAAATGATATTGCCATTGTTGGTGGGGGAGTGGCGAGCTTTTTTGTGGCATTGTCTTTATTGGAAAAAGGCAAAAAGGTAACGCTTTATTGTCAAGATGAAGCTTTGGCAATGAATGCTTCGGGAAATTTACAAGGGGCGATTTATCCGCAGTTAAGCGATGATGATGAACGCAATGTGCGCTTTTATATCCACAGTTTTGATTATGCTTTGCAACGATTAGCCCAATTAGAAAATTTGATTGAGTTTGAGCATGATCTTAATGGTGTCGTGCTGTATGCCTATAATGAGAAAACCGCGAAAAAATTAGAAAAAATGGCTGAGCAGACAGCAGATGACACACTGTTAAAATTGTGTACTGCAGAGGAACTGAGCGAAAAATTAGGTTTAACGGTACCAAACGGTGGGGCATTTATTCCTCAAGGCGGATGGTTATCGCCGGTGCAATTTGTGCGTGCCGGTTTTGCTTTATTAGCAAGAAGAGGCTTGAAGATTGTATTAAACCACAAGGTGGAAAATGTAACCTTTGATGAAGGTAAATGGCATTGGACTACCCATGGCGAAACTTTCTGTCATCAAACACTGGTCTTAGCAAATGGGCATACCTTAAATGAATTTAATCAAGCAAACGGCATTCCGCTCTATCCGGTACGAGGGCAGGTAAGCCATATTCCAACCAATAGCCGGTTGCAAAAATTAAAATGTGTTATTTGCTATGACGGTTATCTAACGCCTATGTCGAAAGCAGGGAGCCATTGCATTGGAGCCAGCCACTTGCGTGATAATTCAGAAGCCCATTTTAGTATGGAAGAGCATCAGGAAAATATGGCAAAACTTCAGCAAAATTTGACCGCTTGTGAATGGACACAAGGTATTGATTTATCTCAACATTCAGCTAAAGTTGGTATCCGGGCTGCACTGAGGGACCGTGTGCCAATGGTCGGTATTGTACATCATTTTGAGCAGCAAAAATTACAATATGCCAATTTGTATAATCAATTAAGACGAAAACAAGCGGTCGAAAATGCGGAAATTTTTGCAAATTTATATATGGTCAATGGGTTGGCTTCTCGTGGTTTAACAACAGCACCATTATTAGGCGAACTGCTGGCAAGCCTAATTGCTAACGAGCCTGTGCCAATAAGCGAAGATATTTGGCATAACTTAAGCCCAAATCGTACTTGGCTAAGAAAATTACTGAAAGGATCAACCGTTGATTAAAAAGAACCCCGAGATAATCGGGGTTTCGTTTTAGCGGATAATACCACGTGTTGAGCGTTTGAAAAATTGCAAGAAAATCGCAACTGCCGGCTCGGTAGCAGCAAGTTGCTCAATTTCTGTCAAGCACTCTTCTAATGTTTTACCGCTAGAATAAATCAGTTTGTAGGCTTTACGAATAGCATGGAGCGTTGGTTTATCAAACCCTCTGCGTTTTAAGCCTTCAAGGTTAATACCAAATGGGCGGGCGTGGTTGCCCTGTGCCATTACGTAGGGTGGTACATCTTGACTAACCATTGAGCCACCGCCAAGCATAACGTGTGAACCTACCACTACGAATTGGTGGATGGCAGACATACCACCAACAATGACGAAATCATCTAGCGTTACATGACCTGCAAGGGTACCGTTATTGGCAATAATACAACGATTACCGATAGAGCAGTCGTGGGCAATGTGGGTATTGATCATAAATAAGTTATCATCCCCGATTTTAGTCACTCCACCACCTTGGACAGTACCGCGGTGGATGGTTACACTCTCACGAATACGGTTACGATTCCCGATCACCACTTTGGTCGGCTCACCTTGGTATTTTAAATCTTGATTAATTTCACCAATGCTGGCAAATTGGAAAATATGGTTATCTTCACCAATTTCAGTTACACCGTTGATCACTACATGTGAGTGAATTTTCGTTTTTGCTCCAATTTTGACATCTTTGCCAATCACAGAAAATGGCCCGATCTCAACTTGAGCACCAATTTGAGCACCATCTTCAACAATAGCAAATGGGCTAATTTTAGCAGTTGAATCAATTAGACGCATAGCTTGCTTGCTCCCTTAGGCTGAAATGAATTATTTACGACGAGCACACATTAAGTCTGCTTCGCAAACTAATTTGCCATCAACAAATGCTTTACCGGTAAATTTAGTAATGCCACGTACTTCTTTTAAAAACTCAACTTCAAGTTCTAGTCTGTCTCCCGGTACAACTGGACGTTTGAAACGGGCATTATCAATAGCAGCAAAGTAATAAAGCTCATCTTCACTTAATTTTCCGTAAGTTGCAACGGCTAATACTCCGGTCGCTTGTGCCATCGCTTCAAGAATTAATACACCCGGGAAAATCGGTGCATGTGGGAAGTGACCCGTAAAGCAAGGCTCATTAAAACTCACGTTTTTGATTGCTTTTAGCCATTTCCCCGGTTCGTAGTCTGTTACACGATCTACTAATAGGAATGGATAACGGTGAGGTAACATACCCATAATTTCAGTTACTTCAATAATTCTTGCTTCACGATTTTCGGTTGTAATTTCTGTCACTTTAAAGACCTCTAAGTAAAAACTAATCGTTAAAACGTTTTTCTAACGATTTTAAGCGTTTGTTCATTTCATCAATATTCATTACTAAAGCAGCTGTTTTTCGCCATTCTTTATTGGTTTGTAATGGAATACCTGATGAGTAAATTCCTTTTTCTGTAATTGGGCGCATCACCATTCCCATACCGGTAATAATGGCTCCATCACAGATTTCCATATGTCCGTTGATAACACTTGCACCACCAATTTGGCAGAAACGACCAACTTTTAAACTTCCTGCCATAATTACACCACCGGCAACAGCTGTACCAAAGCCGATGTGAACATTGTGTGCAATTTGGCAAAGATTATCAATAATAACATTATCTTCGATTACAGTTGGATCTAATGCTCCGCGGTCAATACAGGTACAAGAGCCGATTTCCACCCGATTACCGATAATCACACCACCTGTTTGTGGTATTTTAATCCATTGTCCTTTATCGTTAGCGTAACCAAAACCATCACTACCGATAACTGCCGAAGATTGAATCAAACAGTCTGAACCGATTTGCACGTTATGGTATATAGAAACATTTGCCCAAAGTTGGGTTCTTGCTCCAATTTTACTGTTTTTACCAACAAAGCAGCCTGCACCGATAATAACATCATCACCTAATTCCACACCACTTTCAATGACAGCATTAGCAGCGATGGAGACATTATTACCTAATTTCGCATCCGGAGAAATAACAGCATTCGGATGAATTCCGTTTGCAGCTTTAGGAGTAGAATCCATATATTGTGCTAGTTTAGCATAAGCTACATAAGGATTATCTACAATAATCAGATTCTGATCTTCACGGCAAAATTCAACATCAGCCGGGCTTACAATAATGGCTGCTGCATTACAAGCGGTTAAATTTTCCCGATATTTTGCATTTGAAATAAAGGTAATTTGCGAGCTGCCAGCTTTATCTAAAGCCGCAATACTTTGAATAGCCAAATCGGCGTTACCCTTAAGAGTACCGCCGATATGCTCCGCCAAATCAATTAAACGGAAATTTGCCATTATTTTTTCACTTCTTCTGGTTTAGATTCTTCCGCCTTTGCTTCAGCCGGTTTTTCTGTTGCAGGTTGTGCTTCAGGTGCCGGTTTCTCGACTTTAATTTCAGGGTGTTTTTTTACGATCGCTTCAAGTACTGCTTCGGTGATATCTTTACTTTCATCTTCAGCGTATAAAGCTACTTGTGGTTGAAGCACTAAAGTATAACCTTTAGATTTTGCAATTTCTTTGATAGTTGCATTAACTTCGTCTACTGCTTGTTTTTGCGCATCTTGTGGATTTACGCCACCGTTTTCTTTGTTAGCTTGTTCAATTTTCTTTTGGAACTCATCAGCACGTTTTTGGAACGCTTCTGCTTTTTTAGCGAAATCGGCTTCACGTTTTTGGATAGCAGAAACTTTATTTTGGAACGCATCTGCTTCTTTTTGGATAGCAGTTTGACGAGCTTGAATCTCTTTTGAGCGTAAGCGTGGGGCTTCTTTTTCTAATGCCGCTACTTTTTTCTTGATAGAGGCTTCTACCGCTTTTTGTTCATTTTGTAGCTTTTGTGCATCCGCATTGATTTTGTCTCGTTCTGCGGTTAAGGTTTTATTTTCTTCTGCTAATTTTTTATCCTCTTCAGCAAATTTTACTTGGCTTTCTTTCATGAATTTATCAAATTTTGCAGAGGCATCTAATAATACCGGGTGGTTTTGTAATACATATGCAGGGTCAACAAAGCCGATCGTGTCAGCTGCAGTTGCCATTCCTGTTGCAGTGCTTAAAGCGACAGTTAACGTTGCAATTTTAAATAGTTTCTTCATGTTTTTTCCTTAATTTAACTTTAATAGAAGCGGTTAAATTTTGGCAAAATTTTACAATTTAACCGCTATGATTAATCTAGAATGAGCTACCAATGTTAAATTGGAATTGCTCAATTTCATCACCTTCATATTTACGAATTGGTTTCGCGTAAGAGAAAGAAAGCGGACCAATTGGAGACATCCATTGGAATGCTATACCTGCAGAGGCTCTAACGCGTTTGAAATCACCGTAGTTAGGAAGCATTGGGTATTCATCTTTTTTCCATTTGGTATTCCAAGCACTTGCCGCATCAACAAACAGAGAGGTTCTGACGTGATGTTGATATTTTTCACTCACAAATGGAGTTGGCGTAATTAATTCTAGGCTGGCTGTCGCTAAAGCATTACCACCAATTACATCGCCATTTCTATTGCTGAATGAACCATCTTTATAATAAATAGCTTGAGGTCCAATTGCACCGTAAGCAAATCCTCTTAATGTGCCAATACCGCCTGCTGAGTAAAGCTGATAGAATGGCACTTCTTTACCGCCGAACCCGTTAGTGTAAGCAATACCGGCCTTACTTGAAATTACCCATTTATGCTCGCGGTTTAACGGGAAGTAATTTCTGAAATCAGCACTGACTCGGTAATACTTATTGTCAGAACCCGGAATCGTAATTTTACCATTAATGCTCGCAGTTGAGCCTTCTGTTGGGAAATAACCTCTATTTAAGTTGTTATAGTTCCAGCCTAATGAAAAATCAAAATCATCTGCTTTGATTTTTTTGTAATAGTTAGTATTAGGATCAATCTCGAAATTCATTGATTTTACATATTTTTCTCGAGTGTATTCACGTGACGCATTTTTGATTTTGTCATGTGTATAACCTAAACCTAAATAATAGGAGTTGTTTTCATTAACCGGGAAACCAAGTGTACCGTTAACACCATAGGTTTGACGTTTATATGAAGCAACATTGTCATTTTTAGAATTATCATAATCTTCATAGAAGATGTTACCGCCTAAACTTACACCATCTTTTGTGAAGTAAGGCTCGGTATAGCCTAGGTTTACACTTGTACCGTAGTCATTTCGGGTACCGTTTAAGCTGATAGTAGAACCCATACCTAAGAAGTTTTCTTGTTTGATTCCTGCTTGGTAGCTGATACCACTTTCGGTACCGTAACCAATACCAAAGTTAATGCTACCTGTATTACGTTCTTTTATTTTATAAACAACATCTACTTGGTCTGTTGTATTTTCTACATTTGGCATTGACATTTCAACGCTTTCATAGAAGCCAGTTCTCTCTAGACGAGCTTTACCTAAAGAGACTTTATTGGTAGAAAGCCACGCACCTTCTTGCTGACGCATTTCACGGCGTAGAGTAGAGTCTGCGGTTACATCGTTACCTTCAAAGCGAATTTTACGTACATAGATGCGGCGGCCTGCATCAACCACGAAGCTAATTTTAACGCTGTTTTCGGCATCATTAAATTGCGGATAAATATCTACTTTTGCAGAGCCGTAGCCGGCGTCACCTAAAATTTGCTTAATTTCTTCTTCAATATGAGTTAAGTCGGACTTACGGAATAATTGCCCCGGTTTAAAATCTTTGAGCAATTTATTCATTTCGGCATCCATATTAGCAGTATTACCAACGATACGCATTTCGCTGACATGATATGGTGAGCCTTCATTTAATTTATAGGTTAAATAGACTTCGGTTTTATTATCATTGAATTGCACATCAGTATCTTGGAGCGCAAATTTTGCATAACCACGATTTAAATAGAAATCTCTTAATGTTTCTAAATCTTTTTGGTGAGCAGTTTGTTCAAATTTGCTACTTTCAAAAATATTCCACCATGATACATCCGGTTGGATAGATAAATGATCTAATAGCTCATTTTCAGAGAAAGCTTGATTACCTTCAAACTTGATTGTCTTCGCTTTCGCAACCTCACCTTCATCAATCACTAATTTTACATTAACGCCACCCTCATTATTGTTGGTGACAACGGTGTCTATTTTTGCTTCATAACGTCCGGCAGAACGGTAATAGTCAAGTAAACTTTGTTTGAAAGCCTCTAATTTAGCTGCATCAAAAATTTCACCTTGATTGATAAGATTTGCTTTTAAGTTTTGTTCTAAAGCATCTTTAGGAACTGCTTTATTACCTTCAATGTCCAGTTTGCCAATAATCGGTTTTTCTGCCACTTTAATAACAAGTGTATTACCCTCGCGGCTTGCACGTACATCGGCAAAACGTTGTTGGTTGAATAAATGACGAACGACATTAGATACATCGGTATCTGTTGCAGTTTGACCGACTCTTACCGGAATGGAAGATATGATAGCTGCACCGGTTGTCGGCTGTACACCTTCAACACGAATATCTTTTACAACAAAAGGTGCAGCAACTACACCGTTTGCAATTAAAAGCGAAGAAAGTAATAATTTTTTCATTGAAATTATCCTATGGAGTTTGCAAGGTTGTTTGCGAAATTGTTTACAATCTGCATCGCAGATTGCTTATTAAAAATGAATCAGATCATTTACAAAGGCAAATAACATTAAACTGATTACAAGTGCAATACCGATTTGTTGAAATCTGAACTGTACTTTTTCAGATAATGCTTTGCCTCGAACAGCTTCAATTGCCAATAAAACCAGTTGTCCACCATCTAGAGGTAATATAGGGAATAAGTTCATTACCCCTAGATTAACACTGATTAAAGCCATAAAACTTAAGTAGTAAATCCAACCGATTTCGGCTGTAGCACCTGCTCCTTTTGCCATTGAAATCGGACCACCTAAATTTTTAATTGATAAATCACCGGTAATTAAATTGCCGATAAACTGAAGTATGGTTTGGATTAAAGACCATACTTTTTCAATACTTTTGTAAAATGCACTAAGAATATCATATTTTAATTCGGTACGATATTTATCTGCAAGCGCTTCATATGTTGGCACAATACCGATAATATATCTTTCATCTCGTTTTTCAGGCTGAAGCATTAGAGTTTTGATTTCTCCTTTTTGTTCAACTTGAAGTTCAAGTAAATTTCCTGTTTGTACCAGTTCAATTAATGTTTGCCAATTAAAAGGTTGTTGATTCACAAGAAGAATATGATCGCCACTTTGTAACCCTGCTTTGCTGGCTGGGGAAGCATCAACAACTTGTTTAATCTCAGCACTAACTTTAGCACTTTTCGGTCGAATACCGAGAGTTGTTAACGGATTTTCTTTTGCACCATCTACATTCCAATTGGAAAGGTCTAGCTGGAAAGAGCGTGTTTCATTACTGTCAATTAAACTTCCTTCTAAAACGACATTTTTATTACCTACATTCCCTACCAATGCTAATCCGGCACTTTCCCAATCTTGAATATTTTGATTGCCGATTTTAGTAATTTCTAATTCGGGAATCAGTTTAGCTTCTGCTGCGATACTATTTGGTAAAATTTCCCCGATCACAGGTTTAATGGTTGGAATACCGGAAGCGAATACCGTCCAATAGGCCAGTATTGCAAAAATAAAATTAGCAGCAGGTCCCGCAAAAATAATAAATGCACGCTGCAAAACTGATTTATTTGCTAAAGATTGTTCTGCTGGGGCAATGATATCTTCTTCCCCATTCCACATTTGTACATAGCCACCTAGAGGAATCAAGGAAAAAGCAAATTCAGTACCGTATTTATCTCTCTTTTTAAATAAAACCTTGCCAAAACCAATTGAAAAACGAATAACTTTCACACCACATCGGCGTGCAGCCCAGAAGTGTCCATATTCATGAACAAAAACCAGAACACAGATTAGAATAAAAAAAGCAATCGTTGAAGTCATAGTTTAAAGTACAAAGAAGAAAAACGTTGCAAAAAAAGGAATAGCTGCAGTTAAACTATCAATACGGTCTAAAATACCGCCATGTCCCGGGATTAAGTTACTGCTGTCTTTAATACCTGCTTGACGTTTAAACATACTTTCAGCAAGATCGCCCAATACGGAAATTGCGACTGTTGCCACTGAAACTAAAATAAATGGCACGGTTGATAATTCACGACCAAAAACATTATTGGGGGTAAGTTGTAAGAAAACAAAGGCAATAATGCCGGATGTAAATAATCCTCCTATAACGCCTTCCCAAGACTTACCCGGAGAGACTTTCGGTGCTAATTTACGTTTACCAAATGCTCGACCGAAGAAATAGGCACCGGAATCCGCTCCCCATACTAATAAGCAAACATAGAGGAATAAATAAGTACCTTGATATGGATTAAACGAATAGTTATAAAAGCGTAATGCTAAAACACCAATTAAAAAAGGGAGCAGGGTTGCGAAACCAAATAGGAATTTGGCAACGACTGATTTTGCCCAAATATTGGCAGATTTCGGATAGCTAACTACAAGAAGCAAGGCGATAAACCACCAGATACAGCCCAAAAAGAGTAGAGGGGTAGTTTCATCAGTTAAGAAACGGGCTGCACGAATGTAGTCTGTATTAGCAAAAATAAGAAAGAGTAACAGACAGATGCTTACCATCGCGACTATTGCTCGAGGAACCGGGCGTTTAATACCTGCAAATTGTGCCCATTCCCACATTGCGGCAACAATAATGGCAGCTAATACTAATGTAAGTGGAAGAGGCGAAAGCCAAAAAATAGCAGCCAAAACGGCAAAAATCATTAAAATTGCTGAAAGTACACGTTCTTTTAACATCTTAATTTTATTTCCTTTTATTTGAACTAACAGCTACCAAAACGGCGTTCACGTTGTTGGTAAGACAAAATTGCTTGACTAAAGGTTTCATCATCAAAATCGGGCCATAATACGGGCGTAAAAAATAGCTCAGCATAAGCAATCTGCCATAATAAAAAATTGCTGATTCGCTGCTCGCCACTGGTACGAATTAATAAATCCACTTCAGGCTGATTTTCTGTGGATAATTGCTGTTGAAATAATTCTGGAGTAATTTGTTCAATAGCCAATTGATTGTCCTTTACTTGAGCAGCAACTTTTTGAGCTGCTTGAACAATATCCCAATAACCGCCATAGTTTGCAGCAATATTTAAAATTAATCCTGTATTGTTTTCGGTTAATTTTTCCGATTCCGCAATACGTTTTTGTAAGTTTTCACTAAAGGCAGATTTATCGCCAATAATATTCAAACGAATATTGTTTTTATGTAATTTTTTCACCTCAGAATCCAATGCTCGCATAAAAAGCGACATTAAGGCTGAGACTTCAGTTTCCGGTCTGCTCCAGTTTTCACTACTGAAAGCATAAAGTGTAAGCACTTTAATTTGATGTTTAGCTGCAAAACTTACCGCAGAACGAACCGCTTTCACACCGTTTTGATGACCAAAAATGCGTAATTTCCCTTTCTGCTTAGCCCAACGACCATTGCCATCCATAATAATTGCGACGTGTCGGGGCATATTTTGAGGATCAAAGTTCACAGAATTTACTCGCTAAATAGATAAATAAAATAGGCATAACTATACCACAGGATGAGTCATAGTGGAATTGGCAAGCAATATTTGAAAAGTTTTATCTTGGAAATATAACCCAACTCAATAAATATCAAATTGAAAAATACTATAAATTGTCATCAAACTGTCATAATTCTTTTCTACACTTAGTCACGCAACAGCAACTCAATTCAATTTAAGGAGAATTAACTATGCTAATGCGTATGACTAAAAAAACGATCTTATTAGGCTCTCTGGTTACTGCAGTAGCTTCATTTTCACAAGCACACACCATTACAGGCGCCGGAGCATCATTTCCTTACCCGATTTATGCGAAGTGGGCATCGTTATATGAAAAAGAAACCGGTAATAAAGTGAATTATCAATCCATCGGTTCAGGTGGCGGACAGCAACAAATTATTGCACAAACAGTAGATTTTGGTGCGTCAGATGACCCAATGAAGGCAGAACTTTTGCAACAACATCAATTATTACAATTCCCTGCTATTATTGGAGCAACAGTTCCGGTGATTAATGTACCGGGTATTAAAGCAGGTGAATTAAAATTATCCGGAGAATTATTAGCGCAAATCTATCTCGGTAACATTGCTCAATGGAATGATGTTGCCATTCAAAAATTAAACCCATCATTAAATTTACCCGACAAAAAAATTCTCGTGATTCATCGTTCAGATGGTTCGGGTACTACCTTTGGCTTCACTAACTATTTATCTAAAGTCTCTTCTGATTGGAAAATGAAAGTGGGTGAAGGCAAAGCGGTGAAATGGCCGGTAGGGCAAGGCGGAAAAGGCAATGAAGGTATTGCAGCCTACGTTCGTCAAATGAAATATTCCATCGGCTATGTGGAATATGCTTATGCGAAACAAAATAACCTAGCTTGGACAGCCTTACAAAATCAAAGCGGCAAATTTGTTCAGCCAACTAAAGAGAGCTTTATGGCAGCGGCAAGCAATGCCAAATGGAACGAAGCAGCGGGCATGGGTGTTGTTCTAACCAACGAAGCCGGTGAGCAATCTTGGCCGATTACTGCCGCAAGTTTTATTTTGCTCAACAAGCAAAGCAACAAGCCTGAAAACACACAAAATGTGTTGAAGTTCTTTGACTGGGCGTTTGCTAAAGGTCAAGAGGCAGCGACTGAATTGGATTATGTACCAATTCCAAGTGATGTGGTGAAAAACATTCAAGCTAAGTGGCAGAGTGAATTACCAAAATAGTTGCAAAAATCATTGAAAAAGCGACCGCTTGTAGGCGAGTGGTTGCTGATTAATAACAAGCTAAGCAAGGAATGACTATGCTTAAAACGACACAATGTTTAAATCAAAAACGATTTGAACTTTTTTTCAAATATATGACCGCTTGTTTTGCTTGGTGCGTGTTCATATTACTGGCTGCCATTTTGATTGCGTTGATGCTGGAAAGTTGGCAAAGCATTCAGCATTTTGGCGTGAGTTTTTTATGGAGTGAGAATTGGGATCCTGTACAGAATCAGTACGGAGCATTAGTACCGATTATCGGCACACTGATTACTTCTTTCTTAGCTTTGCTCATTGCCGTACCGATCTCTTTTGGGATTGCGGTTTTTATTACCGAGCTTGCCCCAGAATGGTTAAAACGCCCGATTGGGATCGCTATTGAAATGTTGGCAGCGATTCCATCTGTTATCTATGGTATGTGGGGCTTATTCGTTTTTGTGCCGCTATTTCAAGAATATATTCAGCCTACGCTGATTGAAAGTTTAGGCGATTTACCGATTTTGGAATACTTTTTTGCCGGAGCCCCGTTTGGTATCGGTTTATTTACCGCAGGCTTGGTATTAGCAATTATGGTAATTCCATTTATTGCTTCAATGATGCGTGATGTCTTTAGCATTGTGCCGCCGATGTTGAAAGAAAGTGCTTATGGTTTAGGCTCAACCCGTTGGGAAGTGTTATGGAAAGTAGTGTTGCCTTATACCAAAACAGGACTTATCGGCAGCATTATGTTGGGCTTCGGTCGTGCATTAGGCGAAACAATGGCGGTAACTTTTGTGATTGGTAATGCCTTCCAGCTGCCAGACTCACTATTCTCTCCATCTACCTCAATTTCTTCAGCAATTGCCAATGAATTTAATGAGGCAGCAGGATTACAAAAAGCGGCACTCATTGAATTAGGCTTATTACTGTTTTTAATTACAACCGTAGTGTTAGCTATTTCTCGTTTATTGATTTTGAGAATGCAGAAAAAAGAAGGGAAGAAGTAAAGAAGGAAAACGATGATGAAAAATTTAGATAACTCACGTTTTTACTGGCGTAAATGTTGCAACAAAATAATGCTTGGCTTGGCGTATGTGGCTGTTGTGTTTGGCTTGTTTTGGCTGTGCTGGATTTTATTTTCGCTGATTAGCCGTGGGATTCCGGCGCTATCATTGGATCTTTTTACAATGGAAACGCCGGCTCCGAACGAAAAAGGTGGTTTGATTAATGCCATTGTCGGCTCATTATTAATGGTGGGTTTAGGTACGTTAATTGGTACACCTATCGGTGTGTTGGCAGGAACCTACTTGGCGGAATATGGGCATTACAGCCGTTTTGCCAAAGTGACTCGTTTTTTAAACGATATTTTACTTTCCGCACCCTCTATTATTATCGGTTTGTTTATTTACACTATTTATGTTTCCAAAGTCGGGCATTTTTCCGGCTGGGCAGGTTCTTTAGCTTTGGCTGTTTTGATGATCCCGATTGTGGTGCGAACCACCGACAGCATGCTGAACCTCATTCCCAATAACTTGCGAGAAGCGGCGATTGCTTTGGGTTGCCCGCAATGGCGAATGATTGTAATGATTTGTTATCGAGCGGCAAAATCGGGAATTTTAACCGGCGTATTATTAGCTGTTGCCCGCATTGCAGGTGAAACTGCACCGCTCTTATTCACGGCGTTATCCAACCAATTTATGTCTTGGGATATGAATACACCAATAGCGAATTTGCCGGTGGTGATTTATCAATATGCTGCAAGTCCATTTACCGATTGGAATAATTTAGCTTGGGCGGGGGCGATTTTAATCACCTTATTTGTACTATGTATTAATGTACTGAGCCGTTTCTTCTTACAACCAAAACAGAAATAAAAGGATTTTTATGATGAATGCGAATATTAAAATTGCGGTAAATAATCTGAATTTTTATTATGGTGATTTTCACGCGTTAAAAAACATTAACTTAACTATTGCCAAAAACAAAGTGACGGCATTTATCGGGCCATCAGGCTGCGGTAAATCAAGCTTATTACGTACTTTTAACCGAATGTTTGAACTCTACCCGAACCAAAGAGCAACGGGGGAAATCAATTTAGACGGTGAAAATTTACTCACCACTCACACTGATGTGGCATTATTGCGGGCGAAAGTGGGTATGGTTTTCCAAAAACCGACCCCATTCCCAATGTCGATTTATGATAATATTGCCTTTGGGATCCGTTTGTTTGAAAAGCTGCCAAAAGCGGAATTAAATGATCGGGTAGAATGGGCATTAACCAAAGCGGCACTTTGGAATGAAGTGAAAGATAAATTACGCCAAAGCGGTGATAGCTTATCGGGCGGGCAACAGCAACGCTTGTGTATTGCTCGAGCTATTGCGGTGAAACCAGATGTTTTGTTGTTGGATGAGCCTTGCTCGGCGTTAGATCCGATTTCTACCATGAAAATTGAAGAACTCATTACCGAGCTAAAACAAGACTATACATTGGCAATGGTTACCCACAATATGCAACAAGCGGCACGTTGTTCTGATTACACCGCCTTTATGTATTTGGGCGAATTAGTGGAGTTTGGTGAAACTAAACAAATTTTCAACGAGCCGAAAGTTCCTCGTACCGCCGATTATATTTTAGGTAAAATGGGGTAAATTCCAACCGCACTTTGAGTCGATAAAATCTGGAGCAAGCGGTCTATTTTTCAGAAAAATTTGCAAGAAGGATTTGAAAATGACAAAACGTATTTTAGTGGTCGAAGATGAACGCGGTATTCGGGAAATGATCTGCCTGTTTCTAATGCAGCACGATTATCAAGTATTGGAAGCGGAAGATTACCAAAGTGCGGTTAATAAATTAAAAGAAAACCCACAACTCATCTTGCTGGACTGGATGTTGCCGGGGCGTTCCGGCATACAACTTATTCAGTATCTTAAAAAGCAGGAGGAAACCTCACAAATTCCGATTATTATGCTCACTGCCCGTAGTGCTGAGGAAGATTGTATTACCAGCCTAAATGCTGGTGCTGATGATTATGTAGTTAAACCTTTCTCGCCTAAAGTACTACTTGCCCGTATTGAGGCTGTTTGGCGACGTATTTACGAGCAAAACTCGCAACTCATTCAAATCAATCAACTTAGCTTGGATGAAAATACTCAGCGGGTGTTTTATCAGCAAGAACAAATTCATTTAAGCCATACCGAATTTAAGCTACTTCACTTCTTTATGAAAAATCCGGAAAAGGTCTATTCCCGAGAACAGCTACTCAACCATATTTGGGGTGATGATTTAGAGGTGGAAGACCGCACGGTAGATAGTTATATTCGCCGCCTACGCCGAAGTCTTGAGCCGTTTCATTGCGAGATCTATTTGCAAACTGTTCGAGGAAGCGGTTACTGCTTTTCTACCTATCTCTCGGAGGGATAATGAAAAAATTACTTAATTTTTTGTTAGAACTGATAGCTGCTGTGGTTACCGCATTCATATTTAGTTTATTTGGCTTAGCTTTTTCAACTTGGCTTATTGTTATTTTGCTTGGACTGTTGATCTGGCATCATGTTACTGAGTATAAGCTCTTGCAAATGCTAAATCCCAAAACAGATAAGGTAACTGAACTCATGAATTTAGAGAGCTTTTCGCAAACTATTTCTTATTATCGAAATAAAAATAAAAAAGAGAAGCTCGAAAATTTACGCTTACTTTCTAAATTAAATAAAAATATTCAAGTTCTTCCTGATGCGATTATTATTTGTCAGGCAGATGGCGAAATATCTTGGTGTAACCAAGTAGCGCAAAGGATGTTTGATTTTTATTGGCATAAAAAGATTCAAAAAAATATTTTCAATATTATTTTTTATAAGCAATTTAAACATTATTTTGCACAGAGAAAAAAGAATCGACCACTTGTATTATTTACATATAATAAACGTTATATTGAAATTCATATCCATCAATACGATCCGCAAACCTTATTAATTATTGGGCGTGATATTACCGAAATGATTAAATTACTACGTTCACGCCAAACCTTTTTAAGTAATATTAATCACGAATTAAGAACTCCGCTTACGATATTACAAGGCTATCTAGAAATACTTGAAGATAGTCCCAAACAAACTGTGTTGCAACAAAAAGCGATAAAAGCCATGCAAGAACAGAGCTTTCGAATGACACATTTATTAGAACAGCTCAACTTATTGGCAAAAATTGAGACCTCATCGAATAAAGAACACAAACTATTTAATATGTCAGCGATGATATTATCACTACAAACAGAAGCTGAAATTTTAAATACTTATAATCACCAAATTAGTTTTAATGTTATCCCTAATATTGAGATATGGGGCAACCAAGATCAACTGCATAGTGTGGTATCTAACTTAATTTATAATGCAATTAAACATTCAGGCAAAGAGTGCCGAATCGAAATTCACTGGCAACCTTGCGAACAAGGAATGGAATTTAGTGTAAAAGATAATGGTATCGGGATTCCCGACATTCACCTGCCGCATTTAACCGAACGTTTTTATCGGGTGGATGAATCTCGCAGTAAAAAAACTGGCGGCAGTGGCTTAGGGCTAGCGATTGTTAAACACGCATTAGAACAACACAATGCTAATTTAATCATCACCAGCCAAGAAGGAGAAGGCAGCTGCTTTTCTTTTATATTAAACCAAAGTCTAATCTCTAATGATTAAAAATTGTCCTTTTGTTGGCGAAGTGCAATAAATTCAGCTAAATCGACCGCTTGCATAAAGGGGTTTACCTTCATCTCTTGCCCGATTGTAGTAGGCAAGGTCGGTTTATGTTGGGAGCGAAGAATCTCAACATAATCCTGATATTCGCTTAATGCACAGCTTTGCGGCAGAACGGCGGTTGCAAATTTCAAGTTGCTTTGGGTATATTCGTGAGCAGGATAGACTTTTACCGAATCAGGTAAGGCTTTAAAGCGTTGCAGGGCTTCAAATTGGGCTTGATGATCGCCGGTAAATACCCGACCGCAGCCACCAGAAAAAAGTGAGTCTCCACAAAACAGATAATCGTAACCGAACAAATAACTGATATGTCCCGCAGTGTGGCCAGCACTTTCCATCACCTTTACTTCATAGCTAAACAGCTTGAAGCTCTCGTTTGGGGCAACAATGTTATTGGCAAATTCCGCTACTTCTGCCGGTCCGTAAACAGGCAAGTTAGGGTAATGTTGCAGGATCTCTGGAACGCCATCGGTGTGATCGTGGTGGTTATGGGTCAACAAACAAGCGGTCAAATTTAACGAATTTTTTGCGATAAAATCCAATACAGGTTTAGCTTCTGAAGGATCGACAATAATCAAATCTTGGTGTTGGATAATCGCCCAAATGTAATTATCAGACAGGGCGGGAATAGGGATAATCCGAAGCATAACATTCTCCTGATAAAAGAGAGTTCAGATAAAAGGGTGGGGCGTTACCAGCCACCCTCGGCACACGGAAATTTCAACCCAGACTGCTTTCTTCCGAACCTGATCAAGTAAGCTGAACACCATTGCGAGGAACCAATAACGCCCCATAGAATTACTCCTTAAGGCGTAAGGGTTTTTATTATAGATAAATTTTAAAATAAGACAAGACTGAATTTTACAAGCGGTCATTTTCTGGCGAAATTTTGCAAGATTTTGCTTAAAAATAACCGCTTGTAAGATAAATTAAGCTTTGACTAACAATGCAACCGCTTCACAAGCAATGCCTTCTCCTCTGCCGGTAAAGCCTAATTTTTCGGTAGTAGTGGCTTTTACATTCACTTGAGCAATATCGCATTTCAAATCTTCAGCGATGGTTTGACGCATTTTATCAATATGCGGACGCATTTTCGGGGCTTGTGCGATAATAGTGACATCCACATTGCCCACTTTATAACCTTGTTCTTGTACTTGGCGATAGGCTTCAATCAATAAACCACGGCTGTCGGCATTTTTATATTGCATATCGGTATCGGGGAAGAGTTTACCAATGTCGCCTAACGCTACTGCACCTAATAGGGCATCGGTGAGGGCGTGTAGAGCAACATCGCCGTCGCTATGGGCGATAAAGCCAGTGTGGTAAGGCACTTCAACGCCGGCGATAATCAAGCGGCGGTTTTCGCCAAAGGCATGAACATCAAAACCGTGTCCGATACGAATCATATTATTTCTCCAAATGATGTGTTAAATAAAATTCCGCCAAGGCTAAGTCTTCCGGACGGGTAATTTTCAAGTTATCACTTCTACCGGCAACTAATTCCGGTTGATAGCCGCTGAGTTCCATCGCTGAGGCTTCATCGGTCACACTTTGTTTTTTCGCAAAAGCAGAAGCTAGAGCATCTCTTAGAATTTTTGCTGGGAAAAATTGTGGAGTTAACGCGTGCCATAAGGTTGAGCGGTCTTCTGTATGCAGAATATGTGATCCCTCGGCACGTTTCATCGTATCCACCGCAGGGGTGGCAAGAATGGCACCCTGTTTGTTTTCGATTTGCAAAATTTTGTCTAAATCGGACCGCTTGAGACAAGGGCGTGCAGCATCATGCACTAATGCCCAAGCACTGTCTTCAATATGTTGTAGCGCGTTAAAGACAGAATCTGCACGAGTTGCACCACCAAAAACAATTTGTACTTTTGTTGATTTCAGCAGATCAATATGGGCATAGAAAGGATCATCTTTTGCAACTGCTACAATTACTTTTTCAATTAAAGGATGTTCAAGAAAAAGGGAAACCGTATGTTCTAAAATCGTTTTCCCCTGTAGCTTTAAATATTGTTTCGGTTTTTCAGCCATCATTCGGCTACCAACACCTGAAGCCGGAATGACCGCAATAATCTTTCGAGTCATAGGGCTCCTTACTGCTTAGTTTTTGGCACAATACGGTAAAATACTTCATTTTCTTTTACCATTTCACGTTCAAGTCTGGCTCGTTCTTCTAAGGCATCCACGCCGTTTTTTAAATCGTAAATTTCAGCTTCAATCAGTTTATTACGAGCAGTTAATTTCGCATTCTCTTCTTTTAGTAATGTGACTTCATGTTGAACGTCTTGGTAGTCATTCCAGCCGTTTTTACCGAACCAGAATGTATATTGGGAGAGTCCGAGCAGTAATGCAAAAAAAATAATCAATAAACGCATCTATTTTCTCTTGTGTAAAGTTATCTGAATGGTAAGCGGTCTGATTTTACCCTGAATTTGCAAAAAATCCTAACAAAACGCATAGCGTTTTAAGGTAGGAGTTTTAGCGCGTAATCAAAATTATCTGTGATTTTATAAGAAAAATTTTACTGCCTATAATGAAATTTTGAGTTTAGCAAGCCAAAATAACTTTTAAATTTTGACGTAAGACAAATAAGCATAGATATTTTACAAATTTTTGTAATGAATTTTCAAAAATTTGAAGTATGTAACATTTTTTTTTTTTTGTTTTCGTATAATAGACCCAGTTTAATTTTATAACTATTATGAGGTAACCACTATGTTAAATCGTATTGAACAAGAACTTGCAGTTTTAGGTATTACAAATGTAAAAGAAATCGTTCGTAACCCTAGCTATGAGCAACTGTTTGAAGAGGAGATGAAGCCCGATCTTCAAGGTTATGAAAAAGGTGTATTAACAAATTTAGGCGCGGTTGCAGTAGATACTGGTATTTTTACAGGTCGTTCTCCTAAAGATAAATATATTGTGTTAGATGAAACTACAAAAGATACAATTTGGTGGACATCAGAAGCTGCTAAAAATGATAATAAGCCGATGAACCAATCTACATGGCAGAGCTTAAAAGGTTTAGTAACCGATGAACTTTCAAATAAACGTTTATTCATTATTGATGCATTTTGTGGTGCGAGTCCGGAACACCGTATCAATGTACGTATTATTACTCAAGTTGCTTGGCAAGCGCATTTTGTGAAGAATATGTTTATTCGCCCGACAGAAGAAGAATTAAAAGATTTCAAACCTGATTTCGTGGTAATGAATGGCTCTAAAGTAACTAATCCAAATTGGAAAGAGCAAGGACTAAATTCTGAAAACTTTGTGGCGTTTAACGTAACTGAAGGTGTTCAAATTATTGGTGGTACTTGGTACGGTGGTGAAATGAAAAAAGGTATGTTCTCAATGATGAACTACTTCTTACCACTTAAAGGTGTTGCTTCAATGCACTGTTCGGCAAATGTAGGTGAAGAAGGCGATGTAGCTGTATTCTTCGGCTTATCAGGAACAGGTAAAACGACATTATCAACCGATCCGAAACGCAAACTAATCGGTGATGACGAACATGGCTGGGATGAAAATGGCGTATTTAACTATGAAGGCGGTTGTTATGCGAAAACCATTAATCTCTCTATCGAAAATGAACCGGATATTTACCGTGCTATTCGCCGCGATGCGTTGTTAGAAAACGTTGTTGTACGTGAAGATGGTACTATTGATTTTGATGATAAATCTAAAACAGAAAATACGCGTGTAAGTTATCCTATTTACCATATTGATAATATTGCGGTTCCATCAAAAGCTGGCCATGCTAAGAAAGTGATTTTCTTGACTGCGGATGCATTTGGGGTGTTACCTCCAGTGTCTAAATTAACGCCAGAGCAAACTAAATATTACTTCTTATCTGGCTTTACTGCGAAATTAGCAGGTACAGAGCGAGGCATTACTGAGCCAACTCCAACATTCTCAGCTTGTTTCGGTGCAGCGTTTTTATCTCTACATCCAACGCAATATGCAGAAGTATTAGTGAAACGTATGGAAGCTGCTGGAGCAGAAGCGTACTTAGTGAATACAGGTTGGAACGGCACAGGCAAACGTATTTCAATTAAAGATACTCGTGGTATTATTGATGCAATTTTAGATGGCTCAATTGATAAAGCGGAAATGGGTAAATTACCAATCTTTGATTTAGCGATTCCAACTGAGTTACCGGGTGTAGATACAGCGATTTTAGACCCACGTAATACCTACGCAGACCAATCACAATGGCAGGCCAAAGCAGAAGATTTAGCGGGTCGATTTGTGAAAAACTTTGAAAAATATGCGACGAACGATGAGGGTAAAGCATTAATTTCAGCTGGTCCGAAGTTATAATGTATTTTGATGAGTTATAATCTATAAAAAATAAAAACAAGGGCTAAACCTTTTACGAGGTTTAGTCCTTTTCTATCAAGGAGAAATAAGTGACAACATTTCAATTAAAACTCAAAGCCAAAGATGAATTAACTCTCCACCCAACAGCACAATATTGGCGGAAATGCCAAGTGGAAGAGCTTTTCGATATGCCGTTTATGGATTTAGTGTTCAAAGCGGCAAAAATTCATCGTGAAAACTTTGATCCTAATGCAATTCAGCTCTCTACGTTACTTTCAATTAAAACAGGTGGTTGTGCAGAGGATTGTGAATATTGTCCACAATCCGCCCGCTATGATACCGGTATAGAAAAGCAGACAATGTTAGATATTGAAACTATTGTAGAAAAAGCCAAAATTGCTAAAGAAAGAGGTGCGAGCCGCTTTTGTATGGGGGCTGCATGGCGGGGGCCAAAGCCAAAGGATATTAAAGTGGTGTCTGAAATTATCAATGCGGTGAAATCGTTGGGTTTAGAAACTTGTGGCACTTTTGGTATGTTAGAAGAAGGCATGGCAGAAGAATTAAAAGATGCTGGCTTAGATTACTACAATCACAATTTAGATACGGATCCGGAACGTTACAATAAAATTATCCATACTCGTAATCATGATGATAGAATGGATACCCTCGGTAAAGTGCGTAATGCAGGGCTTAAGGTATGCTGTGGTGGTATTGTTGGCATGAATGAAACCCGTCCGGAAAGAGCAGGCTTAATTGCAAGTTTAGCAAACCTTGATCCACAACCTGAAAGTGTACCAATTAACCAACTTATTAAAGTAGAAGGTACACCGTTAGAGAATGCTGAAGACCTCGACTGGACAGAATTTGTTCGTACTATTGCTGTTGCCAGAATTACCATGCCTCGTAGTTTTGTTCGTCTTTCTGCCGGTAGAACCGCTATGCCGGAAGCAATGCAAGCACTTTGCTTTATGGCAGGGGCAAACTCAATTTTCTATGGAGATAAACTTCTCACTACCGAAAACCCGGAAGAAGATCACGATAGACAATTAATGGATAAGCTCAATTTATATCCATTGAAATATGAGTGCGATGTTTAATTGCAAGCGGTTAAAAAAGCTAATTTTTTTGCAAGAAAAGCCTCAGTTTGAAAACTAAGGCTTATGTGATATAGGGAAGGACGAAAAATTTTTCGTCCTATTATTTATTTACTCGTTTTAAACATTGGCCAGAATCACAGCTCGCTTCGGGGCAAGGTAGCCTTCAATAGTTTTGCTATGATCGTTAGGGTCTAAGAAATCCACTAAGCTCTCATTTTCCAACCAATCGGTTTTTCGCTGTTCTTCAAGTGTTGTGATGGCCTCATCCACGCAACGTACATTTTTAAAGCCTACTTTTTCTAACCAATTAATCAGAGCCGGTACGGACGGAATAAAATAAACATTTTTCATTTTAGCGTAGCGATCAGCCGGCACGAGAACATCATTCACATCACCGTCAATCACAAGGGTTTCCAACACTAATTCTCCGCCTTTAACAAGCTGAGCTTTGAGCTGTGAAAGATGATCAAGTGGTGATTTACGGTGGTAAAGCACACCCATTGAAAAGACGGTATCAAAAGCGGCAAGGGGCTGCATTTGCTCGATACCTAGTGGAATTAAATTCGCTCGGCGGTCGTTGCCAAGCAGCTTACGTACTGCTTCAAATTGACATAGAAAAAGCTCGGTTGGGTCAATGCCTACCACCATTTGGGCACCTTCACCTACCATTCGCCACATATGATAGCCGCTACCACAGCCTACATCTAAAATTGTTCTACCTTCAAGAGGCGCAAGGTGGGGTAGTACACGATCCCATTTGAAATCGGAACGCCATTCGGTATCAATATGAATGCCGTGTAAGTGGTATGGACCTTTACGCCACGGCATAAGTTGTTTTAAGTGATGAGTAATTTGCTTGATTTCTCCTTCAGATAACGGCTGAGTAGGAATAGATTCCACCTTATCTTTTAGGTTAATACAAGCGGTTGAATTTGGTAAAAAATTTGCAACTTTTGCCCATTTAGAGTAATCAGCATGGGTGGTTTTCTCCCATTGAGTTAACTGCAAAGGCAAGGTTTCTAACCAAGCAGAAAGAGGAGAGGTTGCAATTTGTTGATAAAAAGGACGGAAGTCGATCATAATAAATAATGTAAAAATATAAAGGCGTATGTTATACGCCTTTTATCTATCCCAAATCAAGTTTTATTTAAAGTCTCAAAGCAAAAAATCACTTCACCAGAACTGTTGCTTGGCCGGCACTATGATAATTGCGATCAAAATATATCAGAGCCTCTTGGTTGTTAGTTCGTTCGATCTCTATAATTTTACAAATCATAATGCCGTGGGTGCCAACCTGTTTAATTTATGTAATTTCACAATCAAAATTGATCAAGGCCCCTTTAAGCATTGGCGAGCCTGTATTTAGGGTTGTCCAAGTAGCTTTTGCAAATCGTTCATCTTGACTTAGCGGCGAAGCAAATAAGTTTGATAAATGTGATTGTTCGGCGGTCAAGGTATTCACCATGAGTACACGGTTTCTAACAAAATGTTCATAGGCTCTCGCATTGCTATTCATACACACCAACAATGTTGGTGGTGAATCGGTCACACTACAGACAGCTGAGGCTGTAAAGCAGTGGCGACCGGATTCTCCATCTGTAGTCACCACGTGAACAGCTGTTGCAAGTGTTGCCATTGCATCTTTAAATTGTGCAATATCTACCATAACGATTAGCCTGCAAGCTCCGCACGCAAAATCGCCGCCCCTTGGCTTAGCGCTTCGAGTTTACCACGAGCCACTTGGCGTGAAAGCGGTGCCATTCCGCAGTTGGTGCAAGGGTAGAGGTTTTCTGCATCAACGAATTGCAACGCTTTACGCAGGGTGTCTGCCACTTGTTCCGGCGTTTCGATGATGTTGGTTGCCACATCAATCGCACCGAGCATTACTTTTTTACCACGCACTAATTCGATTAAATCCATTGGTACACGGGAGTTTTGGCACTCTAATGAGATGATGTCGATTTTCGACTGTTGCAGTTTCGGGAAGCTCTCTTCGTACTGACGCCATTCGTTGCCGAGAGTCTGTTTCCAGTCGGTGTTTGCCTTAATGCCGTAGCCGTAGCAGATATGCACCGCCGTTTCGCATTTTAAGCCTTCTGCCGCACGTTCTAAGGCTGCTACGCCCCAATCGTTCAGCTCGTCAAAGAAGACGTTAAACGCCGGCTCGTCAAATTGAATGATGTCCACGCCAGCCGCTTCCAGCTCTTTTGCCTCTTCGTTGAGGATTTTGGCAAATTCCCACGCCAGTTTTTCACGGCTTTTGTAGTGGGCATCGTAGAGGGTGTCGATCATGGTCATCGGCCCTGGTAACGCCCATTTGATTGGCTTGTCGGTGTGCGCACGGAGGAATTTCGCATCGTCCACAAACACCGATTTCGGGCGGGAAACCGCACCGACAACGGTCGGCACGCTGGCATCGTAACGGTTGCGGATACGCACAGTTTCACGTTTGTTGAAATCCACGCCGTCTAAATGCTCAATAAAAGTGGTAACGAAGTGCTGGCGGGTCTGTTCGCCGTCGCTGACAATATCAATCCCTGCGGCAATTTGCTCAGCAAGAGAAACCAACAGGGCATCACGTTTGGCTTGGAGAAGTTCGTCGCCTTGGAATTTCCATTCAGACCAAAGTTTTTCAGGCTCGGCAAGCCAAGCAGGTTTTGGTAGGCTGCCAGCGGTGGAGGTAGGGAGAAGAATTCTGCTCATTTTTTTGCTCTCTAATTTGTTTGTGTTTTTAAGTTTATGTTGTGGAGATCAAACTCCCCTCTTTGCTAAAGAGGGGGATTTATTTATGAATAATTTTTTACTTATTTTTCGTTTGCCCAAGCCTCTAAAATCGCTTTATACGGCTTGATAAAGTGTTCTTCGGCATATTTCCCTTGCTTTATCGCAAGCTGGGTACGCTCTACACGGTCGTATTCCACTTTGGTTACTGAGTAGTCTTGGTAAGTGAGACTACCTTTATATACCTGTCCTGCAACAGAATTAGCATTGTAAATCTCCGGACGGTAGATTTTTTGGAACGCTTCCATCGTGGCAATCGTGCTGATAAGTTCCAAATTAGTGTAATCGTTGAGCAAGTCGGCATTCTCATCGAAGTAGAACGCATATGGTGCAACGGATTTCGGCGGCATAAAGTAACGCACTTTTAAGCCCATTTTGGCAAAATACGCATCGGTTAATGAATAACTATCTTGCAGATATTCCACGCCTAAAATTGGGTGAACGTTGGTCGTTCTGGTGTAGGTGCGGGTTGTCGCCACGCTCAAACAGATTACCGGCGGTTTGCTATATTTTGCTTTGTAGGCAGGCGATGCCAATAAATGTTTGAATAGCTTGCCGTGCAGTTCGCCGTAGCCTTCCGGCACGGTAAATTCCGGTTTGTCTTTGTTGTGATCGAGCAGCAGCACGCTGAAATCGTAGTCACGCACGAAAGAAGAGAAGTTGTTACCGACGATACCGTCAATGGTTTTACCCGTTTTGTGATCGACCACATAGGTTTTAAGCCACTCTAACGCAGGGAAAAACTCGCCATTGCCTTCTACATCGATATCCATTGAGACGATGTCTAATTTCACCGAATAACGATCAGAAGTCGGGTTATCCCAATCTGCCAAATCATTGAAACGCTTATTGATCATCGCAATCGCATTTTGCAGGTTCTCTTTGCGGTTCTCGCCACGAGCAAGGTTAGCAAAGTTAGTGGTTAAGCGGGTGCTATTATCGTCAGGTTGATAATTTTCATCAAATTCAAGGGTATGCACACGGCATTCAAAATTGGTTGTCATTTTACATTTCTCCTTTGTAATTATGTATGATGAATTAAACCATAAATTATTTTTGAATAAAAATGATAGATTTTTGAAATAAATATGAAATAAATTCATATTCTAAGTGGAAAGTAAATTTGATGAGAAAATTTATTTGAATGAAAAAGGGGGATAAGTCTTCCCCCTATAGTGTTTTTAATGGTTATCTCGCAATAGGATTTACTTTTGCTTTTTGCAATTTGCGATAAGCATTCAACAATTTCTGATGTGCTGCCATATTTTCTAAAGTTTCATCAGAAGCGGTTAGTCCAACAAACGGATTGCCACCAGTAATGGCTGTCCAAGCAGATTCAACGGCTTGAACACCGTACATTTTCTCAAATACACGGCGGTATTGTGCCGGCTCACGGTTTTCGTCTAGGTGTAATTCAATAGATTGAATTAAGCAACGATAGTAGTTGTTACGTTCAGCGGCAAAGACACTTGCGTTCATATTTGCCGTCCAGTTCGCCCAGTCTAATGCTTGCTCTAAGTTGCCTAATGCAAGGTGAAGCATTGATTTTAATTCACCAATACGCAAGGTTTGCAAGGCTGACCCTTTTTCAGCCACCACACCGATAAATTCACGAACGCGGGTTAAATCATCAATACCTTGCTCATCTAGCTCATCTAACAACTCTTGATAAGTCTCAGCATCATGGTGGAAATGTGGCAGATCCAATAAAATCTCACGCCAATCCATACCCATATTGTTATTGGCATAAATCAGGTCATCGCTTGGGTAAATGTTAGACATTCCCGGTGCCAAAATACGGCACGCATACACGCCTAAATGCTCGTAATCCATAATATAAACAGGCTGATTATGCTTATTGAAAATCGCCATCATGTTATTAAATTCTTCTTCGGTGGTGCCGGAGAAATCCCAATGCACAAAAGGGTAGTTCGCATCATGTTTGAAAAGATCCCAAGAAATTAGACCGCTTGAATCAATAAAATGAGTTTCAAGGTTGGCGTGATCGGCAACATCTTCATTATTAAACGATGGCGGAGCAAATACATCTAAATCTTTTAAGCTACGCCCTTGTAATAATTCGGTGACAGTACGCTCAAATGCAACTTGAAAGTTAGGGTGAGCACCGAAAGAGGCGAAACACGTACCGTTTTGTGGATTCAATAAAATCACACAAATTACTGGGAACTCTCCACCTAATGAAGCATCGTAACAAAGAATCGGGAAGCCTTCTTGCTCTAATTTTTCAATCGAAGCCTTGATAGTCGGGTAGCCGTCAATCACATTTTGTGGAATTTCAGGCAAGCTGATTGCTTCAGTAATAATGCGATTTTTTACAAAACGCTCAAAAACTTCCGATAAACCTTGTACACGGGCTTCATTTTTGCTGTTACCTGCTGACATACCGTTAGACACAAACAAGTTGCCGATAATACTTTGTGGAATATAAACAGTTTGGTTATCAGATTGGCGAACGTAAGGCACAGTGACGATACCGCGATCGTAATTGCCCGATTGTAAATCAACTAACAGCTCAGGTGTTAGCTCACCATTCGGATCGAAATATTCCCATAAGAAATCATCCATCATTTCGGGTGGTGGAATTTCTTCATCTTCAATCGGGAACCATTTCTCAGTTGGATAATGCACAAAATCAGCATTTGCTAATTCCTGACCTAAATAGAAATCTGCCCAGAAATAGTTGCTGGATAAACGCTCAAAATATTCTCCTAACGCTGAAGCAAGAGCGGCTTTTTTGCTTGCTCCTTTACCGTTTGTAAAACATTGAGGGCAATCAACATCACGAATATGTACAGACCACACATTCGGAACTGGGTTTAACCAAGAGGCTTCCTCAATGTTAAAGCCTAATGTTTTTAATTTATGTTGGAAAGTGGAGATACTGTCTTCAAGTGCAGCATCTTTACCGGTAATAAAGGTTTGCTCAGTCATCATTTACCTTAAAGTATATGTTTAAAAATGCGGTATTCTAACAAAAAATGAAGAGAAAAGGAGAAGTTAATTTATAAGAATTAGTTATAGGTTATTAGCTCAAAGTTTTTATATGAAGTTTGATATAAATTAAGGTAGAAAGGAAATTATTTATGGTATTCTTAATAAATAACATTTTATAAAAAATGAGTGAATTTTATGCAACAACAATATATTGCTCATGTTCGTAAGAAAGACAGCTTAAAACAATCTGTTTTTGAGCATTTAAAGCAAACTTCTTATATTGCTAAAGTTTTGTCCTCTAAACTTGATTTGGCCGAAGCAGGAGAATTGCTCGGCTTAATGCATGATTTCGGTAAATATTCCGAGAAATTTCAAACATATATTCGTCGTGTAACAGGCATGCTAAGTTCTGCGGATTTAGACAGCGAAGATGAAAATAATGGTGGAGATCATTCAACTGCTGGTGCACAATGGATTTATCGCCGTTTAAGGAAATTTGGTGCGGCTAAAAATGAAGAAGGGAAAGCAAACGGCATCGGTGAGCTTGTTGGACAGATTTTAGGATTGTGTATTGCTTCACATCACGGAGCGGGTTTAATTGACTGTTTAAGCCCCAAAGGGGATGTAAAATGGCGAGAGCGTTTTGAAAAAGATGATGCTCTGACACACTTATCTGAATGTGAGAAAAATGCTGATGAAGTGATTATCACCCGAGCGGAAGAATTAATTAGTTTAGAGTTAATAAAGTTATTAGATAAACCAATATTGTCTATTTTAAAGCAAAAAGAGATTTCACCAAAAGTTAAAGAATTTTATTTAGGCTGTTTAACTCGTTTTTTATTTAGTTGTTTAATCGATGCCGATCGCATTAATACCTCAGATTTTGAAAATGAGAGACAAAAAGAGATTCGTAATCTGACCAAAACACCAAATTGGCAAACAGCGATTGATAAATTAGAATCGCATTTGTCCGATTTTGAAATGAAATATCCGATTGATGAAGTTCGTCAGAAAATTTCTGAATCTTGCCTCGCACGCTCAACAGATAAACAAGGTATTTATACTTTAACGGTACCAACGGGTGGTGGAAAAACACTTGCCAGTCTCCGTTACGCACTTCATCACGCCAAACAGCATAATCTTGATAGAATTATCTATATTATCCCCTACACTTCCATTATTGACCAAAATGCCCAAGCCGTTCGTGAAATATTAGGCGAAGAATGGGTACTTGAACATCATTCTAATATCGAACCGGAAAAACAAACTTGGCAGAATAAACTCTTATCAGAAAACTGGGATAAACCGATAGTGTTTACTACGATGGTGCAATTTCTCGATGCTTGGTTTGGCAGTGGTACGCGTGGTGTACGTCATATACATGCAATGACCAAAAGTGTATTGATCTTTGATGAAATTCAAACTCTTCCAATTAAATGTGTCCATTTATTCTGTAATGTTTTAAATTGGCTGACGCAATTTGGGAAATCCAGTGCAGTATTATGCACAGCCACTCAGCCATTATTGAACGCATTGAAAAATCCTGAATTAGGGCAGGTTCAATTAGCTGAAAATGCAGAATTAATGGGTTCTCAATCATCATTGCAGGAATTATTTGATAATTTATCACGTGTTGAAGTACATTATCGCCCACAAGGGGGTAGATATTCGCTAGAAAATGCAGGTGAGTTTTTATTAGAGCAATTTGAAAAATATTCTAGCTGCTTATTTATTGTGAATACGAAGAAATGGGCACAGGATTTATATCGTTATTGTCAAAATCGTCATATTTCCCAAGATGCACTTTTCCATTTAAGTACCAATCAATGTTCCGCTCATCGTAAAACCATTTTTGATAAAATTAAATTACGTTTACAAAATAAAGAGCCTGTGATCTGTATTAGTACTCAGTTGATAGAGGCGGGTGTTGATATTTCTATGGCTTGTGTTATTCGGGCATTAGGTGGCCTAGATAGTATTGCTCAGGCAGCCGGGCGTTGCAATCGTCACGGAGAAAATGCTGGCAAAGGGCAGGTTTATGTATTGAACTTACAGGAGCCAAATTTAGCAGAAGTATTGCCGGATATTGGTATTGGTCAGCAAAAAGCTGAGAGTGTGTTGGAAAATTTTGAAGGACAAGATATTTTACAGCCTAACGCGATGAATCAGTATTTTGACTGCTACTTTTATAGTCGTAGTAATGAAATGGGCTATTCCCTACCAAATAATTATTCAGGTACGTTGTTAGATTGGTTATCAGATAATGCAGAGAATACTTATACCCCTAAAAATGATAAACGTAGCACCAAATATCCACTATTAATGCAATCTTTTAAAAGTGCGGGTAAATTATTTCAAACAATTGATGCCCCAACGCAAGCGGTCATTGTGCCTTATAAAAATGCAAAGGAGTTGATTGCAACACTATGTGGCACAGATGACAATGCACAAAAATATAAAGCCTTGTCACAAGCCCAGCGTTATAGCGTTAATGTCTTTCCGAATGTTTGGCAAAAACTACAAGAAAAGGATGCTATTCAAGAAACCCAAGTAGGCTCGGGGATCTATTATTTAAAAGAGCGTCATTATAGTGAAGAATATGGATTATCTATTGAAGAATCAGGTAATCTGACTTTTTATGATTTATAGAAGGAGCGATATGAGTAACGAAAATACATTCCGTAGCAAATCATTTAGCTTTCGTGTATGGGGCAGACAAGCGTTATTTACCGACCCTATTACCAAAATTGGCGGTGAGAAATTTACCTATCCTGTTCCTACTTACGAAGCGATTAAAGGCATTCTGAGAAGTATTTACTGGAAACCGACCATTATTTGGCATATCGACCGTATTCGCATAGTGAAGCCAATCCGAACCCAAGCCAAATCGACCAAACCTTTGGATTGGAATGGTGGTAATACTTTGGCGATTTACACATTTTTAAATGATGTGGAATATCAAGTTGAAGCGCATTTTACGTGGAATGTGTATTGGGAAGAGTTAGCGGGCGACCGTAATGTTGGCAAACATACCGCAATTATTGAAAGAATGCTTGAACGAGGCGGGCGGCAGGATATTTTCTTAGGCACCCGTGATTGTCAGGGTTATGTTGCACCTTGCCAATTTGGTGAAGGCGAAGGCTTTTATGATAATGTGGATGAGTCCATTGATTTTGGCTTGATGTTCCACAGTTTCGGCTATCCGGAAGAAACAGGGAATGATGAATTAATTAGTCGTTTTTGGCAGGCGAGTATGCAAAAAGGCGTGATTAAGTTTCCTGCTGTCAGCGATACTGAATTGAAAACCCGCTTTATTCGCAAAATGAAACCATTTAAGCCCTTTAAACGTGGCGAAAATGTGAAAGCAGTGGAAGAAGAAGCAAAGGAGCTTGATCTATGAGTTGGATGCAAAAGTTATACCACACGTATGAAGCTGCTTTACAGAAAGAATCGAATCTGAATGAAGAACCTTTAACGCCTGTTGGTCACACTCAGCAAAATGCACATATCGTGATTGTGTTAAAGGGTGATGGCGAGTTTCGAACTGCTCGTGTTATGCCGCCTAAAACAGCGATTATGTTGCCGGCAACGGAATCTTCTGAAAACCGTACCAGTGGGGAAGCACCACATCCGTTAGCAGATAAAATCCAATATGTGGCTAAAGATTATGTCGCTTATGGCGGTGAGAAAAAAGCCTATTTCGGAAGTTATTTGCACCAACTACAAGCTTGGTGTGATTCTAGTGCATCTCATCCCAAAGTATCCGCTATTCTGAACTATGTGAAAAAAGGGAAAGTGGTTGAAGACCTAATCTCGGTAGGCGTATTTCAGCTTGATTCTGAGGGAAAAGTGCTTAACAAGTGGGAAGGCGAAGGAGAGGCTCCTGCGATTTTTTCAACATTGCCTAAAACGAAAGGCGAGATTGAATTCGGTTCAGCATTGGTTTGTTGGAGTGTAGAAATCAAGGGCGATCCACAAAGTGATACTTGGACGGATACAACCATTCAACAATCCTGGATTGATTATTTGGCTTCATCGGACAGCCAAATAGGCTTTTGTTTTATACAAGGCAAGGAAAGCCCTATTTCTACTATGCACCCAGCTAAATTACGCCACACAGGCGATAAGGCTAAACTGATTTCATCCAATGATACCGCAGGTTATACTTTCCGCGGACGTTTTGAAACAGCAGAAGAGGCTGCGACTATTTCTACGGAGGTCTCTGCAAAAGCACACAGTGCTTTACGTTGGCTTATCTCCCGTCAAGGTATTCGTAATGGCGAACAAGTCACCGTAGCGTGGGCAGTCAGTGGCGAAAAAATCCCTTCTCCATTAAAAGATTATTTCGATGAATTCTATGACAATGAGGACGAAGAGATAAGTAAGGTCGAAAATGATGTAGAAATTGAATTGCCGTCTGAAACCGAAGGCAACATTGATCATTCAGTAGATTTGGGTAAAAGTGCGGCTGAAATCATTAAAAAGAAATATCATGGTTATAAAGCCAAGCTCAAAGCACACGAGCAGATTTCGTTATTGATGTTAGATTCGGCAACGCCGGGGCGAATGGCTTTAACCTACTATCAAGAATTTTTACCTGCGGATTATTTTGCCAATTTAGAGGCGTGGATTGATGATTTTTCTTGGTATCAACGCCACAGCATTGAAACGAAAAACGGCAAGAAAAACGAGAAACGCACGATTTGGGCAGTCGTTCCGCCTTCGCCATTCGCGATTGGCAATGCAGTGTATGGAGCAGCAACATTAAGTGATTCCCTAAAAAAACAACTTTATGCCCGCTTGTTACCAGTGATTGCTGGTGGAAAAAGTGTTCCTATCCCCTATGATTTAGTACAACAGAGTTTTCAAGTAGCATGTAATCCACATGGTTGTGAAAGTTGGGAATGGCAACGGAATATCGGTGTGGCTTGTGCCTTATATAAAGGCTGGCGAACCCGTCATTATGATGAATCAGAAAGGAGAGAATACTCAATGAGTTTAGATAAAGAAAATCGCTCGCGTGATTATATATTTGGCAGATTATTAGCTATTGCTGAGAATCTGGAGCGTATGGCATTAAATATGGCAAGTGAAATACGAGCGACTAATGCTGAACGTTATATGCCACGGTTTGTTACAAACCCTTTTAAAACATGGGAGCAACTTGAAAGGAATCTTAAGCCTTATAAAGCTAGACTACGCAAGGATTATCCAGTAAGAATTTCTGAAAAATTCGTTTTAGACAATCCGCTTGCATTTTTACGTAAGCGGGAAAATGAAATTACTCGGTTAGTTTGTATCTTAGCTGAATTAGAAAAATCAGGCTGTGATTTACATAAACCGCTAGAGCCAGAGTTTTTACTTGGTTACCACAGTCAAAAAATGGCTTACCAGAATCAATCAAATACTGAGTCTGAGCCATCTGAAACTAACTAATTAATCTATGGAGATAAATTATGTCTTTAACAAAGAAAATTGATTTTGCTTTAATCATCGGCGTTAAAAATGCTAATCCTAATGGTGATCCATTAAATGGTAATCGTCCGCGTACTGATTTTCACGGTTTTGGTGAAATCACCGATGTTTGCTTAAAACGTAAAATTCGTGACCGCTTGCAAGATGCTGGCGAGAGCATTTTCGTGCAATCGGATGAAAAGAAAACAGACGGTATGACCAGCCTTGCCAACCGTGCGAAAGATAAAGATGTCGGTTTAGGTAGTGATGCTTTCAACGCTAAAAAATCCAGCCGTGATGAAACTGCTCAAAAAGCTTGTGAAAAATGGCTGGATGTTCGTAGTTTTGGGCAAGTTTTTGCTTTCGGTAAAAGCGAAGAGGCTTCGGGCGTTTCCATTGCGATTCGTGGGCCGGTCACTATTCAATCTGCATTCAGTATTGAGCCTGTGATGATTACCAGCACCCAAATTACCAAAAGTGTCAGCGGCGAAGACCCAAAAGATGGTAAAAATAAAAGTTCCGACACCATGGGGATGAAACACCGTGTAGATGGAGGCGTTTATGTGGCTTATGGAGCTATGTCGCCACAACTGGCGGAGCGTACTGGTTTTTCAGATAGCGATGCGGAGAAGATCAAATCTGTTCTAACCAAGCTGTTTGAAGGCGATGCCTCTTCTGCACGTCCGGAAGGTTCAATGCAAGTCGTGAAGCTGATTTGGTGGGAGCATAACTGCAAATCAGGGCAATATTCGTCAGCCAAAGTGCATGATAGTCTGCAAGTCAATGCGGACGGCAGTTATCAAATCAAAGCGCTTGATGGTTTAATCCCGCAAGAAATTGATGGATTCTAAATGTTGAACGTTTTGCAAAAAATCGAGCAAAACCGACCGCTTGTAGCGGAATGCGAGCCGCTTATCGTGCCGCTTTCCGCCCTGCAACACCACGCCTTTTGCCCTCGCCAATGTGCGTTAATCCACAACGAACAGGTGTGGGCAGAAAATTATCTGACTGCCCAAGGTCGCGTGTTGCATGAACGCGTTGATGGCGGCGAACCCGAAACCCGCAAAGGCGTGCGCTATGAACGTAGCGTGCATTTATCTGCTGAACAATTGGGACTGACGGGTATTGCCGATATGGTCGAACACGATTTAAAAACAGGCCGTCTGAAACCTGTTGAATACAAACGCGGCAAGCCCAAACCTACTGCCATCGACGAAATCCAACTCTGCGCTCAAGCGCTTTGCCTAGAAGAAATGATGGGGCAAACCATCGAAGAAGGCGCGCTGTGGTATATGCAAACCCGCCATCGTGTGCCTGTGGTGTTTTCAGACGGCCTGAGAAAACAAACGCTGTATACCATTGCCCAAGTCCGTGGACTGTTAAAAAGCGGCAAAACCCCACCGCCCGAATATGGCAAACATTGCAAAGCCTGTTCATTGGTGGAGATTTGCCAGCCGAAGCTGTTGGAGAAGGATAGGTCGGTGGGGTATGTGAAGGGGTTGTTTGGGTGATATCTTTAATAAGTATATTTTATGAAAAATTATTTGAAATTTGTTAGTGGAAATTTACCAGACGGAGTTGTTGGGGAGAAGTACAGGTTGGTGGGGGATGTGTTAGGGTTTATTAAGTATCTGTATTTTATGAAAATTACTTGAGGTTAAGCGAGGGATCGTTTAGTATTAATGCATATCTTAAATCTTAAAGGAGATGCATATGCATAATAATCCCAAAAAAAGTTGGTTTTTTCATGTAGAAAAGAGTGAAAATGATGAGTTTTCCTTACGTTGTAAGGGGATAAGTAACTTAAAAATTCTTATTGTAGTTGCTTTACTTGCAGTTAGTTTATTTGTGTCTCAGTTTCCTCAACTTAGGAAATTTTTTGCTCTTTTATTAGGAGGTGCGTAATAAGCTAGTTTTATTGTCAGTTCTTGTTATAGAGCTGTGAGTTGAAATATAAATTACAGTTACTTATTAAGTAACTAATATGGTGCCACGTATTTAACGTGGCACATTTTTAAAATATCTAATGAAATCAATATATAAAGTGCGGTTATTCTAAGAGAAATTCTAATGAAAAAACTCCAAAACACCCTCTACATCACTACCCAAGGCAGCTATCTCCACAAAGAACGCGAAACTTTAGTGGTGGAGCAAGAGCGCAAAAAAGTGGCGCAGTTGCCGGTGCATTCGATTGGGCATATTTTCTGTTTTGGTAATGTGTTGGTGTCACCGTTTTTATTGGGGTTTTGCGGTGAAAATAACGTCAATGTCGCATTTTTTAGCGAAAATGGTCGCTTTTTAGCCCGCTTGCAAGGTCGGCAGAGTGGGAATGTGTTGTTGCGGCGGGCGCAGTATCGGGTTTCCGAACACGCGCCTGTGCTGATTGCGAGAAATATGATTGCCGCCAAAATTCAAGCGAGTAAGCGGGTGTTGCAGCGGCAAATCCGTAATCATGGCGAAAATGCGGAGATTGAGAGCGCGATTAAATCGTTAAATTTCAGTTTGTCGCAATTAAAAAATGCCGATAATCTTGATTTGATTCGAGGGATTGAGGGCGATGCGGCGGCGCGTTATTTCAGTGTGTTCGGTCAGATGATTAAGGCAGACAGCGGTTTTGCATTTGACGGGCGAAACCGCCGACCGCCGCGTGATGGCGTGAATGCGCTTTTATCGTTTTTATACAGTATTTTAGGTAAGGATATTTCGGGTGCGTTGCAAGGTGTAGGCTTGGATCCGCAAGTAGGCTTTTTACACGCCGACCGCCCAGGTCGCGATAGTTTGGCTCAGGATATTTTGGAAGAGTTTCGCGCGTGGTGGGTGGATAGAATGGTGTTGTCGCTGATTAACCGCCGCCAAATCAAGCCTGATGATTTTATTTATGAGGCAAGTGGCGGGGTCATCTTAAAACCCGAAGCGCGCAAATTGATTTTTCAAACGCTGCAAGCCAAAAAGCAGGAAAAAATCACCCATCCGTTTTTAAATGAAGAAGTGGAAATCGGGTTGTTACCTTATATTCAGGCTATGCTGCTGGCACGCCATTTGCGTGGTGATTTGGCTGAATATCCGCCATTTTTAATGCGTTAAAAGGTTTTCAGACGGCCTTAAAAGAAAAGGGAGCTTTTCTATGATGATGTTGATTACCTATGATATTTCGTTGGATGACCCAGAGGGGCAAAAACGCTTGCGCCATATTGCGAAACATTGCCTTGATTACGGTGTGCGGGCGCAATATTCGGTGTTTGAATGTGAGGTTACCCCTGATCAATGGGTAAAATTAAAACAAAAATTGCTCGACACTTATAATCCTGACTGCGATAGCCTGCGGTTTTATCATTTGGGCAGCAAATGGCGAAATAAAGTTGAACACCACGGCGCGAAACGGGCGGTGGATGTGTTTAAAGATACCCTGATTTTGTAGTGTTTTTGTGATCGCTAATGGGTGGTTCTCATCAAAATGCCGTGAGGTTAGCGAATATCTAAGTTCTTTAAAAATCAATAGATTATAAATTTTGGTAGCACAATAGATGTTGTGTTACACTTTAAATTACTCCTTATAGAAACAGTTAGCGAATCCGAGGCTGCAAAGCCTTGTGGCGCAATGCTTGCGGATATAGGGGCAGCCACCTTCGCGTGGCTGTGAGTTGAAACGCGAAAAACCAAAGCGAAACAGTGGCAGAAAAGGACAGCCACCTTCGCGTGGCTGTGAGTTGAAACGCTGAACCAAACATCGTCATCTTACGCATGACAACAGCCACCTTCGCGTGGCTGTGAGTTGAAACCAAGAACAGCTTTAAATGCTCAAGTTGCTCAAAGCCAGCCACCTTCGCGTGGCTGTGAGTTGAAACATTTTGGAACAAGAGTGGACTATTAAAGAGAGTCGCAGCCACCTTCGCGTGGCTGTGAGTTGAAACCAAACAGGTGGTGTGATTATCGGTAATCGGGTGGCAGCCACCTTCGCGTGGCTGTGAGTTGAAACTTGAAAGTCATTTCGGTTTAGATTTAAAAGCAATAGCAGCCACCTTCGCGTGGCTGTGAGTTGAAACATTTTGGAACAAGAGTGGACTATTAAAGAGAGTCGCAGCCACCTTCGCGTGGCTGTGAGTTGAAACCAAACAGGTGGTGTGATTATCGGTAATCGGGTGGCAGCCACCTTCGCGTGGCTGTGAGTTGAAACGCACTTTATGCTCTAGACATTTGAATGCTTTTGCCCGCAGCCACCTTCGCGTGGCTGTGAGTTGAAACTCCACTGTAAGTATTGGCTGATATGCTTTGGCTCGCAGCCACCTTCGCGTGGCTGTGAGTTGAAACAACGATAGATTTGGATTTAGGAGAAATTAAGATGACGCAGCCACCTTCGCGTGGCTGTGAGTTGAAACAGGCGAATGCCCGCACGTTTGGCGAGTAATTGCCGCAGCCACCTTCGCGTGGCTGTGAGTTGAAACTCGGATCTTCCAACAACTCTTTCACTGTTACTAAGCAGCCACCTTCGCGTGGCTGTGAGTTGAAACACTGTCGTGACCAAGAGGGACGTTATGTTAGCTGCAGCCACCTTCGCGTGGCTGTGAGTTGAAACATCCGCACTAATCCCCAACCAATGACCAATATACCAGCCACCTTCGCGTGGCTGTGAGTTGAAACATAATTGGTCTCATGGATTGCAAGAAAAATCGGCAGCCACCTTCGCGTGGCTGTGAGTTGAAACATGGATGAGCCGATGGGCTGCTATAATGATATCGCAGCCACCTTCGCGTGGCTGTGAGTTGAAACGGTTGCCCCTGCCGTCTGTAACGTTGAGCCAAGGCAGCCACCTTCGCGTGGCTGTGAGTTGAAACGCCTAAGTTGATTAATGCTATTGCTAACTTGTTAACAGCCACCTTCGCGTGGCTGTGAGTTGAAACTGCTGATGTAGCTTCTTCCGATTTCCCTATATCATGCAGCCACCTTCGCGTGGCTGTGAGTTGAAACGCAGACCCGAAAAACACAATATAACCGTGAATATGCAGCCACCTTCGCGTGGCTGTGAGTTGAAACACTGCCATTAAACACTTTCATAGCAAGCGAACCAAAGCAGCCACCTTCGCGTGGCTGTGAGTTGAAACCAACGGCGAGCTGTACCAAACGACACACCTGCACGCCAGCCACCTTCGCGTGGCTGTGAGTTGAAACGTAATCCCACTCTAAGTCTAAAACGGATAAACCGGCAGCCACCTTCGCGTGGCTGTGAGTTGAAACGCAAAGTTCCGACAGCCTTTGAGGTTGTTCACGGCAGCCACCTTCGCGTGGCTGTGAGTTGAAACGCAGACCCGAAAAACACAATATAACCGTGAATATGCAGCCACCTTCGCGTGGCTGTGAGTTGAAACACTGCCATTAAACACTTTCATAGCAAGCGAACCAAAGCAGCCACCTTCGCGTGGCTGTGAGTTGAAACCAACGGCGAGCTGTACCAAACGACACACCTGCACGCCAGCCACCTTCGCGTGGCTGTGAGTTGAAACGTAATCCCACTCTAAGTCTAAAACGGATAAACCGGCAGCCACCTTCGCGTGGCTGTGAGTTGAAACGCAAAGTTCCGACAGCCTTTGAGGTTGTTCACGGCAGCCACCTTCGCGTGGCTGTGAGTTGAAACCGATAGCAGCTCAAACACCTACGAATGGATGAGCGCAGCCACCTTCGCGTGGCTGTGAGTTGAAACATCAATACCTTGAATACCCGTTGGAGTACCTGTCAGCAGCCGCCTTCGTGCGGCTGTGAGTTGAAACGCGGGGTAGAGAGAATGAATCTATGGATTGAACGTGCAGCCGCCTTCGTGCGGCTGTGAGTTGAAACTGCACAAAAAGCCGTTGCAGATAGATATATTGCTAGCAGCCGCCTTCGCGCGGCTGTGAGTTGAAACTGTTCCTTTCTTTTTATTTATAAAAAAATGGACGAAACTATTTTGCATTATTTTTTGTAGCAGCTTTTAGTATGGATTTCAAGATTCGGCTAGCGGTTAAATTTTTGCAAAAGTTTGCAAATCTGTTATACTTCCCTTGAGTTGGTTAGGCAATCGCTGGTTTATTGAAGCCCTTAGTGCTGTAAAGTAAAAGCCCGAAACGGGTGATAAGTGGGACAAATAAACGAGAGGAAAGTCCGAGCTACATAGGGCAGAGTGCCAGATAACGTCTGGGAGGCGTGAGCCTACGACTAGTGCAACAGAGAGCAAACCGCCGATGTACGTAAGTGCAGGTAAGGGTGAAAGGGTGTGGTAAGAGCACACCGCGTGGGTGGCAACATTCCACGGCACGGTAAACTCCACTCGTAGCAAGACCAAATAGGAACTCAATCGGTGGCCCGCCGAGAGTTCGGGTAGGTTGCTTGAGCGTATGTGTGAATATACGCCTAGAGGAATGATTGTCCGCGACAGAACTCGGCTTATCGACCAACTCACTGAATTTTGACATAGCGAACAGGGTAACTTGTTCGCTTTTTATTTTTATATGGCTGGAAAAATGAAATTAGTAAAAATATTTATTGTTGCTTGTGCTTCTTTATATGTTTCTCAAGCACTTGCTCATCCGCATTCGTTTGTTGATCTTAAAAACCGGATTATAGTAGAAGATAGTCTGTTAAAATCCTTCCAGATGGAATGGATGTTAGATGAAATCAGTTCTTCAGAGCTGATTTACGAACTTCAAAACAGCGTAGATAAAGAGAAAACAAAAAAAGATATTACCGCTGAAATGGTGCAATCTGCTGTGCAAAATCACTATTTCAGCACTTTGTATGATAGTAAAAATCAGCCGATTAAATTTACAACTAAGCCGACAGAGACCCGTTTTGATATAAAAGGAAATCGGGTTGTGTTTTATATTACCTTCCACCTAAGCCAACCTTATAATTTAAAGCAGAATCAAGTTCGCTTTTATACCTATGAGCCGAGCTATTATATTTCGATGGAATACAATAACGCTAAGGATATTAGCATTTCAAATACTGTTTGTACGGCAAAATTAGTATTGCCGCAAGTTGATAGTAAACTGCGTCTGTATGCTTCAGGTTTAGACAAAAATCAATCACCGGATATACCTGAAAATATAGATTACTCATTAGGGGCTCAATTTTCACAAAAAGTGGAGATAATATGCGAATAAATGCTAAATTTTTAGGATGGATAGCGGTTGGTTTATTGGCTTTTTTTGCAATTTATCAACTCTATCCGTTCATGTTATTTAAAGTGATGGAATGGCAAAAATCGTTTAACTTGCAACTTGCCAGCTCAATGAATGAGTTGGGGGAGAATCAAAACAGGGCAGGTGCCACCTTAGTTTTGGTTAGCTTTTTATATGGTGTCTTTCATGCAATAGGCCCGGGGCATGGAAAATTCATTTTAAGTAGTTATCTCTCTTTTGAGAAAACAAAACTAAAGCAAGCTATGAAAATTACCTTTGCTTCTGCTTTAGTGCAAGGTTTGGTTGCAATTTCACTGGTGACGATTATAGTGGTAATTTTCACTCTTTCCCGTCAATATTTTAATGTGACGTTGAAATGGGTTGAAAGAGCCAGCTTTAGTATGATGATATTGTTCGGACTTTACTGGTGCTACCAAGTATTTAGAGGAGTTCGGAAATCAGATAAGCTGATGATTAGATCCCTTCGTCTTTCGCAAAATTCAACTAAAAAATTACCGCTTGTAACACCGAAACACCATGTACACAATGAGCATTGTGGCTGTGGACATAAACATTTACCCACTACTGATGAAATGAAAAAAGCTGCAGATTGGAAATCTCAATTAATGCTTATTTTCAGCATCGGTGCAAGACCTTGTTCCGGTGCAATTTTGGTGCTTTTTCTCTCTTATACACTAAATCTTTATTTATGGGGCGTGATTGCTGCTATTACCATGGCAATAGGCACCGGTTCTACATTAACTCTGTTTGCTTATTTGGTTATTGTGGCAAGAAATAAGGCTTTTCAAATAAGCCGTTGGTATCTTTCTGCACAGATGAATCAAACATTAGTTTTAATACTGAAATTAATAATAGGTGTAGCGTTAATTTTGTTAGGAGCTAGTTTATTTCATGGCAGCTTTATTGAAACTGACAGTGGAGGCAGTTTATTTAGACGTTAATTTTTTTATAGAAAAAATTAATAAAAACCATTAAAAAATCTTTTCAAAAATTGGAAACTCGCTAAAATACAACCATTTTTATTATATTAAAGAGGTCTTCATGGATTCTATTATTTCGTTATTTGAAAGTATCCTTACTTGGATTGTTAATACAATTGACGGTCCGCTTTGGGATATTACTATTCTGCTGTTATTAGGTGCAGGTCTATTTTTTACTATCACAACAGGCTTTGTACAGCTACGTCTTTTTCCGCAAAGTTTACGTGAAATGTGGGGTGGACGTTCTGCAGATGGTGCTTCATTAACACCATTCCAAGCGTTTACAACAGGTCTTGCAAGCCGTGTAGGTGTCGGTAATATCGGTGGTGTTGCAACCGCTATTGCTTTAGGTGGACCAGGTGCTGTTTTCTGGATGTGGTTAACAGCACTGATGGGAATGAGTTCTGCGTTTGCTGAGTCTTCACTAGCACAGTTATACAAAACGCGTGATCCAAATGGCATGTTTCGTGGTGGGCCAGCTTACTATATTACCCGTGGTTTAAAATTACCTCCATTAGCAATTGCTTTTGCTATAACGCTTATTTTTACTTTTGGTTTTGCTTTTAACGCAGTACAAGCAAACTCAATTGTAGAGGCAACACGTAACGCTTGGGAGTGGGATCCTATTTATGTGGGGATCGCATTAGTGGTGATTACAGGCATTATTATTGCCGGCGGGGTAAAACGTATTGGTAAGGTTTCTGCTCAAGTCGTTCCGATGATGGCGCTGTTTTACTTAATTATTGCTGTGATTATTTTAGGCATGAACATTGAGAGAGTACCAAGTATTATTGGTTTAATTATTGAGAGTGCTTTTGATTTCTCAGCAGCAGCGGGTGGGATGTTTGGTGCTTTAGTATCAAAAACAATGTTAATGGGGATCAAACGTGGTTTATTCTCAAATGAAGCAGGTATGGGTTCTGCACCAAACTCAGCAGCAACTTCTGATGCTAAGCACCCTGCAAGCCAAGGTTTAATTCAGATGTTAGGGGTATTCGTTGATACGATAGTAGTTTGTACTTGTACTGCGGTTATTATTTTAATGTCAGATAACTACGGTGGTGAAAGTTTAAAAGGTATCTCTCTTACTCAGACTGCATTGCAATTCCACTTAGGTGAATTTGGTTTACATTTCTTAGCCTTTATTATTTTATTGTTCTGCTTTACTTCAATTATCGGTAACTATGCTTATGCAGAAACAAATATCCGCTATATTAAAAACAAAGCATGGTTTGTTTGGGGCTTTAGAGCGATTGTATTGTTCTTTGTGTACTTTGGTGCGGTTAGAGATGGTGGTATCGTTTGGGCGTTTGCTGATACAGTGATGGCATCAATGGCAGTAATCAACCTTGTGGCGATTTTAATTCTTGCTCCAATCGTTTGGATTATTATGAAAGACTATATCCGCCAATTAAAAGCTGGCAAAGATCCAGTATTTAAAATTGAAGACCACCCAGAGCTTATTCGTAAAGGTGTTGATCCATTAATTTGGAAATCGAAAGAATAAGATAAAAGACTAAAACAAAACAAGCGGTCTAATTTGTAAAAAATATTGCAAATTAGACCGCTTGAGTTTTAGTTTTAAGGATTAAAAAATTGGGGAGCGAATATTGTTCTTCCAATGATTTTTCTAGGATTTTTCTAGCCTAAAATCTTGCGTAAGGCGGAACCAATTTCAGCAAGGCTTCTGACAGTAGTCACGCCCGCATCTTCTAAGGCTTTGAATTTCTCATCTGCAGTGCCTTTGCCGCCGCTGATAATTGCACCTGCATGTCCCATTCGTTTACCTTTTGGTGCGGTAACACCTGCAATATAGCTCACAATAGGCTTGGTTACATTCGCTTTAATGAAGGCTGCCGCTTCTTCTTCCGCTGAGCCGCCGATTTCACCAATCATTACAATTGCTTCGGTTTCAGGGTCATCTTGGAATAGTTTTAAAATATCGATAAAGTTTGAGCCTGGAATCGGATCCCCTCCGATACCAACACAAGTAGATTGCCCAAAGCCTTCGTCTGTTGTTTGTTTGACCGCCTCATAGGTGAGAGTACCTGAGCGGGAAACAATACCGATTTTACCTTTTTTATGGATATTGCCCGGCATAATGCCGATTTTGCATTCATCAGGGGTAATCACGCCCGGGCAGTTCGGGCCGATCATACGTACACCGCTTTCATTTAAGCGTTGCTTAACTTGCAGCATATCAAGGGTTGGGATGCCCTCGGTAATACAGACAATAAGTTGAATGCCGCCATCAATCGCTTCTAAAATAGCATCTTTACAGCCTGGTGCCGGTACATAAATAACTGTTGCTGTAGCCCCGGTAGCTTTCACAGCATCTTTTACCGTATCAAACACCGGTAAGCCTAAATGGGTGGTTCCACCTTTATTGGGAGAAACGCCACCAACTAGTTGTGTGCCGTAGGCCAGTGTTTGTTCGCTATGGAATGTGCCTTGTCCGCCGGTAAAGCCTTGGCAAATGACTTTTGTATTTTTATCAATTAAAATCGACATTGTTCCTCCTAATTTGCAGATTTTACTGCTAATTCAGCCGCTTGTTTTAGGGATGTCGCCGCTAAAATACTGAGCCCGCTGGTAGATAAAATCTCACGTCCTTTTTCTGCGTTGGTTCCTTCTAAACGCACAATCACAGGGACATCCACGCCGACTTCGTTTACTGCGGCAATGATGCCTTCGGCAATTAAATCACAACGCACAATGCCGCCAAAGATATTGACTAACACGGCTTTTACGTTCGGGTCAGATAAAATCAACTTAAATGCCGCTGCTACACGCTCTTTGGTTGCACCACCGCCTACATCGAGGAAGTTTGCCGGTTTGCCACCATAGAGTTTGACGATATCCATTGTCCCCATCGCTAAACCTGCACCGTTTACCATACAGCCGATATTGCCGTCTAATGCCACATAGTTCAGGCTCCATTTTTCTGCTTCAGCTTCACGCTCATCATCTTGGCTTAAATCTTGTAAAGCTTTTAGGTCAGGGTGGCGATAAAGGGCGTTACTGTCAATCGACATTTTCGCGTCTAAGCAGAGGAGTTGTCCTTCTTTTGTGACCACAAGTGGATTAACTTCCAATAGGGCTAAATCTTTTTCCACAAATAAGTTCGAGAGTTTCACAAAAATATCCGCGAACTGTTTTACTTCATCACCTTTTAAGCCTAATTTAAAGGCAAGTTCACGCCCTTGGAACGGCTGACCGCCAGTGAGTGGGTCGATGGTAGTTTTGTGGATGAGTTCTGGCGTGTTGTGGGCGACATCTTCAATATTCATCCCGCCGGCACTCGATGCCATAAACACCACTTTTTGTGCAGAACGATCGATTACCGCCCCTAAATAAAGCTCTCTGTCAATATTACAGGTTTCTTCTACATAAATTACATTCACCGGCTGCCCGAGGCTATCGGTTTGGAAAGTGACTAAGCGATTCCCCAACCATTTTTCAGCAAAGGCTTTCACTTCATTGGCATTACGAACTAATTTCACCCCGCCGGCTTTGCCACGCCCGCCTGCGTGAACTTGGCATTTGATCGCCCATTGCTCTCCTTGGAGCTGGCTGATTGCCGTTACTGCTTCAGCGGCAGAAGTGCAGGCAATCCCTTGGCTGACAAGCAATCCATATTGTTTAAAAATTTGTTTTGCTTGATATTCGTGTAGATTCATAGAGATTCCTCTTAGTTTATTTTGCTATTGTTTAATAGCCGAATATATCATGTTTGCAAAATTTCAGTAAAATTAGACCGCTTGTAACCTTACAAGCGGTCTAATTTTTCAATTAAATTTCAAGTAATAAACGAGTCGGATCTTCCAACAACTCTTTCACTGTTACTAAGAAACCAACAGACTCTTTGCCGTCAATTAAGCGGTGATCGTAGCTTAGAGCTAAGTACATCATTGGGCGGATAACTACTTGTCCATCAACTGCCACCGGGCGATCTTTAATCGCGTGCATGCCTAAAATCGCACTTTGCGGTGGGTTGATAATCGGGGTGGACATTAGCGAGCCGAATACACCACCATTAGTGATGGTGAAGTTACCACCGGTTAAGTCTTCCACCGTTAATTTGCCGTCACGGCCTTTTTCGGCAAGCTCTTTAATTTTTTTCTCAATATCTGCCATGCTCATTTTATCGCAATCACGCAGAACCGGAGTCACTAAGCCACGAGGCGTGGAAACCGCAATACTGATATCAAAATAATTGTGGTAAATTACATCATCACCATCAATTGAGGCGTTAATTTCAGGGTAGCGTTTTAACGCTTCCACCACTGCTTTGATGTAGAAAGACATAAAGCCTAGGCGTACACCGTGTTGTTTTTCAAATTTTTCACCATAGGTTTTACGCAGGTTCATAATTGGCAACATATCCAATTCATTGAATGTAGTCAGCATTGCTGTGGTATTTTTGGCTTCGAGCAGGCGTTCTGCAATGCGTTTGCGTAAACGTGTCATTGGTACACGTTTTTCGCTGCGGCTATTAAATGCGACAGTACTTACTGTATTTTGTGTAGTTGCAACTTGAGTGGCTTGAGCAAGCTGAACACGTTTTGCAATCTCTTTTTCAATATCCTCACGAGTGATTCTTCCGCCCACTCCACTGCCTACTATCTCTGAAGCTTGTAAGTCGTGCTCGGCTAATAAGCGGCGAATTGCAGGGCTTTGGTCATCGGCATTTGTGTGGCTATGTTCAATTGCGGCATATTTGCGATCAGCCGGTGTTGCCTCTGTTTGTTGTTCGATTTTTTCTTGAGTAATATCACCGGCTTGTGCGGTATTTATTTTACCTAGTAGTTGCTTTGATACCACTGTCGCCCCTTGTTCTTGGCAGATTTCTGCAAGAACACCATCGTTAGAAGCCGGCACTTCTAAAACGACTTTATCAGTTTCAATTTCGACTAGAATTTCATCACGTTTTACAGTATCACCTACTTTTTTATGCCAAGTAGCGACTGTTGCATCCGCAACAGATTCTGGTAAATCAGGAGTTAAAATTTCGATTGTCATTGTTTTCTTCCTTTTTTCTTATCTTTTCGACAAAAGAAGGCATTTTTAGAGTGTTAATGCATCTTCAACGAGTTGTTTTTGCTGTTTAGCGTGTAGGGATGGATAACCTACAGCCGGTGAAGCTGAAGCAGGTCTACCCGCATAAGTTAATTTTACACCTTCCGGAATAGAGGCTTCAAAATTATGTTTACTGCAATACCACGCGCCTTGGTTAAGTGGCTCTTCTTGACACCAGACAAAATCTTTTACGTGAGCGTAAGGCTCAAGAATCTGTTTCATTTCCTCATAAGGGAATGGGTAAAGCTGCTCGATACGAATAATAGCAATATCCGTTTGGTTATTTTGGCGGCGTTGCTCAAGTAAATCGTAATATACTTTACCCGAGCACATCACCACACGTTTTACTTGTTTTGGATCGATACTATCGACTTCGCCAATCACATTTAGGAATGTACCATTTACCAAATCATCTAATGATGAAACCGCAAGTGGGTGGCGTAATAAAGATTTCGGGGTAATTGCAATGAGTGGACGGCGCATTTTACGGATCGCTTGACGACGTAACATGTGATAAACCTGAGCCGGTGTTGATGGCACACAGACTTGCATATTCTGTTGTGCACAAAGCTGTAAATAGCGTTCAAGTCGGGCAGAGGAGTGTTCCGGGCCTTGCCCTTCATAGCCGTGAGGCAACAGCATTGCTAAACCACACATTCTGCCCCATTTTTGTTCACCGGAACTAATAAATTGGTCGATTACAATTTGCGCACCGTTAGCAAAATCACCAAATTGAGCTTCCCAAATGGTCAATGTTTTCGGATCGGTTGTAGCAAAACCATATTCAAAGGCTAGTACTGCTTCTTCAGACAGCACAGAGTCCCATACTTGGAAGCGGCCTTGATTGGCATGTAAATTAGTTAGTGGAACATAGCCTGTACCATCATTTTGGTTATGGATTACAGCATGGCGATGGAAGAATGTACCACGACCGGCATCTTCACCGGATAAACGTACGTGTGTGCCATCATCAAGCAGCGTTGCATAAGCCATCGTTTCTGCCATCCCCCAGTCGAATAATTTTTTGCCTTCGTACATTTCTTTACGATCAGCGTAAATTTTTTCCACACGAGAGTGAGCTTTGAGAGATTGCGGATATTCACAGACACGTTTGGCAATCGTTAAGAAACGCTCTAACGGGAATTTACTTTCATACGGCTCGGTCCAATCGTAGTTGAGGTATTGCAACCAATCGACAGCCGCCATATTCATTTCACGCCATTCAGGTACAACTCGATCACCATTATCTAGGGCATCACGATACAGATTGAGCATTTCAATTTCTTGCTCATTGCTTAAAACACCTTCGGCAATTAAGCGATCTGCATATACCTTACGAGGTGTAGGGTGCTTTTTGATAATGCTGTACATCATCGGTTGAGTTGCTAATGGCTCGTCGGCTTCGTTATGACCATGACGACGATAAGAAATCAGATCAATAAAAATATCGCGTTTGAATTTAGTGCGATATTCCACTGCCATTCTTGCTGCGAAAGCCACTGCTTCAGGGTCATCACCATTTACGTGAATAATCGGTGCTTGAATCATTTTCGCAATATCGGTACAGAATTCAGTTGAGCGAGTGTCATTCGGATTAGAAGTAGTGAAACCAATTTGGTTGTTGATCACAATGCGGATTGTACCACCCACTTTATAACCACGGGCATTGGCCATGTTGAGTGTTTCTTGTACAACACCTTGACCAGCCACAGCAGAGTCACCATGCACGGTTACTGCAAGCACTTTTTCATGTGCAGTATCACGCATACGTTCTTGTCTTGCACGCACAGAGCCAATCACCACCGGGCTTACAATTTCCAAGTGTGATGGGTTGAAAGCAAGGGTTAAATGCACGTTTTTATTGTCAACAGCAAAGTTAGATGAGAAGCCTTGGTGATATTTTACATCCCCTGTACGACTTTCATCAGCGTGTTTGCCGGCAAACTCATCAAATAATTCTGCAGGGCGTTTACCGAATACGTTTACCAACATATTTAAGCGCCCACGGTGTGCCATGCCTAATACCACGTCTGTCATACCTTGGCGGGCAGAGTGACGGATGATCTCTTTCATCATTGGAATAAAGGCATCGCTTCCCTCAAGCGAGAATCGTTTTGCGCCAGGGAATTTCGCCCCTAAGTACCGCTCTAAACCATCTGCGGCGGTGAGTTCACTTAATAAATTGAGTTTCTCTTCTTTCGTAAAAAGTGGTTTGTTCAATACACTCTCAATTTTTTCTTGCAACCAATTACGTTGCTCAATATCTTGAACGTGCATAAATTCTAAGCCGATAGGGCCAAGATAGGTTTCTTTAAGAGCATGATTTAATTCGCTTAGTTTCATAGTTTCTTTGCCGTAAACATAGCGACCTACGGTAAAGGTTTCGTCTAAGTCGGCGTCGGTAAAACCATGATATTTGTAATCTAATTCAGGTACACTAGAGGTTTTCCAGCGATAATAATTGATAGGGTCAAGTTGTGCTTCTAAATAACCACGGAAACGATGTGCATTAATCCATTGTAATAAACGAACTTGTTTGGCACTGGCTTTTGGATCGATAACGGTAATGGATTGAGGCTGTTGCTCTCGTGCTAATTTACGAAAATAATCACGGACTTGAGAATGTGATTGTTCAACTTGATTTGTATCGTGTGTCGGAAATGAATCAAATATAGCTTTCCAGCTGGCATCAACACTCTGTGGATTTACTAAATATTGTTCATAAATTTCTTCAACATAAGATTGGCTTGAGCCGCCAAATGGCGATGACTTAATCCAATCATCAAAATTGTTATATTGCATATAGACCTTACCTGATAATGGTTTGAACTTCATACTATTATACTCCAAATTCTGATAAGAAAATGTGAGCTAGGTCAGATTTTTAAACAATAATTTGCAGATAAGCGGTCATTTTTAGCAAAAAATTTACAAATTTTAAACAACTCACTGAGGCGAGTGTTTACAGTTGCACTGCTCCAAGCAGATATCACCATGCAAATTGTGGTGGTGATTATGATTATGTGAATAAAATGCAACATTTCGAGCAAACTGATCACCAAAGAAATGGATGAAACTCGGGTCATTTGTAATTACTTCAGGTGTGCCGGCACAGCAGATATGTTTGTTAACACAAAGCACTTCATCGGTATTTGCCATCACAATATTTAGATCGTGTGATACCATTAAAATAGCACAATTAAGTAAAGAGCGTGTTTTATTTAACAGTTGATAGAGTTCGGTTTGACCTGTAATATCCACACCTTGCATTGGCTCATCTAACACAAGTAATTGTGGTTGGTTTAACACAGCTCTGGCAAGTAGTACACGTTGAAGCTCCCCACCCGATAATTTTTGCATACTGTTTTCGGCTAGATGTGTGATTGAAAATAATGATAATACCTCTTCAATCATTTTTTTGTCCGTATTGGGTTTCAGTGCTAAGAAATGAGCTACTGTAATTGGCATAGAAGGGTCTAAATGCAGTTTTTGCGGGACATAGCCAATTTTTAAGCCTTTTTGGTGAAAGACTTTTCCTTTATTTGGGGTGATTAATTTTAGCAACACTTTCAATAGCGTTGATTTTCCGCCACCGTTAGGCCCAACAATAGTAGTAATAGAATTAGGGTAGATAGAAAGATTGATATTTTGTAACGCTTTTTGATCGTTGAAAGAAACATCAATCTTTTCAAGAGAAACCAATGGGCTAACAGGCCTAATGGGTGAAAACGGATTGAATGTTTGCGTTTGTGTCAGTTGATTAATTTTCATTAATATAAAAAATTTATGGATATTGAGTTAAAATTAGCTGATTTTTCATATTATGACAATAGATTAAATGAATTTTTTCTTGGTAAAATGGTCTACCAATAGATTATGTAAATTTTAGTAAATAAAAAATAGGCGAGATATATTTTGCAACACGTTATTTTAGCGAGAGATCGTAAAAAACATAAGCAACATATCAAAATAACGGTGTTTTTATTAGCTGTAGTGAGTTTGCTGGTGGGCATTGTTCTGGCATTAAAGGAGCAGCCGTCGGTTGAGAGTAAAAACCAGCGAGAAAATACCCTTATTTTGGATGAGCAGGACATAAAGCACGAAGATGAAGTTGAATTAAATGTAATTGATTTACCGAAATCGGAAAATGAAGCGGGTTTTATCAGCCGTATTACCGATTTGCTTACTGAATCTGCATTAGTATCAGACGGTGAGGAACAGATTATAGATGACCAAACAGCAACATCCTATGAAGATGAGTTAATCGGTCCGGATGATGAAGTTGAAGAGAGTATTGATACAGCAGCTAAAAAAGAGCTTGAAGAAGCATTGCCACAAGAGGCTGAGCAGGCTATTGGTGATTTGTTGGAAGTTGCTGATCAAGCTTTAAGAATCCAAGACCAATTTAGTTATACTGTTGCTCGTGGTGATAAATTAAAAGATGTACTGGAACAATCGGGTCTCGGGCCAAGTGTTGCTAAAGATCTAATTAAGCAATATCCTGCACTGGCACAATTACAACCAGGTCAGCAATTTTATTGGATATTGGACAATGATGGTGAGTTAGAATACATGAACTGGCTTGTTTCTGAAAAAGAAGAGCGAGTTTATGAACGTAAAGCAAACGGAAAATTTGCTTATCAAGAATTTGAGAAAAAAGGCGAGTGGAAATTAGATGTTGTTCGTGGAACTATCCAAGGTAGTTTTGCATCTAGCCTAAAAGCAGTTGATTTATCGGATCGTCAAATTAATCAACTGGCGGTTGGATTACAATCACAAATTGCCACGAATAAACTTAAAAAAGGTGATAAGTTTGCAATTTTAGTTAAACGAGAATACATTAACGGTAAAGTAACAGACTTAGGTAATGTGGAAGGTATTCATGTTATTAGTGGTAATAAAAGCTACTATGCAATTCAAGCAGAGAATGGGCGCTACTATAGTAAATATGGGGAAACGTTAAGTGGTGGTTTTGCTCGGCATCCGTTGTTGTATGCTGCTCGGGTAACTTCTTCGTTTAATCCTAAACGTAGGCACCCAATTACAGGTCGTATTAGCCCGCATAAAGGGGTAGATTATGGTATTCCGGTTGGAACACCGATTATCGCACCAAGTGATGGAGTGGTTGAGCATGTTGCCTACCAAGCTAGAGGGGCTGGGCGTTATATTCGAATAAAGCACGGGCACATTACAACAGTGTATATGCACCTTAGTAAACCCTTAGTGAAGCCGGGGCAAAGTGTGAAAAAAGGTGAGCGTATTGCCTTGTCCGGCAATACCGGCGGTTCGACCGGACCACATTTACACTATGAGTTTCATATTAACGGAAGACCGGTAAATCCAATGACTGTGAAATTACCAGGCTCAAGTTCAGGTATGAGTAATAAAGAACGCCAAGCCTTCATATATAAGGCGAAACATGTAGAAGCAAAATTAAGAATGTAAGGATTCTAAATGAAGAAAAATCTTATCATGCTAGGATTAGCTTGTTTATCAACAGCGGTATTAGCATCAGATGCAAATTTAAAAAAACAACTTGAAAAAATGGGGGCAACAGAGGTTAATATTTCTGCTTCTCCTTTATCTGGCTTTAGAAAAGCGACATCTAATGAGGGCGTGGTTTATATCAGTGAAGATGGACGTTATGTGATCCAAGGTAAAATTTTTGAGTTAAAAAACGGAAAGGCAGTAGATATTACAAACCAAGAGTTATTAGCAGAATTAAACTCTTACCATAATGAAATGATTGTTTATCCAGCTAAAAACGAAAAACATGTGATTACGGTGTTTATGGATATTACTTGCCATTACTGTCACCTGTTACATGAACGTATCAAAGAATATAATGATTTGGGAATCACTATTCGTTATTTAGCTTTCCCTCGTGGCGGTATGAATACGCAAACAGCAAAACAGATGGAAGCGATTTGGAGCTCTTCTGATAAAATTAATGCACTCAATGAGGCTGAAAAAGGCAATTTACCAACACAACTTAAAACACCGAATATTGTAAAAAAACATTATCAACTCGGAATTAAATTTGGCGTAACAGGCACGCCTAATATGGTGACTTCTGGTGGGGAGCTGATTGCAGGTTATGTAGAACCAAAAGAATTGGCAAAAATGCTGAAATAAGCATTACTGATTTGAAAACAAGCGGTCTGATTTTGTAAATATTTTGCAAAACAGACCGTTTTTATTATCACAAGCGGTCAAATTTTATAAATTTATGCAACGAAATACAAAATGGCTTAATTTGATTTCTAGTTGAGTGTCGATAAATGACATTATTTTGAAACTTAGTCATCTTTTTTCTGCCTAAAGCGAAGTAACGAGGAGTCATATATGTGGAAAAAAACAGCACTAGCATTATTGCTGGCAAGTAGTTATGGATGGGCATTAGAAGCAGGTAGAGAGTCTGTTAAAACGTATAATGAAAAAGAATTAGCACAATTAAAAACAGATTGGCTGGCAGTTTATCAAAAAGAAATAGAACATGCGAAGCAGTTACGCCTTAAACAGAGAGAAAATTTTCAACAACTTAATTATTTAATTGAGAATGCTGTACTGCAAAAAAATTTATCTGCCTCTGGTGAGCAAATTATTCAGCGATTATTGGCAACATTATCCGGCTATCCATTGGAAATGGAGGCAAATTGGGCGTTATTGAATGCTAAAATAACGTTAAAACAGGCAAAAGAGAGTGATATTCATGCATTTATACATAAATATCCTAATTCGGTCTATCAAAAAACATTACAGCAACTTAGATTTGAGCTGCTGTATCAGCAACAAAACTTTGATGAGCTGGTGGAATATGCTAAGAGTGTAAAGCCCATCAGTCTGGCTGACCAGTGTCGTTTACTGTCAGCTCGTTATGAACTTGCTGCCAGCAAAGCAGAAATAAATCCTGAAGTGAGCAAAGTCACTGAGAAAAATACAAAAAATAGCGAGCTGTTTGCTTTAGCAAATGAATTTGAACAGCTGTGGTTTGCAACGCCTAAATTAACTTCTGATTGTGCTAATTTAGAAAGCTATTGGCGAGATCAGGGTTTTAAAACAGATGAAAAAGTACGTTTGAAAGCAATTGAATTAATCAAACAAAGTGCGAATGCTGAAATTGCGAATTTGGCAATGAATAGCACGGATGGAAATTTAAAAGCGTGGTTAAACGAAGTTTCTTCTATTGCCAATAATCCTCAAGATTTGCAAAAATTTATTGAAAATCAACCGCTTGAGGTTGCTGCCCGTGCAGAAAATAAAGCGGTAATTTTGCAGCTATTTCCTAAATATATAAAAACGCTCTCTGAAAAGTTAGAAAATCCAACATTTGAAGCATATCAGGCATGGGCAGAAAAATATCAGCTTACAGAAGCCGAAATCAAAGAATGGAAAACTGCATTTATTAGTCGATTATTTGATAATGTAGAGCCAACTTTTCAGTTATGGCGAGATGAACAGATTAAAACCTTAAATGTTGATAGTTTAACCGAACGCCGCTTGCGTATGGCAATTTGGCAACACTCTGATTTAACTGAGTGGTTATCTGTGCTTTCAAATGAAGGTAAAGCAAAACCTGAATGGCGTTATTGGTTGGCGAAAACGGAGAAAAATGAAGTTAAACGTAAGTCAATATTTGAAACGTTAGCTCAAGAACGTGGTTTTTATCCTATGCTTGCGGCTCAGCAGCTAGGGATTGTCTATCGATTTCCTATTATAGATACACCGAATTTAACTTCAGCAGAGCTTGAGTTATATCAACCGGAATTTGAGAGGATAAGAGAATTACGCCAATTAGAGCGCTTTGAGCAGGCAAGAAATATTTGGACTTACTTTATTAAAAGTCTTTCAACTCAGTCACAACAGTTATCGGTAATTAAATATGCTTCAGCTCAAAATTGGTATGATTTGGCGGTAGAAGGAACAATTCAAATAAAGGCATTTGATAATATTGATTTAAGATTACCTAATGCATATTCAGATTGGTATGATTTGACATTAGCAGATAAAAAAATCAGTAAAACCTTTGCCCAAGCAATAGCCCGTCAGGAAAGTGCTTGGAATTTTCAGGCGAGATCACATGCTAATGCGAGAGGTCTAATGCAAATGTTGCCGGCTACAGCAGAAAAAACGGCAAAAGACAACGGTTTGCCGTTTAAAGGTGATGGTGATTTATTTAGACCGTTTAACAATATAATGCTAGGGACAACCCATTTGTCGGAATTAAACGAGAAATACCTAAATAATCGTATTTTAATTGCTGCAGCTTATAACGCGGGAGCAGGAAGAGTCGAACAATGGTTAAAACGTGCTAATGGTAAATTAGCCATGGATGAATTTATTGCGACTATACCTTTTTATGAAACCCGTGGTTATGTACAAAATGTGTTAGCCTATGACTACTATTACCAAATGCTCTATACTTCAGATTCCTCTACTAAAAATGGCTTAAAAATGTTCTATAAAGAGGAGTTAGAGCAAAAATATTAAAAAAGTGCTTGCATTATTGAGTGAAGTATCTATAATACAGCCCATCAGACGCGGGGTGGAGCAGCTTGGTAGCTCGTCGGGCTCATAACCCGAAGGTCGTTGGTTCAAATCCAGCCCCCGCAACCAGTTTTAAGCTCACAGCTTTGGTTAAAGTTGTGAGTTTTGTTTTATAGGGTGTATGATAAATTTTGCAATTGCAAAAAAATCATAAAACAGACCGCTTGTTACGGTTAAATGTTTTTTCTCACCGAGAAACAAATCGCTTAAAGCCCCACGGTTTCCCGTCTGGGGCTTTTTTGCGGAAATTGGTACAGATTTAACGTATCAAGAGCTGGTAATATACCGGCTTTTTTTGTATTTGGAGAGTTTTAATTGGCAACATTAGAGCAAAAATTAGAAGATTTAGTGTTAGATTCAATCGAAGCATTAGGTTTTGAGTTAGTTGGCATTGAATGCCAACGAGCAGGGCGTTTTTTAACGGTTCGCCTGTATATTGATAAAGAAGGTGGCGTAACGATTGATGATTGTAGCGATGTGAGCCGTCAAGTAAGCGCGATTTTTGATGTTGAAGATCCTATTGCAGATAAATATAACCTAGAGGTTTCTTCACCAGGGCTAGACCGTCCATTATTTACTACAGCCCATTATGAGCGTTTTATCGGACGTGATGTGGTGATTCATTTGCGAATTCCGATGTTCGATCGCCGTAAATGGCAAGGCAAGATTAGAGAAGTCGATGGTGATTTAATTACCTTAACTGTAGAAAATGAAGATCGCCAATTCGCATTCGGTAACATTCAAAAAGCGAATTTAGTCCCCGTTTTTAATTTTTAAATTAATAAGGCAAACTAACAATGAGTAAAGAGATTTTATTAGCTGCAGAAGCAGTATCAAACGAGAAACAATTACCAAAAGAAGCCATTTTTGAAGCTTTAGAAACAGCATTGACAATTGCAACTAAAAAAAGTCGCGATTTAGATATTGATGTTCGCGTTGTTGTTGACCGTAAAACCGGTGATTTCCAAACATTCCGTCGTTGGGCTGTTGTTGAGAATGTCAATAATATGACGCGTGAGATCAGTTTAGAGGCTGCGCAGTTTGAAGATCCTAATGTACAATTAGGTGATTTCATTGAAGATGAAGTTGAATCTATCGAATTTGGTCGAGTTGCTATTCAGACCTTTGGTCAAGTGATCAAAACAAAAATCCGTGAAGCAGAGAAAACTAAAATCATTGATGAATTCCGTGCCGATTTAGGTAAGATTATTATTGCAACAGTTAAAAAAGTGACTCGTGATAATATTTTCCTTGAGTTAGTAGGAAAATCGGAAGATATCAAAGGCGAAGCGGTGATTGTTCGTGAAGATATGATTCCACGTGAGAATTTCCGCCCGGGCGACCGCGTGCGCGGTGTATTATATGAGATCAAACCTGAATCAAAAGGTCCTCAATTATTTGTTACCCGTGCAAAATCGGTTATGCTTGAAGAATTATTTAAGTTAGAAGTACCGGAAATTGGTGAAGAAGTAATTGAAATCAAAGGCGCTGCTCGTGATGCAGGTTCTCGTGCCAAAATCGCAGTAAAAACTCATGATAAACGTATCGATCCGGTTGGTGCTTGCGTTGGTATGCGTGGTGCACGTGTGCAAGCTATCAGCAGCGAATTAGGTGGTGAACGCGTAGATATCGTGCTTTGGGATGATAACCCAGCACAATTTGTGATCAATGCGATGGCGCCGGCAGATGTTAGTTCTATTGTAATTAATGATGAAGCTCACTCTATGGATATTGCTGTTGAATCTAAAAATTTAGCACAAGCTATCGGGCGCAATGGACAAAATGTCCGTTTAGCTACGCAATTAACCGGTTGGACCTTAAATGTGATGACGGTTGAAGAGCTAACCAAGAAAAATGAAGAGGAAGATGGCAAAGTCATCAATTTATTAACCTCTGCGTTAGAAATTGATGAAGAATTTGCTCAAGTATTGATTGAAGAAGGCTTTACTTCATTAGAAGCTGTTGCTTATGTACCGGTAAGTACATTAACTGCAATTGATGGATTAGAAGATGAAGATTTAGTTGAAGAGCTACAATCACGTGCTAAAAATGCGATTACGAAGAAAGCATTAGCAGAAGAACAAGCTTTAAAATCAGCCCAAATTGAAGAGAGGCTGTTAGCTCTTGAAGGAATGGAGCGCCATATTGCATTTAAATTAGCCGAGAAACAAATTACAACCCTTGAAGATCTTGCTGAACAAGGCGTAGATGATTTAGCAGATATTGAAGAGTTATCGGCAGAGAAAGCAGGCGAGCTCATTATGGCTGCCCGTCAAATTTGTTGGTTTAACTAATCACAGGCAAAGAGGATAAAAAAATGACTGAAGAGAAAAAAACACTTTCGCTTGGTGGTGCTCGTAAAGCGAGTAAAGTTAATGCTACGACAACTAGCGGCAAAGTAAAAGCGGTTGAAGTAAAAGAGAAAAAACCGAAAATTGATGCCAAAGCGTTACAAGAAAAAGCAGAAAGAGAAGCTCTTGCAGCAAAAGCAAGAGAGGAAAAAGAAGCAGCTGAGAAATTAGCCAAAGAAAAAGCTGAAGCAGAAGCTAAAGAAAAAGCGAAGCAAGAAGAAGCTGCAAAAAAAGCAGCAGAATCGACCGCTAGTAAAACTCATCCTGTACCGGTAATGCCAAATACTAAGGCAAAAGAAGATAAGCCGAAAGCGGTAGCGCAATCTCAGCCAAAACAAGAAAAAGCACTCGATCCTGAAAAAGAAGCGAAGCGTAAAGAAGAAGCTGAATTACGCCGTAAACAAGAAGAACTGGCTCGTCAAAAAGCAGAAATGGAAGCAAAACGTGCAGCAGAAAATGCCCGTCGTTTAGCTGAGATTGAACGTGAAGAGTCAAGTGAGAACTCAAGTGAAGATTTTGATGATGATCGTTTCACCTCCTCTTACGCTCGTGAAGCAGATAGAGATAACGATCGTCGTAGTGAAAATCGCGGGCGTAATAATAAAGGTGGCGTAGCTAAGGCTAAAAAAGGCGGACGTGAAGATGATAAAAACGAACGTAATGCTGATCGCCGCAATCAAAAAGAAGTTAAGGGCAAAGGTAAGCATGGCAAAAAAGGTGCTGCTTTACAACAAGCCTTTACAAAACCTGCACAAGTTGTAAAAGCTGATGTGGTGATTGGTGAAACCATTACGGTTGCTGAACTTGCTAACAAAATGGCGGTAAAAGCAACTGAAATTATCAAGATGATGATGAAAATGGGTGAAATGGTAACGATTAACCAAGTTATCGACCAAGAAACAGCGCAATTAGTGGCGGAAGAATTAGGCCACAAAGTTATTTTGCGTAAAGAAAATGAATTAGAAGAAGCGGTATTGGAAGACCGTGATACTGATGCAGAAAAAGTAACCCGAGCTCCGGTTGTTACTATTATGGGGCACGTTGACCACGGTAAAACCTCATTACTTGACTATATTCGTAAAGCAAAAGTAGCGGCAGGCGAAGCGGGTGGTATTACTCAGCACATTGGTGCATACCATGTAGAAACCGATGATGGCAAGATGATCACCTTCTTAGACACTCCAGGACACGCAGCCTTTACGTCTATGCGTGCGCGTGGTGCCAAAGCGACTGACATCGTCGTTCTTGTAGTTGCAGCGGACGATGGTGTGATGCCACAAACTATTGAAGCGATCCAACATGCAAAAGCGGCAGGCGCGCCATTAGTTGTTGCGGTAAATAAAATTGATAAACCGGAGGCGAACCCAGACCGTGTAGAACAAGAATTGTTACAACACGATGTTATCTCCGAGAAATTCGGTGGTGATGTACAATTCGTGCCAGTTTCAGCGAAAAAAGGTATGGGTATTGATGACTTGTTAGAAGCGATTATCCTGCAATCAGAAGTGCTTGAATTGACTGCAGTGAAAGATGGTATGGCAAGCGGTGTGGTAATTGAATCATACCTAGATAAAGGTCGTGGCCCGGTGGCAACTATTCTTGTTCAATCAGGTACACTGAACAAAGGCGACATCGTGTTGTGTGGTTTTGAATACGGTCGTGTACGTGCAATGCGTGATGAAAACGGTAAAGATATTGAATCCGCAGGCCCGTCGATTCCTGTTGAAGTGTTAGGTCTTTCGGGCGTACCGGCAGCAGGTGATGAAGCAACAGTTGTGCGCGATGAGAAAAAAGCCCGTGAGGTAGCACTTTACCGTCAAGGCAAATTCCGTGAGGTGAAACTTGCTCGTCAACAAAAAGCGAAATTAGAAAATATGTTTAGCAACATGACTGCGGGTGATGTAGCAGAGTTGAACATTATTGTGAAAGCAGACGTACAAGGTTCTGTTGAAGCTATCAGTCAATCATTAATGGAACTTTCGACATCTGAAGTGAAAGTAAAAATTGTGGGTTCAGGTGTAGGTGGTATTACTGAAACTGATGCGACTTTAGCTGCAGCCTCTAACGCTATTATGGTTGGTTTCAATGTACGTGCAGATGCATCTGCTCGTCGTATTATTGAAACAGAAAGCATTGATTTACGTTACTATTCCATCATTTATGAATTGTTAAATGACGTGAAAGCAGCAATGAGTGGTATGTTACAGCCTGAATTTAAACAGGAAATTATTGGCTTGGCAGAAGTACGTGATGTATTCCGTCATCCTAAATTTGGGGCAATCGCAGGCTGTATGGTAACAGAAGGTATGGTGAAACGTAACAACCCAATCCGTGTATTGCGTGATAATGTGGTTATCTTTGAAGGTGAGTTGGAATCACTTCGCCGTTTCAAAGATGACGTATCAGAAGTGCGTAACGGTATGGAATGTGGTATCGGCGTTAAGAACTATAATGATGTAAAAGTTGGTGACCAAATCGAGGTGTTTGAAATCGTTGAGATTAAACGCTCAATTTAAAATTAAGCCAATTTCAATGTAGGGGCGTACTATGTGCGTATGCAAGCGGTTGAATTTTTGCTAAGATTTGCAAATAGGAAACCTCAAGGGCGTATATAGTACGTCCCTACTTTTTGGAGAAAAAATGTCTAGAGAATTTAAACGTAGCGACCGTGTCGCACAAGAATTACAAAAAGAGATTGCAGTTATTTTACAGCGAGAAGTCAAAGATCCTCGTGTAGGGATGGTAACCGTTTCAGATGTCGAAGTATCAAGAGATTTAGCTTACGCGAAAGTATTTGTAACCTTCTTATTTGATAACGATCCTGAGGCTATTGCACAAGGTATGCAAGGTTTAGAAAAAGCAAGCCCTTATATTCGAACTCTACTCGGTAAAGCTATGCGCTTGCGTATTGTGCCTGAATTGCGCTTTATTTACGATGAATCTTTGGTAGAGGGCATGCGTATGTCTAACCTAGTCTCTAATGTCATCAAAAATGATGAAGAAAAGCATAGAGAGGACTAATAGTGTCTAGACCTCGTAAACGTGGGCGTGATGTGCATGGTGTTTTCCTATTAGATAAGCCACAAGGTGTGTCATCTAATGATGTATTGCAAAAAGTAAAGCGGATTTTCCAAGCAAACAAAGCCGGACACACAGGCGCTTTAGATCCTTTAGCAACGGGTATGCTTCCAATTTGCTTAGGAGAGGCAACCAAGTTTTCACAATTTTTATTAGATTCTGATAAACGTTATTTAGTAACTGCAAAATTAGGTGAACGTACTGATACTTCTGATGCTGAAGGACAAGTAGTGGAAAGCAAAACCGTAAATGTAACAGAAGCGGAAATTCTAGCTCATTTAGAGCCGTTTCGCGGTGATATTTTACAAGTTCCAACGATGTTTTCCGCATTAAAACATAATGGTAAGCCGTTGTATGAGTACGCCCGAGCGGGGATTACTGTTGATCGTGAGGCCCGCCCGATTACTATTTTTGAGTTAAATTTTATTGAGTATCAAGCCCCTTATTTAACTCTTGAAGTCCATTGCTCTAAGGGAACTTATATTCGCACTTTGGTGGATGACTTAGGTGAAGCACTTGGCTGCGGAGCACACGTAACAATGTTACGTCGCACGGCAGTTGCAAGTTACCCAATTGAGGCGATGATGAGCTTTGAAAATTTGCAAAAAATTGCTGAAAATCGACCGCTTGAAGAGCTAGATAGTTATCTGTTGCCACTAGATACAGCAGTGGCAAATGTCGCTAAAATAAATTTGACTGCCGAGCAAACTAAAGCGGTGGGTTTCGGTCAAAGAGTTAAATACGAAAACCCAAATAAGATTTATGGCTTAGTACGTCTGTTTTCAGATAATGGACAGTTTTTAGGAGTGGCAGAAATCACCGATGATAATGTGATTCGCCCTAACCGAATGATTAATTTAGCAGAATAGAAGATGAAATTGAAAATTTTTACTTTGCCGTTAACGATCATAACCTTTGCTTTGGCAGGGTGCTCTAATGATAAAGGCAGCTATTCAACTTTAGATTTGGATGCCAAATACACTAAATCACGCTCTGTGAATAATTTTAATGACTATGTACATTTCTTGAAACAGAAAGCCGCTGGCGCGGGTGTATCGGCAAAAACTTTAAATGCTCAAAAATTTATTAATTATAATGCACGAGCCATCCAGTTAGATAAACAGCAATCTGCTCGCAAACGTGATCCAAACTCACCATTGCCTCTAGCTAATCCAAATGGGGTAACTAATTACTTAAATAAAGTGTTAACTCAAACGAAAGTGGATCAGGCGGCAGAGCGTTGGTATGAATATAATGCACCGTTAACCCGTGCAAGCCAAAAATATGGTGTTCAGAAAGAATACATTATGGCGTTATGGGGTATGGAGAGCAGCTTTGGTCGTTATCAAGGGGATTTTGATGTGCTTTCTGTTTTAGCAACTCTAGCATTTGATGGCCGGCGTGAAACGTTATTCACCAAAGAATTTGTAAACGCAATGAAGATGCTTGATGATGGAACGATTAAGCGTTACGAATTATTGGGGTCTTGGGCTGGAGCAATGGGGCAAACCCAATTTATGCCAAGCTCTTATCTCACTTATGCGGCAGATGGTGACTCTGATGGCAAAAAAGATATTTGGGATAATGAAGCAGATGCCTTTGCATCTATTGCTAAATATCTTTCCACTGTTGGTTGGGACAATCAATTACCTTGGGGTGTTGAGGTGAAATTATCTGCCCCAATGGATCTAAGTTTTTCCGGTATTGAATCCAAGAAAGCGAAAACTTTAGGTGAATGGCAAGGTTTAGGTGTTTATTTGGCTTATCCGAATGGGCAAGAATCGGCAAAATTAGCTAAGCTTAATGGCCATAAATTATGGCTGATTCGCCCTGATAAGGAAGCCGGACGAGCATTTTTGGTGTCAAATAATTTCCGTACGTTGATGGATTGGAATAAATCCAACAATTTTGGTATCAGCATCGGTAAATTTGCAGATAGAATTTTATCCGCCGTTGGGCAATAAGCTAAAAGTGAATAAATGAAAAGCATAGTAAATGAAAATTTACTATGCTTTTTTGTTTTAGTTGTTTTTTATAAGGCTTTTGATTTTTGTTCCAAACGACGTTTTTTGAAAAAATTGCTGATTTTTTGGCTACATTCTTTACCAAGCACATTACCCTGAATCTCTAAAAAATGATTCATTTTATAATCTTCAAATAAATGATAGCGGGAACCTACAGCCCCTGTTTTATAGTCACTGGCCCCAAAGACCAAACGACCAATACGGCTGTGTAAAATTGCCCCGGCACACATAGGGCAAGGTTCAAGAGTCACATAAAGAGTGCAATTTAGCAGGCGATAATTTTCTAAGGTTTGCCCGGCTTGACGGATGGCTTGCATTTCAGCGTGAGCAGACGGGTCGCAAAGTTGGATAGTCTGATTCCAACCTCTGCCGATAATATTGTGATTTTTATCGACCAACACCGCACCAACGGGTATCTCTCCTTTGGCTTCGGCTAAATCAGCTAAATCTAATGCATATTGCATAAAAGCGATATCTTGCTCGGAAACATCAGTTCGGCAAGTTGTTTGAGTAGGTTTGATAAACATAGTTGCAAAAAATAAAATTTTTTTGACCGCTAGTAAAATGCCCCAACGGATGGGGCATTATGATTTGCGGCTATTTAGTCACGGCGAGAGCGACCTTTATCATTAAAGCGTTTCTCTTTAAAACCGCCTTTACGATCTTTATTGAAGCCATTATCTCTTGAATCACGGCGGCCGCCACGCTCATTACGATCACCTCTACGCTCGCCACCACGACGACCACGAGCATCATACGGATGCTCATTACCGCTGTTTGTAGTGCCGATAAGTGACATCTGCATTTGTTTATTCAACACGCGCGCTTTGTGAGCGAAATGTTGAACTAAGTGATTTGGCATACCTTGTGGTAATTCAATGGTTGAGTAGGTATCATAGAGTTTAATATGGCCAATATAGCGGCTGCTGATATCGCCTTCGTTAGCAATTGCGCCTACAATATGGCGAACTTCTACACCATCTTCACGACCCAGTTCAATACGGTATAAATCCATCGCAACACCGTTATTTTCACGATGTTCACGACCATTACGGCGGTCGTTTCTATCGTTACGATCGCGTCCACGTTCTGAACGTGCAGCGCGGACTACAGGGTCTGGTGGAAGAATTAATTTTTGTTTTTCTTGTAGTAACATCATCATTGCCGCTGCCAGTTCTTCATGATCTTGATCGGCGGTAAATAAATCTTCCAATAACTCACGATATTTTTCTAAATCATGGTGTTCTAATTGCTTAGAAATACGTGCTTTGAATTTTTCACGGCGTTTTTCCATTAAAATTTCGTGGTTTGGAATAGCCACTTCTTCAATTGGTTTTTTGATGAGATTTTCGATATTACGTAGCAAACGACGCTCACGTGGCTCAACGAATAATAATGCACGACCTGAACGACCGGCACGACCGGTACGACCAATACGGTGAACATAAGATTCTTCTTCTAACGGAATATCATAGTTTACAACTAGGCTGATACGTTCAATATCAATACCACGGGCAGCAACATCGGTCGCAACCAAAATGTCTAAACGCCCTGAGCGTAATTTTTCTAAAGTTTGTTCACGAGCTTGTTGGGTCATATCACCATTTAACGCTGCAGTACGATAGCCATTACGCTCGCATAATTCGGTAATATCAATTGTGCCTGTTTTGGTTCGGGTGAATATGATGGCTGCGTCAAATTCTTCCACTTCTAAGAAACGTAATAACGCATCATTTTTACGGAAACCGTTAACTAACCAGTAGCTTTGTTCGATATCTGGAGCAGAGCGTTCTGTCGCCTTAATTTTAACCTCTTGCGGATCTTTCATAAAGCGGCGGGTAATACGGCGAATCGGTTCCGGCATTGTTGCTGAGAATAACGCCGTTTGGTGATTTTCTGGTAATTCTGCCATAACGGTTTCAACATCATCAATAAAGCCCATACGGAGCATTTCATCGGCTTCATCTAACACGATAAATTTTAGTTCGGATAAGTCTAAAGTACCACGACGAATATGGTCAAGAATACGACCAGGTGTGCCGACAACCACTTGTGAGCCCTGTTTTAAAGCTCGTAATTGAATGTCGTAACGCTGTCCACCGTAAACGGTTACAACACGTATGCCTTTCATGTTTTTGCTAAATTGTTCGCAAGCATCAGCTACTTGGATAGCTAGTTCACGAGTTGGAGCCATTACCAACATTTGTGGATGGCGTTGAGAAGGATCAATTTGAGCGAGTAAAGGTAGTGAGAAAGCTGCTGTTTTACCGCTACCTGTTTGTGCCATACCGAGAACATCACGGCCGGCGAGTAAGTGAGGGATACATTCTTGTTGGATAGGAGAGGGTGTTACAAACCCCATCTCATTTACTGCATCAAGGATAGGTTGAGGTAAGCCTAAATCGGCAAATGTTAAAGATTCAGTTGTCATAAAAAACCATTAATTGGTGGATAGCAAAACAAAAAGCAGAAAATAAACACTATTTTCTGTTTGCATATCCAAATGAGTATTATATTGTTGAATTATTTAGTAGGAAGAAAAATGAAATAAAAAAGCAAAATAAATGCTTTAACAATCCCCTGAGTACAAGCGGTGAAATTTGCAAATTTTTTTGCAAAGTTGACCGCTTAATATTGTCCTAATCTTTCCCTATTCTTTATCAACAACGGGAGTTGTTTGAGCTAATGAACGCAATTGTCCAAGTTCAAACAGGGCAAAACGATACTCAACGAAGTTAAACACTTGATTTGCAAGAGCAAGTCGGAAAAGACTGATAGCCTCATCTTTACGATCTAATTTGAGTTGTTGTTTTGCTAAATAGAAATACGTCTCTGTGAGTATTTCTGCATATTGTGAGCTGTTTTCTTTAGCTTCAGAATCTATTTTAGCACGAAGTTGGGCTAAAGATAAATCCCCTAAAAAATAATTCACAATATTTGTTCCCCAAAAATTGGGAGAAAGTAATGTTACACGTGTTTGTAAATTTTTCTTGGCTTCTAAAGGAGTAAATTCTAACTCGTTAAAATAAAGCCATAAAACACGGTAGGGGTCTCTTTTATCTTCTTCGTAAAAACGTAAAAGATCACGCTCAGCTTCGGAGTATCGACCACTATAATAGAAGGCTAAGCCTCGATTGAGATAAGTATAGCTATATTCACGATCTAACTCTAATACTGCATTAAAAGCATCAATAGAGCTATCATAATCACCTTCTAGTAGTAGATACAATCCCATATAATTGTAAGCTGCCGCCATTCGCTGGTTAAGTGAAATAGCTTGAGCAAAATCATAACGGGCAAGAGACCATAATCCTAAGCTGTCGTAAATTACCCCTCTTTCAAAGTAGAGATCGGCTTGTTCAGATGAGTTTAATTTCGCTTCTTCTAATACTTGATTTATACGGACAACCATCGCTTCTTGTTCAAAGCGAAGTTGTGGATTTAATTCAGCTAAAGCTAAATTTTTAATTGAAACTAAATCCGAATAGCGATTGCTACAGCCCGTTAATACTAAAACAGAGATTAAATTAAGTAAAAAGAACCGAATTCGAAACAATTTAAACAGCTGTACCATTACTAAATTGCCTTTAAATAATGAACTATAAAATAGAATAACGGACAGTTAAATAGTCCGTTATTCACGATTTATGAAGAATTAGATATTCTCTTGTTCTTCAAAAACAGCTTCTTCCGCTACAGTTTCAGTAGCATTGTCGGTGCTATTAAGATCCTTCATCGTTAAGCGGATACGGTTTTGGCGGTCAATTTCAACCACTTTTACCTGTACTTCTTGGCCGACAGATAAGTAATCAGCAACACGATCAACACGTTCGCTGGTAATTTGGGAAATATGGACTAAACCTTCTTTACCACCTAAAATTGACACGAATGCGCCGAAATCAACAACACGGGTTACTTTACCTGTGTAAACAGCGTTCACTTCAACTTCAGCAACGATATCTTCAATACGAGCCATGACTGCTTTCGCTGCATTATTATCAGTTGCAGCGATTTTTACTGTACCGTCATCATCAATATCAATTGAAGTACCTGTTTCTTCAGTTAACGCACGAATGACCGCACCGCCTTTACCAATCACATCTTTGATTTTCTTCGGATCAATTTTCATTGTGTGAATACGTGGTGCGAAGTCTGAAATATCCGCACGAGGTGCAGGAATTGCTTGTTCCATAACACCTAAAATGTGCATACGTGCACCTTTAGCTTGATTTAATGCGATCTGCATAATTTCCGGTGTAATACCTTCAATTTTAATATCCATTTGTAATGCAGTTACCCCTTCACGTGTGCCGGCTACTTTAAAGTCCATATCGCCTAAGTGGTCTTCATCGCCTAAAATATCTGAAAGAACAACAAATTTTTCTTCTTCTTTTACTAAGCCCATTGCGATACCCGCAACTGCTGCTTTAATTGGTACGCCCGCATCCATTAACGCCAAAGATGCACCACATACAGAAGCCATTGAAGATGAACCGTTAGATTCAGTGATCTCAGACACTACACGCACAACATATGGGAACTCTTCCGCAGTTGGCATTACCGCTAACACACCACGTTTTGCTAAACGACCATGACCGATTTCACGACGTTTTGGCGAGCCGATACGCCCTGTTTCACCTACAGAGAACGGAGGGAAGTTATAGTGGAATAAGAAACGATCTGATTTCTCACCGGTTAATTCATCAATAATTTGAGCATCACGCTCTGTACCAAGAGTTGCAACCGCTAATGCTTGAGTTTCACCACGGGTAAAGATGGCAGAACCGTGAGTACGTGGTAAGACGCCTGTGCAAATATCTAATGCACGCACGGTATCCACGGTACGACCGTCAATACGCGGCTCACCGGCGATAATACGGCTACGCACTACAGAGCTTTCTAATGAAGTGATGATATCAACGATAGCACCTTCGCTTACTGTTTCATCTTCTGCTGTTAATTGTGCAATAACTTCTGCTTTGATTGCATCAATTTGCTCATAACGTGCTTGTTTTTCAGTAATACGATAAGCATTGCCGATACGGCTTTCTGCTAAGGCTTTCACTTTATTGATTAAATCTGTATTTGGCTCTGGAGCAACCCAATCCCAACGTGGTTTACCTGCTTCTTTTACAAATTCTTTGATATTTTCAATTACAACTTGTTGTTGCTGATGGCCGAATACCACTGCTGAAAGCATTTGTTCTTCAGTTAAAATATCTGCTTCAGATTCCACCATTAATACAGCTTTATCTGTACCTGCAACCACTAAATCTAAACGGCTGATTTTTTGCTCAGATGTTGTTGGGTTTAATACAAATTGATCATTAATGAAACCAACACGTGCTGCACCGATAGGACCGTTAAACGGTACGCCTGATAATGATAGGGCAGCTGATGCACCAATCATAGCTACTAAGTCCGGGCTGATTTGTGGATTGACAGAAACAACCGTTGCAATCACTTGAATTTCATTGAAGAAACCTTCAGGAAAAAGTGGACGCACAGGGCGGTCAATTAAGCGGGCAACTAAGGTTTCACCTTCAGAAGGACGACCTTCACGTTTGAAGAATCCACCCGGAATACGACCTGCAGCGTAAGTACGTTCTTGGTAATCTACGGTTAATGGGAAGAAATCTTGGCCTTCTTTAACATCTTTTTTCGCAACCACAGTTACAAAAACGGTTGTGTCATCCATACTTGCCATTACCGCAGCTGTTGCTTGACGCGCGATAGCACCTGTTTCTAAAGTTACGGTGTGCTGACCATATTTAAATTGTCTTACGATTGGATTCATTCTGTTTTCCTTTATTAAACGAATTAAAGTTAAGTTTCGTTTTATTTTTTTAAATTGCGACTAGCAAAAATACTCGTGTTATTACAAAAGAATTTTTGATAGCCGCCTCTCAAAGTAAAAAATAAAACTCATCCATTATACAGAGATTTTCATAAAAAATCGCCTATTATTTTTGCTTTTACAAGCGGTCGTTTTTGTGAAGAATTTTGCAAAAAACAATGCTTTTATAACCGCTTGTCTTTCAGGCTAGACTAAAAGAGCTAAATCGTAGAAAATAGCTCTCATTTTTCATTATCTAAAACATAAAAAATGACGACTGAAATCAATTATGAAGGCATTGAGCAAATGCCGATTAAGCGTTTTACCGAAGATGCTTATCTCAATTATTCTATGTATGTAATTATGGACAGGGCATTGCCGTTTATCGGTGATGGTTTAAAACCTGTACAGCGCCGTATCATCTATGCAATGTCTGAGCTTGGGCTAAATGCTTCGGCAAAATATAAAAAATCGGCCAGAACAGTGGGGGATGTGTTAGGTAAATTTCACCCGCATGGTGACAGTGCCTGTTATGAAGCAATGGTATTAATGGCTCAGCCATTCTCTTACCGCTATCCGCTTGTGGATGGACAAGGGAACTGGGGAGCTCCGGACGATCCAAAATCCTTTGCGGCAATGCGTTATACCGAATCTAAGCTGTCTAAAATTGCGGAAGTGTTGCTTGGGGAGCTAGGACAAGGCACTGTAGATTATCAGCCGAATTTTGATGGTTCACTTGAAGAGCCAAAATATCTACCCGCCCGTTTGCCACATATTTTACTGAACGGCACAATGGGGATTGCTGTTGGCATGGCAACCGATATTCCACCGCATAATATCAACGAGTTAGCCGATGCCAGCGTGATGTTATTGGATAACCCTAAAGCTTCGCTAGACGAAATTCTAACCGTCGTTCAAGGACCGGATTATCCAACTGAGGCAGAAATTATCACACCAAAAGCAGAAATTGCCAAAATGTATGAGCAAGGCCGTGGTTCGATTAAAATGCGTGCGGTATGGAAAAAAGAAGACGGCGAAATTGTAATTTCTGCCTTACCTCACCAAGCTTCACCGTCAAAGATTATTGAGCAAATCGCTACTCAAATGCGGAATAAAAAATTACCGATGGTAGATGATATTCGTGACGAATCCGATCACGAAAATCCAATTCGGATTGTGATTGTGCCACGCTCAAATCGTATTGATTTCGATGCGTTAATGGATCACCTTTTTGCCACGACCGATTTGGAAAAAAGCTACCGAGTCAATATGAATATGATTGGCTTAGATGGCAAGCCGGCGGTTAAAAATTTACTGACCATTCTCACAGAATGGCTTACTTTCCGCCGCACCACGGTGACTCGCCGTTTAAATTATCGTTTGGATAAAATTTTAAGCCGCTTACATATTTTAGACGGCTTGATGATTGCTTTCTTAAATATTGATGAGGTAATAGAAATTATCCGTAACGAAGACGAGCCGAAAGCGGAATTAATGGCACGTTTTAATCTGACTGATATTCAAGCAGAAGCGATTCTCAATTTACGTTTACGCCATTTAGCTAAATTGGAAGAACACCAATTACAAGCAGAAAAATCAGAGCTTGAAAAAGAGCGTGATGAGCTGCAACTAATTTTAGGCTCGGAACGCCGTTTAAACAGCTTAATTAAAAAAGAGATTCAGGCAGATGCAAAAACCTTTGCCAGCCCTCGCCGTTCGCCATTAGTAGAACGTGCAGAATCTAAAGCGATTGCCGAAAGTGATTTAACCCCAACTGAAGATGTGACGGTGATCCTCTCCGAAAAAGGCTGGGTACGTTGTGCTAAAGGACACGATATTGAGGTGGAAGGCTTAAGTTACCGTGCCGGTGATGGCTATCTCGCTCACGCACGTGGCAGAAGCAATCAACCTGTGGTCTTTTTAGACAGCACAGGGCGAGCCTATGCGCTAGATCCTACCTCATTGCCATCTGCACGTTCACAAGGTGAACCGCTTACCGGAAAAATTACCTTACCGGAAGGCGCAACCATTCAACACGTATTAATGGCGAACTCAGACACCAAAGTGTTAATGGCATCGGATTCAGGCTATGGTTTTATCTGTACGTTTGAAGATCTTGTTTCTCGTAATAAAGCGGGTAAGGCAGTGATTTCTTTAACAGAAAATGCAAAAGTATTACCGCCTCAGTTACTTGAGAATGATGAGAACTTATCATTAGTGGCCATGAGCAATGTTGGACGAATGTTAGTATTCCCGGTACGTGAACTGCCTGAATTATCCAAAGGTAAAGGTAATAAAATTATCAATATTTCCGCTGCTGCGGCAAAATCAGGTGATGAGTACCTTGCTCGCCTGTTGGTCATCAAACCAACACAATCGCTCGTGTTTGTTTCCGGCAAACGAAAAATTACGCTCAAACCAAGCGATATTGACAACTACCGCGGCGAACGTGCAAGAAAAGGCTCACAATTAGTGAGAGGCTTAAGCACCAATTCTACGGTGGAGATTGTTGAGTAGATTTAACTAAGATAAAAGATTTTCAGATACTGCACAAAGCTTGATTGCTTGCGGCGATTTTGTCATACAGCTGTTGTGCAGTGTGCTTATGTTGAACTTTCACCTAGTATACCTGCTTTCAGAGGTGTTGTTCTATGTGCCGTGCATCACCCCTTTGGCAATCTCCGACACCTTCGGCGTATACCCAGCCCCAAACGCCGCCGCACCACCGAGTGCTAGGCTACCTTTTAATAAATTCCGCCGTTTGTGATTCATTTTATTCCCCACAAGCAAAGCTAAATTCAATGCGGTCATTGTAAAAACGGGCTGATTGGGAGGGGATTGTGGTTTTCCACATATCAAGGGGAAGTTTGATTTGGGTCAAGGGGGAGGATTTTGTTAGATATGCATACATAATTTGTGAAGGGGTTTGAGTACCTTCACAATTTTAATATCACAATTAAGGACTATGAGACTCTTTTTAAATATTCTATAAAATCCTTTTCTATCTGGAAAATATACTTTTTTGATGAATTCTCAAAATGATTAAGATAATTTAGCAAACCTAGTAAAGAGTCTTTCAATTTTTCTAATTCTTTAATAGGAATTTCTTTATTTTTTATAGATTCTTTCCATTTTTCTAAAAGCACTCTACGTTTCTGATAACTTTCATTACTTGCTTCCATTTTCTCACCACTAATAAAAATCCCAGTGATTGATTTACTTTCTGTAGAGTGTTTTAGCTTGGTTTTATGTTTGCTGATATTAAATCCGTGTCTTTCGATAATTTTTTCAACCGAATTAAGAAAATTAGAGTTAATTTTCTCTCCTGAAAAGGAAATATCATCAACCCAAACGCTCATTTTTAGAGATTTAGATTCTGCGAAATGAAATAGATGATCAAATAACTTCTTATTTACTAAATAAGCTAACCTCATACTTAGCTGGCTTCCTGTTGGAATATGGCCATTTATAGAACAAACATAGGACAGTATTTCAGATATTTGAGGTGAACATTCCATATCCTTTTTGAAAAAGGAATATATTTTATTTCTATTAGTCGATGGAAAGAATTTAGAAATGTCTACATTTAGTAGCATCTTACAGCCGATATGAACACTAGCATTATCATATATACTACAACCTACTTTATCAGAAAAAAGATAGCAAGGAGTAATAATAGCTCTTAAATGATGTGCAATTCTATTATGTATTCGGTATAAAGACTTAGTTTTCTTTGGTGACTGGATCTCTCTATTATTCTCTACTCTAATAGAATAATAACTAGCAGGATTGTCTAAAATATCCTTTAATTCATCTTCAGATACTCTTAATATAGACAGAAGTCTCTTAAGAGATACTAATTTAAAGAATGGGCTTTGATTTAATTCATATTCTTTATTCTGTTTAATAGGGATTTTTAGAGATTTTTTTCTTATCTTGTTCAATTTTCCACTCCATAATTTTCAGTATTTTATCTGCAACAAAAGTTCTTACGGACTGACTAAATGCTTTTTCATTTTCTAGTTGTTCAGAAAACAACAATATTTGAGATGTCTTTATATCAAAGATATAAGAATATTTATTTAATAATTCTATAGATATTGAATTTTTACCTGATTCTATTTCTGATAAGTGTGAAGGTGATATGCCCAATTTTATTGCCATATCTTTTTGCTTGATAGAGTTGAATTGTCTAATCAATTTTAATGCTTTAGGTAACATAATATAATTCTCAAAAGTTAGGGGTTTTCAAATCATAAAAAAGATTTCTTTAGTTGATTTAGGAAATCAATTAATTTATCAATGACATTAGCAATTTTTGTTATGCATTCAAGCACTGATAGTAATTTTTTAACTAAAGATTTTCGCTTTTCTTTATCCTTTTGCTTAGATGAATTTCTGCGATTTCTTTCCTTGATTAACGAATACCAAAGGTTGTGTGAAGTATTATTTTTCATAAATACACTCCTGTTATTCCTGCATCCCTTTAAAACACCATGTTTTAAACTTGGCAGTGTCATCGCAATAACAAGTCTGCTTTGGTACTCTCAACCCCTAATATTGAGCAGCTGGCTAAGTCATTGGCCAGCTGCATTACAGCTATTGCACTTTATGCTCTAGACATTTGAATGCTTTTGCCCGCTGATTGTTAGGATTTCTCCCGATTCAAAAGAATCATATATATTTTACTGATGACATTCAGAAAATTCACAACGAGCGAATTTTATAAGGAGGCTAGAGAGAAGTCAATAAAAAATTCGATGATAGTGAATTTTGAATAAAATAGACTAATGTATTTATTCATTGTAACTAATCATTAATGATAACCTAAGTTTTGCAATTTCCCGTGAAATCTGCTCGTTTGTGTTGGCATAGCTATGTTCAAAAAGGTAAAAAATGAAACGCCTACTTTTATTCATCTTATTCCTCTCCCACACCGTTTGGGCAGAAACCTACCAAATCGGCATTCTCGCCCAACGTGGGGAAGCCTATACTCGTACCCATTGGCAACCTTGGGTGCATTGGTTGAACGGGCAGTTTTCGAGTGAGCAGTTTGAGCTTGTGCCGTTGGGATTGGGTGAGGCGAACAGTCGGGCGGAGTTGGATTTTTTGCTAACTAACCAAGCCTAATTTTTCTATTTAAATCGGCAGAATGTTCGTTGGCTGGCGACGCTCAACAGTCCTTATCAATACTTGACCGTTCTGAAAGGTAAAACCCTGAGTGCGGTGGATAACGATGCGCTCGGCGGTTTTCTGCTCGGTTACTACGAATTTCATCGGCAAGGAATGCGTCAAAACCGGGATTTTGAGGTGCGATTTTCCGGCTTTCCTGTGGATAAGACTTTGTTTTTATTTGCAGAAAATCAGCTTGAGGCGGTGAAGCCGAATGTCCTTGCCGCCTAAATTTTGGATGCACTTTTGGCAGAGCCAATTGTCCGATTGAACCTGGTAAAACAGAGTGGAATTTATTGAGCAGGCGATTTGCCCCAACTCGGTGCGGTGTTGCTCAATATTCGTGTGTCGCTGCTGGACGGTCAATAAGTGTATTAAAAATTACGCTAAACTTACCAGAAAAGAGCGGAATTTAGTGCTCTAGATTAGCAAAGCATCACCAACAAGCAGATGGATGATCAGCTTGCTGTGTCGGTGCGCATAGTGGAAGTACACCGCGCAAGCGTGATGGAAAAAATGCAGGCGGAGAGCTTAGCAGGGCTGGTACAGAAAATTAGTGATTTGCAAAAAATTGAGAAAATATAACCGCTTGTCTATTATGAAGATAAGTATGAAATTATTGAGAAAGAGTTATAAATAGTTAGGGTAGTTTATAAAAATTACTGTTTGTATTTTATCCTTCCATTCCCATTTTCCTCTCGTTCAGTTACAATAAAGACTATTTTTCTATTTTATACTAAATCAAAGATTGAGCCCGTATGCAAAACGAATTGGCACAGACTATTCCAGAACTCATTTCGTGGACGAAAGATCGTGAATTTTCTCTTTCACTTTCTTCTGACCGCTTAGCTTTTTTACTTGCTATCTCTATTTATAATCAAGAACAGACAGATGGTGAACTGTTAGAAAGTGATCTAATCGATCTTTTTCGCTATGTTTCAAATTCGTTTGAGCAATCAGATGCGACTTTTACGCAGCGTGCCAATAATGCGATTAATGACTTAGTTAGACAACGTTTGTTAAATCGTTTTAGTAGTGAATTTACAGAAGGTTTGGCAATTTATCGGGTAACGCCTTTGGGTGTCGGGATTTCAAACTACTATGTTCGTCAGCGCGAATTTTCAACGCTTCGCCTTTCAATTCAGCTCTCTATTGTGGCAGATGAAATTCAGCGAGCTTCTGTTGCTGCTGAAGAGGGTACAGAAGCGTCAAAAGATGAACGGTTTTGGCGAAATAATGTATTTGCACCACTAAAATATTCGGTAGCAGAAATTTTTGATAGTATCGATCTTTCACAACGTATTATGGATGAAAACCAGCACCAAATTCGTGAGCGAATTGCTGAGCTACTTAGTCAAAATTGGCACGAAGCGATTATGAGTTGTGAGCAGTTATTAGATGAAACTTCAGGCAATTTGAGAGAGTTGCAAGATACCCTAAATGCAGCAGGCGATAAGCTACAGGCTCAATTATTGCGTATTCAAAGTTGCTTAATTGCACGGGATGATTTGGATTTTATTGACCAGCTTATTGTCAATTTACAAAATAAGCTTGACCGAATTATCAGTTGGGGGCAGCAAGCAATCGATCTTTGGATCGGCTATGATCGCCACGTACATAAATTTATTCGTACAGCCATTGATATGGATAAAAATCGAGTGTTCGGGCAGCGTTTGCGTCAATCTATTCAAGATTACTACAATTCCCCTTGGTTACTTTATACCGCAAAAGCAGACGCTTTGTTGGATTTGCGTGATGATGAAGCCATGCTGAATGAAGCTGAGTCGGTCGGAGAGCTGCCAAGTGAATTGGAATATGAATCCCTTTCTGATGTGCAAGAACAAATTGTATCGGCAATGCAAGCTCATTTAGCACCATTCCGAGCAGAAGGTAAGCCGATAGATTTAGGTGTAATTTTACGGGAGCAACTTGCTCGATTCCCGGAATCTCGTCATTTTGATGTGGCTAGGATTATTGTTGACCAAGCAGTTAAACTCGGTATGGCAAGCCAAGACAGTCAGGCTGTTTATCCACAATGGCAGTCGATTAACGATCAGGGTGCGGAAGTGCAAGCTAATGTGATTGACCAATATAATAAGTAACAAGCGGTTGTTTTTTATAAAAGTTTTGCAAATTAAGAGAGATATAACATGACAGATAATATCCAAGAGATGATTTCCCCAAAATTGGCGTTGGCGATTGCTAATTCAATTTTCCCACAGCTTGACAGCCAACTACGTGCCGGTCGCCATATTAGTATAGAATCCCTTGATGAACACGCTTTTCTGATGGATTTTCAAACGGAATTAGAAGAGTTTTACCGCCGTTATCATGTAGAATTAATTCGCGCACCTGAGGGCTTTTTCTACTTACGCCCTAAAGCTTCCACTTTGATTAACCGTTCGGCGATGTCTGAAATGGAAATGTTGGTTGGAAAGGTATTATGTTATCTCTACTTAAGCCCGGAGCGTTTGGCGCAACAAGGTATTTTTAGCCAAGATGATGTGTATGAAGAATTGCTGAGCCTCGCGGATGAAAGCAAATTGTTAAAAGCGGTAAATCCACGCTCGACAGGTTCTGATTTAGATCGCGCTAAGTTATCAGAAAAAGTTGGTGGTGCGTTACGTCGTCTCGCACGTATCGGTATTATTACCCGTGTAGGTGAGCAAAATAGTAAAAAATTTGTGATTTCAGAATCAGTATTCCGTTTTGGTGCGGATGTGAGGACAGGGGACGATCCACGAGAAGCACAATTGCGTTTGATTCGTGATGGTGAAGCAACTACACCGTCACTTCTAGCCGAACAAGCGGTTGAATTAGATGAAAATCTTGCAAATGAGTTAGATGATACAGAAGTGGCTGATGAGGAATAATAAATAATGGAAAATATTGAATTATTAGAACAAAATGCAATTGAACAAACAACCGTTCTTGCGCCAGTCATGCCTCGTCACGAAGGTTTAAAACGCGGTAAGTTCCAATCTTTAACTCTAATTAATTGGAATGGTTTTTTTGCTCGTACTTTTGATTTAGATGAACTGGTTACAACCCTTTCAGGTGGTAATGGTGCGGGTAAATCGACTACTATGGCGGGTTTTGTGACCGCATTGATTCCTGATTTAACCTTACTGAATTTCCGTAATACGACAGAGGCCGGTTCGACTGCTGGCTCTCGTGATAAAGGTTTATACGGTAAATTAAAAGCCGGTGTTTGTTATGCCGTGTTAGAGTCTCTCAATTCTCGTGGTCAGCGTATTATTACCGGTGTGCGTTTGCAACAAATTGTTGGTCGCGATAAGAAAGTGGATATCCGTTCATTCTCGGTACAAAATATTCCGCTAGATCAAACTATTATCGGGCTTTTAACTGAACAAGTGGGTAACAAAGCTCGAGTACTTCCACTTAATGAGCTTAAAGATAAATTCGAGGGTAGTGAAGTACACTTCAAACAATATCACTCAATTACTGACTACCACAGCTTTATGTTTGACTTAGGCGTGATCCCAAAACGCTTACGTTCAGCGGCTGATCGCAGCAAATTCTATAAATTAATCGAAGCCTCACTTTATGGTGGTATTTCTAGTGTGATCACCAAATCATTGCGTGATTACTTATTGCCGGAAAATACAGGCGTTCGCCAAGCATTCCAAGATATGGAATCTGCTTTACGTGAAAACCGAATGACATTAGAAGCGATTAAAGTTACTCAATCTGATCGCGATATGTTCAAACGTTTGATTACCGAGTCTACTAATTATGTATCTGCAGACTATATGCGCAATGCGAATGAACGTCGAGGCAATGTTCTGCAAGCATTAGAACAACGTAAAGAGTGGTATGCGGCAAAATCGAAAATTTTGGTAGAGCAACAACGCTTTGTGGAATTTAGCCGCGAAAGTGCTGATCTTAATGAGGCGGAACAGGCATTAGAAGCAGACTATAATAGTGCGAACGATCATCTAAATTTAGTAATGAACGCCTTACGCCATCAAGAAAAAATCGAACGCTATCAAGATGAAGTGGAAGAGCTGAATATCAAGCTTGAAGAGCAACAAGAAGCGTTAGAAGAAATCGCTGAGATGGCGGAAAATGCACAATCTCGTGCAGATGAAGCAGATGAACACGTAGAAGCATTACGTTCTCAAATGGCGGATTATCAACAAGCTTTAGATGCTCAGCAAACCCGAGCATTACAATATCAGCAGGCGGTGAATGCGTTAGAAAAAGCGAAGCAATTAACTGGCTTGGTAAATTTAGATTTAAATAATATCGAAGATTACCACGCTGAATTTGAAGCTCAAGCAGAGGATTTAACGGATAAAGTGTTTGAGCTTGAGCAACGCTTAAGCGTATCGGATATGGCGAAAACCCAGTTTGAGAAAGCTTTTGAATTAGTTTGCAAAATTTCCGGTGAAATTGACCGCTTGCAAGCTTGGGAAGAGGCTCGAGCATTATTATCTGCTTTCCCCGAGCAAAAAATGCAGGCACAGCAAGCAATTAGCTTACGCCAAAAATTAAACGATTTAGAACAGCGCTTGCAGCAACAGCAAAATGCGCAGCGCTTGCTTGCAGAATTTAACCAAAAATCGCAGCAACAGCTAAATTCATCAGAAGCCTTAGAAGACTATTTTGATGAGCAACAAGCACGACTAGAAGATTTAGAGGCAGAATTATCAGATTTTGTTGAGCAGCGTTCTACCCAGCGTCAACAACGTGAACAGCTTAATCAACAATATCAACAACTAGCGAAAAATGCTCCTGCTTGGCATACAGCACAGTCTGCATTAGCCCGTTTGGAAGAGCAATGCGGTGAGAAGTTTGAAGCCGGTCAGTCAGTTATGCAGTTTATGCAAACGATGTTGAGTAAAGAACGTGAAGCTACTCTTGCTCGTGATGAATTAGCTCGCAAGGAGCAGTTACTTGATGAGAAAATTACTCGATTAAGCCAACCGGACGGCTCGGAAGATGCCCGTCTAAATCACTTGGCAGAGCGTTTTGGTGGTGTATTGCTATCAGAATTATATGATGATGTATCCATTGAAGATGCACCATATTTCTCTGCCTTATATGGAGAGGCTCGCCACGCTATCGTAGTACGTGATTTAGAAGCAACTAAGGCACAGCTTGAGAAATTGGATGATTGCCCAAGTGATCTCTATTTGATAGAAGGTGATCCATCTGCCTTTGACGATGCGGTATTCAGTGCCGAAGAGTTAAGCGAAGGTGTGGTGGTGAAAGTTTCTGATCGTCAATGGCGTTACTCGAAATTCCCGGATGTACCGCTATTTGGTCGTGCTGCCCGCGAAAAACATTTAGAAACCTTAAAAGCTGAACGTGATGAAATTGCTGAAAAGCATGCTGAACGTGCGTTTGATGTACAGAAATGCCAACGTTTACACCAACATTTAAGTCAGTTTGTAGGTACGCATCTTAATTTAGCATTCCAAGAAAATCCGGAAACTTTAATGCAAGAAATTGCAGCCGAGCGAGCGGAAATTGAACGTGAATTGGCTCAATCCAGTGGTAATGAGCAGCAATTACGTCATCAATTAGAGAGCGTTAAAGCCCAGTTGCAAATTTTAAATAAAATTCTACCGCTTGCGAACCTATTAGCAGACGAAACATTAGCCGAACGTGCACAAGAGTGCCGTGAACAATTGGAATTAGCTGAAGAAGACGAAATGTTTATCCGTCAGTTTGGAGCGACGTTAAGCCAGTTAGAGCCAATTGCAGCAGCATTAAAAAGTGATCCGGCTTTATTTGAGCAGTTGGAAGCGGATTACAGCCGTATTGTGGCAGAACAAAAAGTGTTGCAGCAAAAAGTATTTAGCCTTGCTGATGTGATGAACCGTCGCCTACATTTTAGTTATGAAGAAACGGTAGGGGTTGAAGGTTCAGCATTAACTGAGCAACTACGCCAACGTTTAGAAAATGCGCAACGTGAACGTGAGCAAGCCCGTGAACAACAACGTCAGGCTCAAGCTCAACTTACGCAATATAACCAAGTGTTAACCGGTTTACGTAGCTCTTATGAAGCGAAAAACCAAATGTTGCAAGAGTTAATTCGTGAAATTGACGATTTAGGCGTGCGCGGTGATAGTGGAGCAGAAGAGCGCGCAAGATTCCGCCGTGATGAATTACAACAGCGTTTAAGCCAACAACGTTCTCGCAAAGGCTATTTGGATAAGCAAATTGCGGTGATTGAAGCAGAAATGGACAATCTTAACCGCACATTACGCAAAGCAGAGCGTGATTATCATGCTCAACGTGAATTGGTAGTACAAGCAAAAGCCAGTTGGTGTATTGTGCAACGTTTATCTCGCAACAGTGATGTAGAAAAACGTTTAAATCGTCGTGAATTGGCTTATCAATCAGCGGAAGAGCTACGTTCTATTTCCGATAAAGCATTAGGTGCATTGCGTACTGCGGTGGCGGATAATGAATACTTGCGTGACAGCCTGCGTGCTTCAGAAGACAGCCGTAAGCCGGAAAATAAAGTGGCATTCTTTATTGCAGTTTATCAACATCTGCGTGAGCGTATTCGTCAAGATATTATCAAAACTGATGATCCTATTGATGCAATTGAGCAAATGGAAATTGAATTATCTCGTTTAACCAATGAGCTGACAGGTCGTGAGAAAAAATTGGCAATTAGTGCAGAGAGTGTGGCAAATATTTTACGCAAAACCATTCAACGTGAGCAGCACCGTATTTTGCAACTCAATCAAGGTTTGCAAAATATTGCCTTTGGTCAGGTAAAAGGGGTGCGTTTAGTGGTGAATATTCGCGATACTCATGCGATTTTACTCAATGCATTATCCAATAATCGTGAAGAACATAAGGATCTATTTGACAGCCAAAAACTAAGCTTCTCGGAAGCGTTAGCAATGTTGTATAAACGTGTGAATCCTCATATTGAAATGGGGCAGCGTACACCTCAAACCATTGGTGAAGAACTGTTAGATTATCGTAACTATTTAGATTTAGAAGTGGAAACCTTCCGTGGTGCAGATGGTTGGATGCGGGCAGAAAGTAGCGCATTATCAACCGGTGAAGCAATTGGTACGGGTATGTCAATTCTCTTGATGGTGGTTCAAAGTTGGGAAGAGGAAGCTCGTCGTATGCGTGCTAAAGATATTCTTCCGGCACGCTTACTCTTCTTAGATGAAGCTGCTCGTTTAGATGCAACGTCAATTAATACGCTATTTGAATTATGTGAGCGTTTGGACATGCAGTTATTAATTGCCGCTCCTGAAAATATCAGCCCGGAGCGTGGTACAACTTATAAATTGGTGCGTAAAATTACCAATAACCAAGAGTATGTGCATGTGGTTGGGTTGAAAGGGTTTGGGCAGAAGTAGTATCTATTTATTCTGTAAGATAATAAAAACGGTCAAGTTGAATAAACTTGACCGTTTTTGTAAGAGCGGGTAATTAAGTATTAATTACTCAAATAAAGCTTTATGAAGTGAGCGAACTACTTCATCTGCTTCTTCGTTTTTCACTAAAGTACAAACGTTATTCGAGCTTGCACCATAGCTAATTAAACGAATATTATGGTTTTCAATTGTTTGGAATAAACGTTTTGCAACCCCGGATTGTGTATGTAAGTTATTACCAATAATGGCTACTAATGCAAGGTCGGTTTCTACTTGAACATTGCAACAATTGTTTAACTCATCTAATAACTCAGGAGAGAGCATATCTGCACCTGATGAAGCAGACCCTGTTTTATCTAATGTTAATGCAACACTTACCTCTGAAGTAGTAATCACATCTACTGAAATTTTATGTTTTGCTAAAATTGCAAACACATTGGCTAAGAAGCCTTGAGCATGTAGCATGGAAAGGCTTGAGAGCGTTAATAAAATCTGGTTACGACGTAACGCAATTGCACGGAAAGTCGGACGAGGCTGAGGATCACGTGTCACCCAAGTTCCTCCTTGTTCAGGCGCTTTACTTGAACCTACATAAACCGGGATATTACTGCGAACTGCCGGTAATAAGGTCGCCGGATGTAATACTTTTGCCCCAAAAGTTGCCATTTCAGCAGCCTCATTAAATGCCATAGTATCAATACGTTGTGCATTTGGTACAACACGAGGATCTGTAGTGTAAATACCCGGAACATCAGTCCAAATTAATACATCATTAGCTCCTAACACTTCAGCCAGCAATGCAGCAGAGTAGTCAGAACCACCGCGGCCAAGAGTAGTCGTTTTACCTTCATCATCACGACCGATAAAGCCTTGGGTAATCACGATTTTACCTGATTGAATAAGTGGCTTAATTACATTATCAGATTGTTGTTGGGTTTTTTCGTCATTAGGTGCGGCTTTTCCGTAATGGCTGTTTGTTGCGACAACATCACGTACATCTACCCATACGGCAGGGTGTCCACGTTCAATTAATAATTGCGTGAAAATCTTAGTGGACATCATTTCCCCGTGGCTAATTAATTCATCGCTTAACGCTGCAGAGGTTGCGAGGCTTGCTGATTCGGCTAATGCTTCAATATGCTCCAATAATTCATCAATTTCAGCGCGAACAGCATCTTGAGATTGTAATTTTTCGATGATGTTGTATTGAATTTGACGAACTGCTGCAATGACTTCATCGCGATGTGCTTTTTCACAACCGTTTGCAAGTTCAACTAAATAATTTGTTACCCCGGCAGAGGCAGAAAGTACAACAACGCGGGTGTTGTTATCTGCAATCACAATATTTGCCGATGAAGTCATTGCATCAAAATTTGCAACGCTAGTACCACCAAATTTAGCCACAGAAAGATTAGACATAATAAAAATTTCCTTAAAACAAAATAGATAAATGTTGTATTAGGGGATATTCGGAAAGGAAATTTGAGTAGATTATACGGTTTGATTTGAGAACCTATTAATCAGAGCACTCCATTTAATATCAAATATTAAATGACAGCTGATAGGATTCAACCTGCTCAGCCGATGTTAATTCCAGTCTAGTGAATTCACACCTCGGCAATCACTCCCATCACATAATTTTCAAACGGCCCTAGTTGCCTCAAATTAAGTTGCCTGAGTGTTGCACCTCTCCCGCAATGGTAAGCCCATTACTATTTTTCAATGCTTGAAAAACTTGTATAGAAATACCTTTTTATTAGGATTTTGTCAATGAATATTTGGTTTTTTGAATGAAAAATTAAATACTTAAACTAAAAAAGTAAGCGGTTAATTTTTGCAAAATTTTGCAGGAAATTAACCGCTTGTATATTTATGATTTTTTATTGGTAGGTGATTGTTTATGCGATGCCATTTTTTGGCGGATTTCGCGACGCTGTTTCGAAAGTTCTGCATTGCGAATCATGTAATCATCAACACGGTTTTCATAATCATCACGCATATTCGAAATAATTGCACGTACATCATTAATAGACATTTCATCTGTAATATATTGTGTGAGATTATCAAGTAGTAATACGCGTTTTTGGTTATCACGAATTTTGCGATCGTTATCCGCTGTTTCACGGTGTAATTTATTTTTTAGGCGATAAAGATGCACATAATCAAGCATATCTTGGAATGATTTATTTACTTCAGACATAGAACTTCCTCTTAGTTAGGTTTAATTTAGATTTTAGTAAGTGAATCCTAGTCTTTTTCCAACAATTCGTCAAAAAATTTTGCTAAATTTTATGATTTAAGACTATTATGTCTAAATAAAGTCAAATTTTTATAGTATGACTAGTGATATAGCTGCTTTAAAAATGGTAATATCTTTGACTATTATGGTTAGTACAGGATTTTATATATGTCATCTCAAAATATTGCTCCTCGTGAATTTGCTGCGATTGATTTAGGGTCGAATAGCTTTCATATGATTGTTGCCCGTATTGTGAATGGCTCTATTCAAGTCCTTTCACGTATTAAACGCCGTGTTCGTTTGGCTGACGGGCTGGATGAGAATTTAGTGCTAAGCCAAGAAGCGATTGAGCGGGGTGTGGCCTGTTTAGCTTTATTTGCCAAACGCCTACAAGGCTTTTCTGAGGAAAATGTTAAAGTTGTAGGCACCTATACGTTACGTCGAGCAATCAATAAGCAAGACTTTTTAGATCAGGCAAAAGAGGTTTTTCCCTATTCTATTTCGATTATTTCAGGTCAAGAAGAAGCAAGGTTAATTTATTCAGGTGTGAGCCATACCCAGCCGGAAAAAGGCCGTAAATTGGTAGTTGATATCGGCGGAGGCTCAACAGAAATCACTATTGGCGATAATTTTACCCCGATTCGGGCAGAAAGCCGCCATATGGGCTGTGTCAGTTTTGCAAAACGTTTTTTTCCTAATGGTGAGTTAACGATTGAACGCTTTGATAGTGCTTACCAGTTAGCGATGGAAAAAATTGAAGATTTGATGTGGGAATATCAAGAATTAGGCTGGGAACACGCATTAGGCTCTTCCGGCACGATTAAAACCGTTCATCAAGTACTTATAGCAAATGGCTATAGAGATGGTCTTATCACCGAGCAACGTTTGCAAAAACTGATTGATATTTGCTTGGAATTTAAATCGCTAAATGAAATTAAAATGCGGGGATTATTAGAGGAGCGAGCTGATGTATTAGTGCCGGGACTTGCGATTTTACTGGCATTATTTCATACATTTAGAATTGAGGTGTTGCGTTATTCAAACGGAGCATTGCGGGAAGGGGTAATGTATGGGTTGGAAAAAAGCTTCCAAGTAGGAGATATCAGACAATGTACAGCACAGGCGTTAGTAGAGCAATTCGATTTAGATCAGCTGCAAGCCAGCCGAGTTGAACATACGGCCTTAATTTTATTTGATCAAATAAAAAATTGGCGAAACCGCCGCCAAGTTCAAGATCTACGTTCTATGTTGAAATGGGCAAGTTTATTGCATGAAATCGGCATTGTAGTTAATCATAACAATGTACATCGTCATTCTGCCTATTTAATTTCCAACCGAGATTTACCAGGTTTTGATTTTGAGCAACAAACACTTCTCTCTGTATTAATGCGTTTTCATTTGAAAAATTTTAAACGCTCCGACATTCGCAGTATTAATCGCTATCAATGTCGAGATGTATTAACGTTGGTTCGGGTATTCCGCTTGGCAGTGTTACTCAATCGCTCAAGACAGGCGACAGTGGAACCTGAAAAATTGACGCTCACTATTGAAAATAATCACTGGCACTTACAATTTAATCAACACTTTTTAAACCATAATCCGTTAGTTTTAGCCGATTTGGAGGATGAGCAAAAAATACTATCACTGACAGAATTAAGTTTAACCATTTCTTAACATATAAGGAGGTAAAGTGCCTCCTTTATGTACATTTCCCTACAAGCGGTAAGATTTTATCAATTATTTGCTAAGAGTTTGCAAATAAAAATTTGATCTAGTTCGCATTTTTTCATTTTCCCTATTGAGATTCTTCGCTTTACAAATTATTCTACTTTTATTGGAGCATATCTTCATATATGAATGATCTTATGGAGTGCTTAGGATAGATAAATAATTTAAGGAGCCTTATATGTTATTAGCTGATTTATCAAGAGAGGATTATGCAAAATCTCTTCCACCTGTATTTGCTCGTCTTTGTACAAAACTAAAAGCATTAGACTTATCTACATTAGAACTAGGCTGGCAAGATCTTGAAGATGGGATTAGAATGAATGTAATGTCATTTGAAACCAGTCCTGCAGAAGGTAAAAAAGCAGAAATGCATCGTAAATTTGTCGATATTCAATTATTAATTGAAGGTGAAGAGATGATTGAATATGGTTTAAGCCAACCGGATTTAACAAAATATGATGAATATCGTGATGAAGATGACTACCAATTAACTGATGCTATTGATGATAAAAATGAGGTCATTCTAAAACCGAATATGTTTGCGATTTTTCTTCCTTATGAGCCACATAAACCAGGTAATTCAGTAAATGGTAACAAAACATTGAAGAAATTAGTGGTGAAAGTTCCAGCTGAATTGCTATAGGAGTCAGCCATGTCTGCTCGAGGAAAAATTCTAAATACGATCAGCTCGCTTCAAAATAGTCTGACTAAAACCGAAAAGAAAATAGCAGCAGCCATTTTGTCGCAGCCGGAATTACTTAATCAATGTTCATTGTCGGATGTTGCCAAGCAGTTAGATGTTGGTGAGGCAACTTTTATCCGTTTTTGTCGTACTTTGGGTTTTAAAGGTTATACCGATTTTAAATTAGAGTTAGCGATTGAATTAGCGACTCAAAATCAAGATAACCGCGTTTTGCTGGATACGGATGTTTCAGAAACTGATACCGCACGAGATATTGCAGATAAATTAAAGATAAGTTTAGATAGTGCTATTGGTGAGACCATTAATTTGCTGGATTTTGATGTATTGGAAAAAGTTGTACAAGAATTACGCCAAGCAAAACGTATATTTTTATTTGGTGTAGGCTCATCAGGCATAACTGCAGAAGACGCTAAACACAAATTAATGCGTATTGGTTTACAAACTGATGCGGTTACTAATAATCACTTTATGTATATGCAAGCGGCGTTGGTAAAAGAGGGAGACTTAGTCATTGGAATTAGCCATTCCGGTTACTCGGAAGAGATTGTAAAATCGCTTCGTTTTTCTCGGGCAAATAAAGCGACCACAGTAGCTATTACCCATAATTTACGCTCCCCGGTGACGGAGGAGGCAAATTATGTTCTCATCAACGGCAATCGACAAGGGCATATGCAAGGTGACTCTATCGGGACTAAAATGTCGCAACTTTTTGTGCTCGATTTAATTTATACATTACTGGTAAAAGCGGAGCCTGAAACTGCATTGAAGCAAAAACAAAAAACGCTTAATGTGATTTTAGAGCAACGTGTTAAAAGCTAATATAAGTACTAAATTTGTTCTAAAAAACCTTTGAAAGTCGATGCTTTCAAAGGTTTTGTGTTTTTAGGCAATTAAATGGCAGCTTACAAGCGGTCTATTTTTTCTGAAATTTTACTAATCTGAGAGCGATACTTGCCCCTAAAATCACAATAAATGCAAAAACAATTTGCATCAAGTAGATATGCTCGCCAAGTATGAGATAAGCCATAATCGCGGTTGAAACGGGCATAAGTAGCTCAAGTACTTGGTAAGTAACTAATCCTTGAGTCTGGATGATGTGGAAAGTTAATACCATTCCAACCAGAATGGCGTAGATACCGACTGCGATTAAACAGAACATTAGCCAGCTTGGAGTGGTAAAGATTTCATCAAATTTACCCGCTTGTTGGCTCAGTAACAAGCTGGAAAAAGAGGTGGTAAGTGAGGTTATACAACTTAAAGTAAAGACATTTAATGCTTTACTGAATTTAACCATTAAATTTTGGATGTTTCGAATAACGATAGATAAAAAGAGAAAGAATGAACCAAGCAGAAATCCCTCTTCAATCGCGAGTGTTTTGCCATACCAGACAAAGCCAAGTGAACCGATAATAGTAAGTAATGAACCGAACCAAAAGGCTTTATATTTTATTTTTTGCCGTTCATCTTGAAAGAAGATTGCCGCGATAATTACTCCAAAAGGCATAGCCAGTACCCCGAAAATGGAGGCTGTTACGGCATTGGTAATTTTTACACCTTTCAACCAAAAATACATATTGGCTGACATCATTAATCCTACAAACAGAGTAATAGCAATTAATTTAGGACTACGGGCAAGCTGGATAAGTGATGAGCGAAATCGCCATAAAATAAGGAGCAATAAAACCAAACTACCGGCTAAAAAACGTATGCCGTTATTGTTAAGTGGATCAAAATGTAGACTTAAAAAACGTAGAAAAACAATATTCAGTCCGATACCGAAAACATAAAGAAGATTAATAAAAATAAAATGGCTGAACAAAGACATAGTTTAGATATAAAAAGTGTTCGACATAGACTATGTCGAACAACAGTTAATAGAAATGCGATTAGAATAGCAATAATTTTTTCAGTGATACAGCATTTTATGATGCTTTTTCATCAATCGGGAGAATATTCGCGGCAGAGGCGCCACGTTCTCCTTGAACTAATTCAAACTGTACTTTTTGCCCAACTTTTAATGATCGATATCCTTCGGTTTTAATTTCAGAAAAATGAGCAAAAATGTCGCTTTCGCATACTTCTGATGTAATAAAACCAAATCCTTTTACGTTGTTAAACCATTTAACAATACCGATATCCATACAAATCTCCAAATAACTGAATGACGATAAGCGGATTGTAAATAAAACGATCAAAATCTCAACCGCTAAAGTTTGAAAATTAGACAAAGATCACAAAATTATTTAAAAAATAGTCGTTTCTAATTTGATACTTCCATTTTCGACCACGATAGCTTTACCGAATTTTTTTACCATTGCTTCTTGAGCTTTACTTTCATCTAATGTATAGACTGGATTGTTACTGAGGAAGCTATTTAGACCATCGACTAAGACCGGTAAGAACATTTGCAGTTCGCTTTGGTATCTTGACGGTGTTGCAGACCAATTAAGTAGTCTAATATCTTTTAGAAATAATGCACCTTTTTGTGAATCATAATAGGGAGTTGTATCCATATTCAAAGTAATAGAGGCATCATATTTCTTCCCTCTGGCTTTTAAAAGCCCATCAACTACACCGGAAATAGCCACTTTTTTATCCTCTGTTCTACCAATCTGGCTTGAGAGAGAGTGAAGGTGGTAATCCAATTCAAATAATTGTGGGACCCCAACTTTATCTTTTAATGGTACTTTTTCAGCAAGCTTAGTTGCTAAATAATCATTAACTTCTTGTTCACTTATGCGAAGTAAATCGGCTTTAGCGTTAAGAATTGCGGTTGAAGAAAGTAATAAAATAGTCAGTTTACGTAAAATTTTCATAATTTACCCTTTAAAATTAGGTTTAATCATCTAAACAGGTTAAAATACGTTTGGGCTATCATCATAGTCCCTCTTTTTCTTTTAGGACAGGAAAAAATGAAAAAATTCTTATTATGCGTTAGCATTTTGACTTTAATTGCTTGCTCATCAACCGGTATGGGCGGAAGCATAGGAGCCGGTGGTGGCTCAAATGGTGTTGGAATCGGTTTGGGTATAGGCACAGGCTTTAGATTCTAATTGGTAAAATTTTGGCGGTTTTTGACCGCTTTCACGAACTGTTTATTTGTGGAATAAAAAATGAAGTATGAATTAAAAAAAACAAGTGGCAATGCACGCCGTGGACGATTAACATTCTCTCGCCCTAAAGGCGAATATCATGTTGAAACACCAGCCTTTATGCCGGTGGGTACTTATGGGACGGTTAAAGGTATGACCCCTGAAGAGGTGGCTGCAACAGGTGCTCAAATTTTACTGGGTAATACTTTCCACCTTTGGCTTCGTCCGGGGCAAGAAGTAATGAGAATGCACGGTGATTTACATGATTTTATGCAATGGCACGGTCCCATTTTGACTGACTCCGGTGGGTTCCAAGTATTTAGTTTAGGTAAATTACGTAAAATTAAAGAAGAAGGGGTAACTTTCCAAAACCCAATTAGCGGGGAGAAAATTTTCCTTTCACCTGAAAAATCAATGGAAATCCAGTACGATCTTGGTTCTGATATTGTGATGATTTTTGATGAATGTACGCCTTATCCAGCGACCTTTGATTATGCGAAAAAATCAATGGAAATGTCGTTACGTTGGGCGAAACGATCACGCGATCGCTTTGATGAATTAGAAAATCCAAATGCGCTGTTTGGTATTATTCAAGGTGGAATTTACGAAGAACTACGTAAGGTTTCGGTGGAAAAATTAGTCGAGATCGGCTTTGATGGCTATGCGGTCGGTGGTTTAGCTGTTGGTGAACCAAAAGAGGATATGCACCGTATTTTAGAATATGTTTGCCCGCAAATTCCGGCAGATAAGCCCCGTTACTTAATGGGGGTTGGTAAGCCGGAAGATTTGGTAGAAGGTGTTCGCCGAGGGATTGACATGTTTGACTGCGTAATGCCAACCCGTAACGCACGTAACGGCCATTTATTTGTGACCAATGGCATTGTGAAAATTCGTAATGCAAAATACCGTAATGACACGACACCACTTGATCCGGAATGTGATTGCTACACCTGTAAAAATTACACCAAAGCTTATTTATATCATTTAGATAAATGTGGTGAAATTTTAGGGGCGAGATTAAATACTATTCACAATTTACGTTATTACCAACGCTTAATGGCAGAAATTCGCCAAGCGATTGAAGATGATCGTTTTGATGATTTTGTGATTGAGTTCTATGCTAGAATCGGTAAAGAGGTACCACCGTTACAGTCTGAAATTAACAAATAACAGAGGTTATATGCAACAACTCGAACCACAAGCATTTGCAAGCTGGGCTGAGCCGATTGATATGCTTTATGCCTGTCACGGTAAAGTAAAAAGCTTCTGTAAACAGCTTCAAATTTTGCCTGATTATCTTGAGAAAAACGGCGTGAACCAAGCGGTGAAAAATGACGTTCAGCAAATCCTGAACTATTTTAATATTTCAGCTCCGCTTCATCATACTGATGAAGAAGATGATTTTTTCCCTGAACTTATCAAAGTTCAGCCGCAAGTAAAAGCAGATGTGGATGAATTAGAGCGTCAGCATACGCATTTGCACAAAAATTGGGACGATTTATCTGAACAGTTGAGAGAGTTACTAGCAGGTACGCGTGAAAATGTGGATCGTGATTTGATTACTCATTTTGTTGCAGGCTACGATGCACACATCGCCATTGAAGAACCGTTATTTGAGCTTGGGCGTGAGCATTTAGAGCAAGATAAATTATCGGCAATGGGTAAGGTGATGGCAGAACGCCGTAAACTTTAATTTTCTTGTGGTTTATGGGCGAATGATGATTCGCCCGTTTTTTATTATGTACTATTTTTTAGATTTAACAGGCTACGCTTGTCCGATTCCGCTTCTAACCACTAAAAAAGCGATGACCGATCTTAAAAAAGGCGACAGCTTGGAGGTTGTACTTAATCAGCAGAGTAGCCTTACCGATTTTGAATTGCTTGCCAAAGAGCAAGGTTGGCTTTGCGAGATACAAGCGGTTGAAAATCGGATGATTTTTGCAATTCCTTAGTGAGAATATTGGCAATCTTTCCCTAATAAAGCTTTTAATCCATCGCTAATTAACCCTTGCCATGCTAAATAGCCGTGGGAAGTGGATTGTTCCATATAAGTAACAGGGTAGCCTTTTGCCAGTAACACATCTTTTAAATGGCGAGAGGTTTCCAGTATATTAGATCTTCCGCTTTCATAAAATCCGGCACTGATAAAAAAGCAAACAGGCAACTTTTCTTTTATCGCAAATTCGTGTGCGATGTAGTGACTATTTTCACTCGGTGTATTTTTAGGGTTCCACCAAAATGAGCCCGATAAAATTAGTGCTTTGTTAAATATATGAGAATAATTTAGCACTGTATAAGCCGAAGATAATCCGCCGTAGCTAGAACCGCCGATAATTCGCTCTTTTGCTTTCACGCCAATGGATTTTTCGGCAAAAGGGACGATTTCTTCCGCTAATATTTTAGTAAAAATTGGGTTGGCTGGCAGCTCAATGCGTCTTGATTCACTCGATGGGTTTTCAATAAAAACTGCCACTGTAGGCGGAATCGCTTTATGAGCGATCATATTATCTAAAATAGTTTTAGTTGGCACACGTTCGGTATATTCTACACCATCAAACAGGTAGAGAACCGGATAGGTGTTTTCAACACTAAAATTCGCTGGCAAATAGGCAAATAATCGGCGTTTATTTCCAAGTTTTGCACTATCGAAAACCAATTCTTGCATTGTGCCTTTGGCGGTATTTGACTCCTCAAGCAGATAAGACTGTGTTGGGGCTTTTGCTAATTTAACAAGAGAATAGTAGTTAAACTTATCTGTATTTTGTAGATTCTGCCCAATTTTCTCAAAGTAAGGTATTTTGTTGAGCGGATCGGCTTGTGCTGTTGCAAGCAAGGCTCTTCGTTGGGTATATTCATCCACGGGTAAAGTTGGAATATCTGGCGAAAGGCGATATTCAACCAAAGTGTCATTAGGCACGACATAGCTTTTATACCATAAATCGGTTTCGCCAAAGCGTTCCATAAAATCGTGTTCGGTTGAAACACCACCCCAAATACGAACATTTTGTTTTGCTCCACGCCATAAAAAGGTTACTCGGCTTTGCTGTTCGTCCAATGGTTCAATCAGTGGCGTACCGACTTGTTTTACTTTATCCCAAAAATCGTTAATTAAAGCGGTCTGTTTTTTAGAATTTTTTGCAATCTTTTGTCTGAGCTCTTCAAGCTGTACATTTTCAATTGCTTTAGGTGGAGCAATTTGTGCCGAGATTGGGATATGACGTTCAATCGTTAATGTGAAATCTTGGTCTGAAACAGTTGAGCCATTACCTAAAATAGAAAAAGTAGCAGTACCGTTTTGTTCGGATTTAAACATAAAATCTTGTTCGCCAAAGACATTTTTAGCCAGCAGGCGAGAACTTTTATCAGGAAAAACAATAGATAATGAAAGAGGCTGCTCAGCCTTCTGAATTAATTTTCCTTGAACAAAATCATTTTGTTTAAGCTCAATTGTCATATTGTTAGCATAAAGCACAGATGAAACTAAGAAACTAATAATACAAGCGGTCGTTTTTTTCATATTTTTTGCAAAAGTTTAAGCCCTCATTTGAGGGCTGTTAAAGATTAAAAATGATAGTTTAAGGTTGCACTTAAATTGCGATCTTTTCCATAGAAACAGGAAAAATTATTGGCACAACTTGCGACATATTTTTTATTAGTCAGATTTTGAGCGTTGAGCTGTAAGTTCAAATTAGGCATAAAATCATAAGCCAGAGACATATCGTAAATTGTGTATGCCGGTACAGTAAAATTATTTTGGTTATTACCAAAAGTCGTTCCCATATAGCGTACACCTACACCCGTGGTTAGCTTATCAAAGAATTTATATTTTGCCCAAAGTGATGCTTGATGGCGAGGAACTCCCCATTGTGTTTTTCCAATCGTAGTACCATCATTATCTGCGGTAATTTCTTTTTTCAAGTAAGCATAAGAAGCCGCTATTGAAAATTTATCGGATAATTGCTGATTTAAACTAACTTCAATTCCTTTGGTTTCTACTTCACCAATTTGTTCGTAAGAGCGAGTTTGCCATTGATAATTTGCTAAACCTTTTTGTGTAATTTTAAATCCTGTCAAGGTGAGCAAGGTGTCTTGGGTTGGTTGGTATTTCATTCCTACTTCCCATTGCCCTGCAGTAGTTGGTTTTAAGAAATTTCCTTGAGCATCTTTTTCGGCTGATGGTACAAAAGAGGTACTATAGCTGATATACGGGGCGATACCGTTTTCAAAGTTGTAAACTAACCCGGTACGCCAAGTAAATTTGCCTTCTTTGTTATTAGTTGTTTTATTGTTCAGGCGATCTTGATTGCTATTTTTTGCTTGATCGTAACGACCACCTAATAGGAAGTCAAAGTTACCTATTTCCATTTGATCTTGTAGATAAATACCAAGTTGTTTTAAATGCTTTACTTCACTTGAAAATAAGCTAGGCTCTGCAATAGTCACGCCATAAACTGGGTTCTGCCAATCAAAATCAGGAGCAATCCCCATATAGTTATCAAGATCTTCACGTACTCGTTTATAATCAATGCCGGATAACAAGGTATGATTTATATTTGCAGTGTTAAATACAAATTCTAATTGGTTATCTAAGCTGATTTCTTGGGTTTTTACATCCCAACGGCGAGCTCTACGCTCTAAAACTGATCCAGTATCACCCCAATACACTAAATTTTTAAAATTCTCCTCCCCATTATGGTAACTTGTATTCTGACGGAACGTCAGGTTTGGTGAGAATTTATGTGAAAAATTGTAACCTACTTGCATTTGCTCTGATTTTAAACTGTGATAGTTCAGATCGCTTAGGAACATATCATAGGGGAGCTTTTTCCCGTTTACGCTATTAATCGTCCCTTCTTTTGGTAAGAAATTACGGTCGCCTGCTTGTGGTTTTTTTGCATAGTAAGCATAAACATTAAGTTCTGTATTTGTAGTTGGTTTCCATAAAAGGCTTGGAGCAAAAGCTCCACCTTTTTCTTTCACAAATTGTGTATTCCAATTTGCTCTTTCCAATTGACCAATTAAACGAGCGGATAGCGTTTCAGAAAGATTTTTTTCTACATCAAGCCCTACTTGGTAGCGGTTGTGATTACCAACAATAAATTGCAAATGGCGATGCGGATTACCACTCGCTTTTTTGGTGATAATATCCATTACACCACCGGGATTAGCTTGCCCGTATAGAATAGAATTTGGACCTTTAATCACATTGATACTTTCTAAGAAGAACGGATCAATTTCAAATGCGGTTTGGTAGCGAGAACCATTTAAATAGGTAGGGATTGTACCACCATCACTTTTATTACCAATGCCACGAATAGATATTTCGATAAGAGCATTGTTACCACGATAACCACCCATCATACCGGAGGTATAAGCTACAGCGTCAGTAACAGAACGAACAGCTTGATCATTCATTAAATCATCAGAGATAACGTTGATACTAAAAGGTATGCGAGCCAAAGAGGTCAATGTTTTAGTTCCTACAGTAGTGTAGACAGGAATATAACCAGTAGTAGCAGCTAACTTTTCTTTGACATCAATAGCATCTAATTCTATTTCAGATATTGTTTGTGCTAATACTTGAGGGGCTACAATAGCTAAAGTTATTAAAGAGAGTGAATATTTTGTTATTTTCATTATGTTTACCCTTAAATAAGAATGATTATTGAATATAATAATATCTTGTTTTTATGCAAAAAACCTTTGTAAAATAAAATTTTTACTGTGAGAAAAAAAGTTTTTAATTTTATGAAAACTATATTGATTGATGAAGCCAACAGAATGAAAGGTTTTTCACATTTATACCGACTGCGTTCAGATCTTATGCTGAAATATACAGAGGTTTTAGTAACCGAAACAGTAGAACAAGAATACGCAGAATTTGAAGCTGGGCTAAGATTGGTTATATTATTGAGTGGGCGTTCTGAAATTGATTTTAATTCGGAAGTATTTGAATTAGATGCAAGTTTAAACCCTCAAGCAGCGTTTTTATCTCTAAATAGAGCTGAAATGGGGCGTAAAATTTTTAGGAAAGGGCAACTTCAAAAAGAGGTTGTTATCTTTCTATATCCTAAATGGATAATAGAAAGTCAGTTGAATTTAGCTAGCTATCATCACTTTAAACAGCATTTAAAAGCTCACCAAATTATTTTGACTCAGAGAATGTTAAAGCTTATTCACGATATTGTGTCAGAACAGGAAATACAACCATTTGGGCTGCTTGAAAAAGAAGGGAAATTATTAGCTTTATTAGCAAGTGCTTTTTCGCAGCTAACGCAAGCTCCCCAGTTAAAAAAAGATCGAGTACAACAGCTAACGGAATCATTAGATAACGGTAAATTTGACGGTTGGAATTTGAAGCAGATCGCAATGTATTTCCATACCAATGTAACAACATTACAAAATGAATTTCAGCATTATCACAAAACTTCCATTTTTGCCTATTTAAGACGTTCTAAATTAGAACAAGCTTATAAATTATTATTACAAGGATTGAGTGTTACACAAGCGGCTGAATTTGCTGGATATTCAAATTCGGAGAATTTTTCAACGGCATTTAAGCGAACTTTTGGGATAACACCTAGCCAGATTAAACGTGATAGAGCTAGAGGGAGTATTTGAATCTCAGGTTTTATGTTTTTCCCAAATCGTCTTTTTCGCAAATATTATTTTATTGCTGGTATGCTTGATGGTGTTGAAAGATAATACCCAAACATCGCTAGGTTTTAGCCGTGCAAGCGGGTGTTTTTCGTAATAAATTTGCAAAGCGCTGTTTTTCTCTTGCTCACTTTCTAAACATTGTACTGTTGCTGAGAACTGAATACCTTCAATTTCGCTTATTTTCTCGGGTTGAGCACAAATCGTACCGACAATATGTGGATTTTTCAGCATTAACTTTGAGTGTTTGGTTTTCTTGCTACTTAAAATAATCAGCCGGGCATTGTTAGCATCAAAGGCATAAAAACAGTTTGCGGCCCAAAAATCAGTTTGGTGATGAGCCGCGAAACTAACAACATGATTAGCGTGGATAAAATCTGAAATAAGGTTAGGAATTGGTTGCATATAAAATATCTAATAAAAATATCAGGTATTTTAACATTCATTTGGCAAAAGGTAAGTGGTTTTATTCGCTACTATTCTCCCCAATGTGGCATATTAGGAATTTCAATATCTAACAGCGAAAGGGCGTGACTCACGCTATGCGTTACCATTTCATCAAGGCTTTTCGGCTGTTGATAGAATGCCGGAATAGGTGGGAAAATGATGCCCCCCATTTCTGTCACTTTTCGCATATTATCAATATGAGCGAGATTAAGTGGGGCCTCTCTTATCATTAATACTAACTTGCGGCGTTCTTTCAGTACCACATCTGCTGCGCGAGTAAGGAGATTATCACTAAACCCATGAGCGATGGAAGATAAGGTTCGCATGGAGCAAGGCGCAATAATCATACCTACGGTTTTAAAGGAGCCGCTGGCGATGCTGGCTCCAATATTTTGAATGGAATGGACTTCATCGGCTAATGCAAGGATTTCTTCTCGGGTGTAGCAGGTTTCTAAACTGCGTGTCATTTCCGCCCCTTTTGTAATCACTAAATGGGTTTCAATGTTTGCGAAAGGTTTGAGTAGTTTTAAGACTTTATAGCCATATTGAAAGCCACTTGCCCCGCTGATACCTACAATAATCCGTTGTTTTGTCATTTAATAAAGTATTCCCATAAATAAGAAATCGGCATTGCTAAAAGTAGTGCCGGTAGCATATTAGCAACCGGGAACATTTTAATGCCACAAATGCGAAAACCGGTAGCAAAGAGTAGTAAGCCACCCACTGCCGAGAAATCTGCCATCATATTTGCTGTAGTCAATGGCATAATCACGGTTGCTAATAATACTAAAATTCCTTGAATAAAGACTAGTGGGATAGCAATAGTTGCGACTGCATAACCTAGTGTAGCTGCAAAAATCATTGCGGTGAAGAAATCTAAAATAGATTTGATGTAAAGGATAGTAGGATCGCCTGTCATTCCTTCTTTCATTGCACCAAAAATGCCGGTGCCACTCACACAAAACAGTACAAGAATCGCAATAAATTTCTCCAAAAATTCCTCTTGCGAAATATTATGGGCAGGTGGAAGAAATCTATCAATTAATCCTCTCACAGAGCCGGCTGCTTTTCCAATCAGTTTTTCTAGGTAAATTAACTCACCGATAATAGTTCCGGTAATCAAGGCAAGTACCACTGCTGACATATTTTGGACTGCGTTAGTAAGCATTATGCCTAATCCAAAGCAGCATAAGCCAAAAATTAAGGGCAGAGTAGTACGCAGTCTTTGCGGTAGTCGGCTGCCTAAATAGGCACCTAAAATACCACCTAAAATCACAGCACCGGCGTTAACAAAAGGACCAATCATATTTATCCTTTAGTGAAGCGTAGCTGTAAGCATTACAAGCATAAAAGAGACTACCGCAAGCAAGTAATGTTTTAAGGAAAAAGCTTGTCCTTTTTTAAATGCTTTAGTAGCGAAAACTACATACAGCACAAGAAACAATAATTTAGGTAATAACCAACTGAATTGCTCTAGGGTAAAAAACTCATTGGAGAGGAAAATACCAATAATAACAAAACCACTTATTAATAAAAACGTATCTACTACATGAGGGGCAATACGTAAGATTTTATATTGTCGCCAATCGACCATTTTGGCAGATAGCGCCCCACGAGTTAATAATAACACTAAACTAATATAAGCTAAGCCAAAATGGGCTTTAATAATGGTTGATAGGTAATCCATAGTCATCACTCTGCAATTTCAGTTTTTAAATATTGATAAATTTCACGATAATTTTTTGCCGGTTTATTGGCTTCACGCTCTTTTACTGCACCGCGAATTAAGTTGCGTAAATGCTGGCGATCTAATTGTGGGTATTCTTCCAATAAATGATTTAATGAAGCATCGCCCATAGTAATTAATTGATCTCGAACTAATTCCAACTTGTGCAATAAAGCTTGCTGTTGATTGTGGCGGTTTTTCACTTTATCTAACGCCTCTTGAATAGGCTCAGGATCACGGTTTCTCAGTAACTTGCCAATAAATTGAATTTGGCGGCGGCGGGCTTCTAATTTAAAGCCTTGAGCTTGTTTGATAGCCTCTTTGAGATCATCGTCTAATGGGATCTTTTCTAAATTTTGTGGGGTTAATTCAATTAATTCTGCACCCACTTTTTTTAGCTGCTCGGAATCACGCTTGATTTCACTTTTACTGACCCAGATGATTTCTTCTTCCTCATCTGTCCAATCGATCTCATTTTTACTACGTTTTTTAGCCATTATTTATCCTTTATAATTTTATTCGATAAAAAATGCCCTATTCTAACAGAAATTTGAGTTAGAATATATTCCAACAATTTTTTGAAATCACTAAAGTGGAAAAAGAATGTCAATTACAAACAAGCAAGAACTTCAACAGCAAGAAATAGAATTAAGGCAAGCGGTCGAATTTGCGTTAAATTTTGCAAAAAGATTTGGAGCACAAGCAGAAGTTGGCGTGACTAAAGTAGCTGGACTTTCTGTGTCTAGCCGTTTGGAGCAAGTGGAAAATATTGAGTTCAACAATGACGGTTCGCTCGGCATTTCTATTTATTTGGGAAAGCGTAAAGGGAATGCATCTACCTCTGATCTACAGCCGGAGTCTATTCAAAAAACGGTAGAGTCTGCCTTGGCTATTGCAAAATATACCTCAGAAGATAATTGCTCGGGGCTGGCTGATAAAGAGATGATGGCGTTTACTGCACCGGATTTAGATCTTTATCACCAAGCGGATATATCAGTTGATCAAGCTGTGCAACTTGCGGTTGAGGCAGAGCATTATGCTTTAAATGCAGATGAGAATATCGTCAATAGCGAGGGGGCTACCTTTAATTCCCATAGCGGTATTCGAGTGTATGGCAATACACACGGAATGCTACAAAGTTATCTATCCAGCCGTTACTCTCTTTCTTGTAGCATGATTTCTGCCTACGAAGATCAGCTTGAACGTGACTATGAATATACAATTTCCCGAGAGTTTGATAAGTTACAATCAGCAAAGTGGGTGGGGCAACAAGCAGCAATTAAAGCAGTTGATCGCCTAAATCCTCAGCGTATTAAAACTGCGGAAATGCCGGTGATTTTTTATAATGATGTGGCAACTGGTTTAGTTGGGCATTTAGCCGGAGCGATTAGTGGTGGTGCTTTATACCGTAAATCCAGTTTTTTATTAGATAAATTAGGCGAGCAGATTTTACCTAAGTGGTTTGAGATTTCAGAGCGTCCGCATTTATTACGTCAGTTGGCCTCTTCAGCGTTTGATAGCGAAGGGGTTATTACCCAAGACCGTGAAATTATTACCGATGGTATATTACAAACCTATTTAATGACCAGCTATTCAGGCAGAAAAATGGGACTTAAAAGCACAGGCCATGCAGGTGGAATTCATAACTGGTTAGTCAAACCAAACTGCACAGGTGGTTTAAATACACTCTTAAAAGAAATGGGAACAGGTTTATTAGTGACAGAAATGCTAGGTTCAGCAATTAATAGTGTAACAGGCGAATATTCTCGAGGTGCTGCGGGCTTCTGGGTAGAAAATGGCGAAATTCAATATCCGGTTGCAGAAATTACTATTGCAGGGCAATTACAAGAAATGTATAAAAATATCGTTGCGGTGGGAGATGATATTGAACACCGTTCTAATATTCAGACAGGCTCAATTTTATTAGAGAATATGAAAGTATCGGGAGAATAAGTCTTTTCCCATTATTGTGCAAAAAATCGTAAATTATTACCGCTTGTAATCAAAATTATTTGGAGATATTAATGAAAAAACATCATATTGACATTCTACATTCAAAAGACGAAGTGCTAAATCGTATTGAAGAATTAGCGAAAGAGATCAACTGCCATTATCAACAGAATAATTGTAAAAATCTGGTTGTAGTTGGCTTACTTAGAGGATCTTTTATGTTTATGGCAGATTTAGTTAGACTTTTAGACTTACCGGTGGAAGTAGATTTTTTAACTGCTTCTAGTTACGGAAGCAGCACTGAGTCCAGCCGTGATGTAAAAATCTTAAAAGATTTAGATGGGGAAATTTGTGGTAAAGATGTATTAATTGTAGAAGATATTATTGATACTGGATTTACCTTAGGGAAGGTAGGGGAAATTCTCAAGTTACGTGATCCAAATTCATTGGCGATTTGTACCTTATTAGATAAACCCTCTCGCCGTGAAGTTGATGTGCCTGTAAAATGGGTCGGTTTTGAAATTCCAGATGAATTCGTTGTAGGTTATGGCATTGATTATGCACAAAAATACCGTCATTTAGATTACATTGGTAAAGTGGTAATTGATGAATAATAAATAGTCAAGACTCAGGGTTGGTATTATTGAAAGGTTGTGTTTAGGCATACCCTTAAAATGAAAAGTCAAATTAAAAATGATTGAAACCGATAATACCAAAATTTCTGGCCCAATTATTATGGCAAATATCTGCATTTGGATTTGTCGTTCTTGATGAGAAAGATAAATCCACATCAGACCCGAAAGCGGATAAATGCAGCTATTGCCTTAGCGGTTGTGAGCCACGAGGTAATCACTGTAATTTTTGTGGGGTTGTATCGGTGAATAAATTGGGATAAATCTCTTGTGTTAAGACAACAAGGCGGTGCAATGATTCTGACTGTACCTAATGCCATTATTGCTCAAATGGGCTGGCAAGTGGGTAATACGCTTAATATTGAAGCACAAGGTGATAATGTGATACTAAGCCCTGTGAAACGCCAAGCACGAGGTAGAAAAAGCTTAGCCGAATTGTTAGATGGTATTGATAGCCAAGAAATCGCAGAATTAAATGCAAGTATTGCCGAAAGTGTGGCTCTTTCCCCTCAAGGTAAGGAAGTATGGTAATGCATATCCCGAAAAAAGGCGAAATTTGGTATGTAGACCCAGACCCTACAAGTGGTAAAGAATTACGCAATTCGCATTACTTTATTGTGGTATCTGAACAAGTCCTTAATAAAGCATTAGGTGTTTCAATTTGTTGTCCGATCTCCATAGGTGGAAATGCTGCCCGCTCACAAAGTGTAACGGTTGCGATTGATGGCAATAGTACAAAATCAGGCAAAATTAGTGGTGTGATTTTATGTCACCAAGTCATAGCATTAGATTTAGCTGCCAGAGGCGCGAAATATTCAACGGAAGCTGAATCTTATTTAATTGACGAAGTCGTGATGAAACTGATTGATTTAATTGATCCTCAAAGTTAATTGCAAAAAATTGATTAAAATTGACCGCTTGTAGCAATATAGTAATAAAAATTTAAACGCTCCTTAAAGATGTGTTAAAGGGCATTTAAATTTTTTTGTAAAC